>NZ_JBHNZD010000003.1:0-234262 GCF_054960375.1 Alteromonas sp. G4i35 | reverse complement strand
GTCAGAACCTGACGTGTGCTGCTTACCACGAGAGTACTCGATATCAAAAGCTGGAACCGTCGCGCTACTTGAGTCTTGTGGCTGTGAGCTGCTATCACTGTTGCTGCTAACTAATTGAGTTGTGAGCAAGTATGAGCTATTAGTTTTTGAGGGCATTGAGCAACCTGGTGAAGACATTATTGTAACTATTATGCTAGTTTTAACAGAACTTGATAAGCTATTGATATATAACAATATTCACGCATGATAACTGTAATTATCATGCGTGAAGCTACGCAGTAATCCATTCATCACTCCACAAACCGCTTTACTATTATAATCTCAAGTACAGTGCTACTCTATCATATTACTGTATATATAAACAGTTTGGGTGTTTCAATGCCGTCAATTGTTGGCCTATCTCGTAATTATTCCAAATCATATCGCTAGATAAGGCTTGTGGCATGCTGAGAGAGTACTTTTTTTGTGCAATTCAAATCGTGCGCTACGTGAAATCTGCAAGGTAACACCCCTAATGCGCGCTCAGATTTCACGTAGCGACGCCTAAAAAATAAGCTGAAAAGTGATGGAAAAACACCCTAAGAGCTTATTTATTAAAGCAATACTTCACATGATTTACTCCCAACATGTTTGCTGGCTAATCGCACATTTTTCAAAACCAAACGAGTTAAAAATAAACGTTACAAAAGCGGAATAGGCGATAACCTAGAAGTTATTACCTTTGCTTTTTATACGCTTTTCATAGTGCCTCTATCTAATGGCGACTACGGTACGACGATAATAAGACGTCGATACGGTACGTTGCCGAATTAACGACGTCTACTAAGATATGAATTCAATAAACATCGCGTCGATTATTTTTAATTCTACGTGCCATCCACGCCACCCAAATTTAAAAAAACGAACGGTCTTCATGCACGATGTTTAATTTAATAAGAAGTATAGATAATTGATGGTATTTAAAATAAAGAGCAATCAATAAATGAGTTTTACGGGCCGTAATTATTACATGTAACGCTAAATGTTAGAAAAACCTTAACCTTACAGTTAGTCGTCTTATCTTAGAAATAATTAGTTTCCATTATTTAACTCATCAGCGTTAAGCCTTTGGTTATTTGAGCTAGTAATTAATATTACAAACTGTGCGTTCATTATTCAAAGCAAAGAAGATTAAAGCCTGATGCATATTTTTAGGAACATGATTAAGTCCCATTATTTATCTTTGTTAGTTGTCATTAAACCTTACGAATACCTAAATATTACGAGAAGGATAGCGTAAAGCACCTTGCTAAGCTCCATCTGGTTCATTCACCATCAACTTTGATATTTTATTTAACATAATATACATTATGCGCAATTATGTATATGGACGATTAGGGCGAAAATGTCACTTTATTCGGATGTTTTGTTGGCTGTGATTACTTACAGACTTTTATGCGTGGCAGCTATTTTTGTGCCTCAGCGTTACCGCACTTGCTTCAATTGTGTCAGTAGTTTCTATTGAAAGTTGCTATGAACTTTGGATTTAGACATGGAATTTATAAATCGTGCGCTACGTGAAATCTGTAGCACTACACCTCGCAAAATGTATTTTCATTCACGTAGCGTCACGTTAGTTTTTTGATTAATTATGGGTATAACTAACAAACAGAAAGACGCAGTCTTTGTATTTTTCTACTAGACTTTAATTTTTTAAATGTGGATTTTTAGCTATTTAAAATGTTGCTGTGTTTATCTGAGTTGTAGTTAATCAGATTTAATCTGATTAACTACAAAAAGAAACTCGATCGATCATTTACGTAGATTACATGGTTTGTGGTATGCAGAGATTATATAGACTGGCTAGCTGTTTACTTTAAGTATTTTTAGCAGTGATTTTGGCAGTAATAAATTACAGGTTTAGTTATCATTATAAACGCGCTCAATTCGCTTAATATCGTCTTCGTAATCCAATGCCAACTTTGCACGTTCGTAACTTTGCTTCGCTAACTTAGACGCCGCCTCAACAAAATCTCTTTCTATGCCTGTACCTTCATCTTTAAAGCACGCTTTAATTGTTTTTAGTGACTTTTGTATTCGGATAGCAACTTCAATATTAGCAGCACCATCACGGGCAATGCTGGTGTACGCATCGTCAAAAAGATCATTCACATTTAACGCAGGCAATGAAATGCGGTTATATTTAAACTCCTCATGCTGAGCGCTATCGCTTTGTGAGTTTTCGGTTTCAGTTTCGGATTTGGGCTTGTGCCACAACAACATAAGGCGTGTAATGCTGCTAATGGTATTTATTGCAGTACCATGGTCATTAACCGATGGCGATAATGCACGAGATGCAATTTCGGCTAGTACGATAAAGCCAAAGCGAGGATCAGCCTCAAAGGATCTGGCTTCACCTATAGTAAATGCGTCAACAATTTCATCTGATACTACCTTTTTATTTGAATATGCTATGGCACGCTCTGGTGAAACAAACTCACCGGGTAACATGGCAACATTGATAAAACCGTCGTTTTTATCAGCCCAGTGTTGCAGCTTGGCAATGTCTATAAGCTGAATATAGCCCACTTGTTTAGTATAAATGGCATGCGTCCCCTGCTCTTTTATTTGCTCTTGCGGTACTGCGCCTAAGCACGGCATATCTATTCTATTTTTAATTGCGCGTGTCGTGGCGTGCTCCACTTTTAATAACGTTGACCCCACGCGCCCTAATCGTGCAACGCTGTCTACCCACCGGATAAAAGTTAAAATAACTATCGAAAAAGCCAGACAGGTTAGACAAAATAAAATGAAAAGCCCGGCTTCATCGAAAAAAGCTTGAGTCATTGCAGTAAGCGCTACAGCACTATAGATAAATGCGCCTATGAAAACTGACAGAGCATTTTGTGATACATCATCGGATATTATAAGGCTTAGAGAACGCGGCGTTGACGACTGACTGGCCGAAGCATAAGCATTAACCATGGTACCTGCAGAAAACGTGGCGATCACCATCATGCTAGATGCCATAATTGAAAGCAGTGTTTCAACTGATTCGGGTTTTATTTCAGGAATATGCTCAGCCAATGAAGTCCCGTCTGCTACTTTAGCGACGAATACAGCAAATATTGAGAGCAAACAAAAGCCAAGAGGTTTTACCCAAAGCTTTTCTTTTACACTGTATAAAAGGAAACGCAGTCTATCTACGGTAATCGGTGCTTCCACAACACTCTCCTTGTATGTTCACTATGCGTTATACGTACTGTAAGAAACAAATGATTAACCTGGCCAAGTCATAAAGAAGCGTTACCTTTGATAAAAACGTATACTACTATCATTCATTTGCTTTCAGTGGTTTTCTATTTCCTGAGCAACGTTTTGAGCAATAACGTACATTTTCCCAGTTCTTTTCCCATTTTTTGCGCCAAGTAAATGGTCTCTGACAAACAGGACAAATTTTGGTGGGTAAATCAGACTTCTTCATTTTTCGTTAGCTTAGTCAGGAATGTTGAGGCATCTTGCTTCATAGTTTCGATATTTTCTTCTTTCATTCGCCCGTAGGTTTTATAGATCATGGCCATGCGGTGATTGTTGCTCAATTTTTCCTTGTGTTTGTCAATAAAGTGCCAGTATAAGTAGTTAAACGGGCACGCTTTTGGTCCGGTCTTTTTAGAAACTTGGTATCCGCAATTTTTGCAGTAATTGCTCATCTTGTTGATGTAGCTTCCGCTTGCGACGTACGGCTTACTTGCTAGGTTACCTCCATCGCTGTACAAAATCATGCCCGCAACATTAGGAAGTTCAACCCATTCATATGCGTCGGCATACACTAACAGATACCATGCCTGCACTTCCTCAGGGCTAAGTTCAGTTAAAAGACTAAAATTACCAATAACCATCAATCTTTGTATGTGGTGGGCATAAGCGTTCTGCTGCGTTTCTTTAATACACTGGCGCATGCAGTTCATATTCGTCTGGGCGTCCCAAAAGAACGAGGGCAATGCGCGGCTGTTATTGAAGTAGTTATCGGTTTTTAGATTTGGCATAAAGTGCCAGTAGAACCCTCTAACATACTCCCGCCAGCCCAGAATCTGGCGAATGAACCCTTCAGCAGAATTCAGTGGAACTTGCCCTGCATGGTAAGCTTGCTCGGCTGCATGAATAGCTTCTTTTGGCGTCAGTAAACCGCAGTTCAAATAAAACGCGATATGTGAATGATAAAGCCAAGGCTTGCCTTCCACCATGGCATCTTGATACTGACCAAAGTTAGGTAATCTTTCTTCTATAAAAGTATTCAATACGCTGAGTGCGTCTTTTCGAGTTACCGCAAAGTGGAAGTGATTGATATCGCCAAAATGATCGCTAAACTCGCTTTTTACGAGCTCAATAACTTTCGAAGTAATGTCATCAATCTCAAACGTAGAATGCTTCGGTACTCTCTGGGTTTCAGGCATTGCTTCGCGATTCTGGGCATCGTAATTCCACTTACCGCCAATGGGATTTTTTCCTTCCATGAGCACGTTGTGTTTGCGACGCATCTCACGGTAAAAAAACTCCATTCGAAGTTGTTTCTTGCCTTCAGCCCAATCCGTGAATTCTTGTGGGGACGATAAAAAGCGATTGTCATCACATATACTAACGGGTATGCCAAGCACGTTTTCCCATTGCTCCATGCTTTTGAGTAAGCGGTACTCTCCGGGCATAGTCACCTTTACTTCGTCAAAATCATTTCCGTTAAGTTCATGCTTAACCTGAGCGAGCAAATCGCCCTGATTGTTTGTGTCGCTATAATGAACATAGTTAACGTTAAAATTGTCGTCTCGCAACGCTTTTTCAAAATGACGCATTGCGCTAAACAAAAACGCTATCTTCTTCTTATGGTGCTTAACGTAGGTGGCTTCTTCACGGACTTCGGCCATCAAGATTGTGTCTTTGCTTTTTACTGCGTTAGCAATCGCTGGCAACGTCTCGGTAAGCTGATCGCCTAAAACTAAAATGAGTGCTGCCATACCCTACTCTTTTAATGTTTGGAATGCGTCTAGCGCGCGTTGACGCGATGCTTTTAAATCAACAATAGGTTTTGGGTATTCCTTACCAAGTTCTATACCTGCATCTTTCAATATCGCCGAAGGGGCTTCCCATGGCTTATGGATATACTTGTCTGACAGCTTGTTCAATTCAGGGCAATACTTACGCACATAGTTGCCCTTTTTATCAAATTTTTCGCCTTGTAGTATTGGGTTAAATATTCTGAAGTAAGGCGCAGCATCAGCGCCAGAACCCGCAACCCATTGCCAACTAGCACTGTTACTCGCAAGGTCGGCATCCAACAATGTATCCCAAAACCATCGCTCGCCTTTATGCCAACTGAGTAATAGATTTTTCACTAAAAACGAGCCCACAATCATGCGAACTCGATTATGCATGTAGCCCGTTTGCCACAGTTCGCGCATGCCAGCGTCTACGATAGGAATGCCTGTATTTCCCTTTTGCCACGCTTTGAGCGCTTTCGCATCTGTGCGCCAAGGAAACTTATCGAACTTTTCGTTGAAGTTCTTATTAGGCAAAGTAGGAAAATGGAACAGCAAATAATAGCTGAACTCGCGCCAACCTAACTCACTCAAGTAGGTTTCAATGCTTTTGTTTTCACTATTTCCAAACTGGTCTTTTATCGCGTACCAAACTTGATTTGGAGACACTTCACCAAAGTGTAAATGCGGCGACAAACGCGATGTCCCATTGGCTGACGGTATGTCTCTGCCGTCTTTGTATTTACGTGCTGAATTTTCAATAAAGTCAGCTAAATTATCAGCGGCGCCGTCTTCGCCTGGTGACCACTCTTTTTCAATGGTTGCATCCCAGTTGATGGAAGGGAGTAAGTCTAGCGATGTTAATCCATCGCTGTCGTTGTCGACATCCGCATAAGTAATACGTGCGGGTGGTGCTTTGGGATAACGAGGCTCTTCAACCTGCAGGCAGCCCTTCTTGTAGTAGGGTGTAAATACGCGATACGGTGTACCGTCTTTCTTTAATACTTTCATTGGCTCCCATAGTAAGCTGCCGTTACAGCTATGGGCTTCATAATCATGCTCGATTAAGGTTTTCTTGATCGTTTTATCGCGGTTTATTTGCCATGGCTCATAGCACCGATTCCAAAAGATACCTTTAGCGTTAAATGATTTCATTAACTTTGGAATAAGTGTCTGTGGGTCACCCTTAAATATTTGTAAATGTCCGTTCAAGCGTTTATTGAGCGACGAGAGTGAATGATGCAGCCACCATTTACTTGCCCCCCCAGGCTCTCTGCCATTAGGTGCAGTGTCATCATATATGTAGATGGGTACTATTTTTCCCATATCACAGGCAGCGTTTAAGGCCGGATTGTCTTTTACACGTAGGTCTTGTCTGAACCACATTATACTAACGGGAACGGTCACTTTTTTTCCTCAGGCATTGCGCCAAATCTTAATATTATTCGTATTGCATGTACTACGATAAGACTCGGATTCAGGATCCGTAGAAATAGTAAAAAAGTACTCAAAATTAGTATGATAAATCACCACCAACAAACAAAACGTACGAACAACAATCAACGAGGTTTATATTGGTTTCGACATGACCTTAGACTTCACGATAATGCTGCTATTTCTGCGCTGTGTGAAGCAGTTCAGCAGGTTACTTTTCTTTATATTCTTGATGATAAAGCGTTTACACCTACGACATATGGTTTTGCGCCTATGGGGAAACATAGGCACACATTCCTGCTTCAAACACTTGTGGATTTAAAACGGCAATTAGCTAAGCTCGGACATGATTTGCTCATTGTCAAAGGCGACCCTGCTGAGCGTTTAGTTCAATTGATGAAGTCCGGACCATATTCTCACCTTGGGGTAAGCGAGCACTGTGGTTTTAATGAGAGAGCACAATTAAATACAGTAAAGCGCTTTTTCGATTCGGTAACAGTAATAGAAACTCCGACGTTTGGCTTATTTGATGCACAAACCCTTCCTTTCAACATAAAAGAGATGCCCGACGTTTTTAGTCCGTTTCGCAGAAAAGTAGAAAAGCACTGTAAGCCATTATCTGTCCATCCACCCATGGAAAGCTTACCAAGCCCTTTTACACCGCAATTAGATGAGTCTTTTTTATTCGCCATTGATACTGATTTACCAAGCCCGTCTCAATCATCGTTTGTTGGAGGTGAAACAGCAGCGCTGACGCATTTAAATACTTATCTCTTCGATTGGAAAGCTGCAGCAACGTATAAAGACACAAGGAACGCTTTAGATACTTGGCAAGACAGTACCAAGCTTTCGGCCTGGTTAGCGAACGGGTCGCTGTCTGCACGGGAAGTCATTCGGCAAGTTCAACAGTTTGAAGCAACCGTTGAAAAAAACGATTCCACTTATTGGATATACTTTGAATTACTTTGGCGCGAATTTTTTCATTGGTTACAGTGTAAATACGGGGCCAATTGGTTTCGTTTTAGCGGTATCCAGGGTAAAAAGCCGTCGACACAGCATTGTCCGGAAACCTTTGCGTTATGGTGCGAAGGAAAAACCGGTTATCCGATAGTCGATGCTTGCATGCGACAACTCGCTGAAACTGGCTATATGTCAAACCGAGGCAGGCAACTGGTTGCGAGCTGTTTGGTTCACGAACTAAGGCAGGACTGGCGATACGGTGCAGCGTGGTTTGAGCATCAATTAATCGATTACGATGTGGGGAGTAATTGGGGCAATTGGCTTTACTTAGCTGGTGTTGGAAGCGACCCTCGCGGCCACAGACAGTTCAACCTTCAAAAGCAGACTGAGATTTATGATTCGGACGGCCAATTTCGTAAAAAGTGGTTGTAGTTAGTTCGTCGTATGGTTCCAGTACATTCTAAACAATCGGTCACTGTCATATGGTTTAAACGTGACCTTCGTCTTCGAGACCACGAGCCTCTCTACCGTGCAGTTGAAAAAAACGAAAACATTCTTCCGCTTTTTTGTTGGGAACCTTCCCTTATAGCCGACCCGCATATGGACATGCGTCATTGGCAATTTATCCAGCAAAGTATCGACGACATTAACGCCCAGTTGCCTTCAGGCGCCCGTTTACTGACCTTACACTGTGAAGTTATTGATGCGCTCGAACTTATTGCCCAGCACTACGCCATTTCAGCAGTTAGGAGTTACCAAGAAATAGGGTTGAGCGTTACGCATAACCGTGACATTTTAGTAAGTAACTATTTGAAGAAAAAGAAAATAAACCATATTGAGTCCCAGTATGGCGCAGTGATGCGTGGTTTGCCTCACCGTGAGCAATGGCAGCAAAACTGGGATCGTCACTTTACAACGAAAACCTATGATATTGATATAAATAGCGTTAATTGGGTCGACTGGGCCCAGCATAACAACATCAACACTGCTTGCAAAAATTTAGATGAGCTTGGTCTGTTTGATTGTCATATTACTAATCAAACCGGCACTCATTGTAGCGAGAAAGCGAATTATTATCGGCAGGATGTTTTAGACAAGTTAAAAAAATTAAACAAGATGCAGCCAGGCGGTGAAAGGCGTGCTTGGCAAGTATTAAAAGATTTTTTCGATGCTAGAGGACAATACTACCATCAACATATTTCTAAGCCGGAATATGCAAGACGGGCATGTTCTCGTTTAAGTCCCTACTTGGCATGGGGCAATCTATCAATTAAGCAAGTTTACCAAAGCGTCCAACATCAAAAGCAGACGAAAAAGTTACTGCCGAATTCTGATAGAAAACAATGGAGTCGCTCCCTAGCCGCTTTAACGTCTCGGTTACATTGGCACTGCCATTTTATTCAAAAATTTGAGAGCGAACACAGTATTGAATGGCGACCAATGAATAGTGGATACGAAAACTTTCCGTTTATAGATGGTCCAGAAGCCGAGCGTCGCTTTTACCTTTGGACAATGGGATTGACCGGCTATCCGTTGGTAGATGCCTGCATGCGAGCACTTAAGTATACCGGGTACTTAAACTTTCGAATGCGCGCCATGGTAACCAGTTTTCTGTGTCATCACCTAAATGTACACTGGCTAAAGGCAGCGCATTATTTGGCAACACAGTTCTTAGATTTTGAGCCAGGTATTCATTACCCCCAAATACAGATGCAGGCTAGCGTAACCGGCATTCACACCGTGCGGTTATACAACCCTGCAACACAATCTTCAAAATTAGATCCTGAAGGTGTATTTATCAAAAAGTGGGTGCCAGAACTTGCTAAATTACCCAGTGAAGCTGTTCACGCCCCTCACTTATTGCCGCCCCTAGAAGCGCAAATGTTAGATTTTGACGTTGAACGCGACTACGTTGAACCGCTCGTTGATATAACAGAGAATAATCGCATCACGGCAAAACGCTTATGGGACTATCGCGAGCGAGATGATGTGGTTAAAGAAGCGCATCGCATTGTTAAACGCCACACCATGCAAAATAGTCCGAGTCGTGCATGGCTGAAAACAAAAATTAAATAAACCGGCTAACGGTTATTTTTGCGAAGCCATTCATTCAGTAGTTTAATTTGTCCACATTTGTAAGCTGCGTACATAAGCCGCATGGCATTTGACATAGCTTCACTGTCAGTCCAGCCAGTTTTGTCGCGTATTTCGTCATAACATGCCTTTGCTTCAGGGCTAACATAGCCTCTTACAAGTTTCTTACCTGCGTCTTTTTGCCTTTCTCTGAATCTTCGTTGTTTATCAGCGTTGGCTTTAGCTCTATCTGCGGCACTCTTTTTAATGCTTTTTTTCGTTGTTTGTTCTGTCATAGTTTTCACACAATGTTACGTTACTGTAGAGCTTGTATTTAGAAGTAGTACAAAAATCACACGTGTAGAACGATGTTTGTACAAGCCAAAGTTGCTAAACCTATATTAGCATGCGTTTTTCTTCAGAAAAATGACTGTTCAGAGTTGTTTGGCGTACAACTGTTCGCTAAATTAGCAGCGTCACTTTAATAACAGCAACGAGTTGGGAATGTCAGAGAAGAAAAATAGTTTTAACAAAGAAGATTTATTGGCGTGTAGCCGTGGTGAAATGTTTGGCCCAGGTAACAGTCAACTTCCCGCACCTAACATGTTAATGATGGATCGCGTAGTTTCAATTACAGAAGATGGCGGTGAACATGGGAAAGGCGAAATTATCGCTGAATTAGATATTACCCCCGATTTATGGTTTTTTGATTGTCACTTCCCAGGTGATCCGGTAATGCCGGGATGCCTAGGCCTAGACGCGATGTGGCAGTTAGTTGGTTTCTTCTTAGGTTGGAGCGGCGGCCCTGGTAAAGGCCGAGCTTTAGGTGTAGGTGAAGTTAAATTTACCGGTCAAATCCTTCCAACCGCTAAGAAGGTAACGTATAAGATCACGATGAAGCGCGTGATAAAGCGTAAACTTTTCATGGGTATGGCAGATGGTTCAGTAGAAGTTGATGGCCGTGAGATTTACGTAGCGAAAGATTTGAAAGTTGGCTTGTTCCAAGATACCTCAAACTTCTAAACTGCCTTTATAGAGCTATAAGGTCAATTAACGTTGACCAACAAAAAAGCCCCTTTTCAGGGGCTTTCCTTTTTGCATAATCAGTTCATAAAAGAGAAGTGTTATTTAACACTTAAACCTAAGTGTCTGTCTTCTACTGCCTCGCGCCATCCACCTAACCACTGTGAACGTGCATCGTTTTGCTGAAATGGACAATTTTCCTTTGAACGACCGCTAATGCCAGCTTGATAGCCTTTCGAATGGGCGCGTGTCAGTTTATCTCTTTTTTGTCTTTTCATTGATTAGCCTCTTTTGTTTGTTGAAAGTACAACAAATCATTTTCTCGAGCGCTCTACATCATTTCGGTTGATAGTGCCGGAAAAGTGATTGCGTACAATACTGTGATAGTGCAATTAACTAAATGGTTCAAGAAAAATAAAAAATAAAAGGGCTTGACAAAATTTAAATAAATGAAGTTTCTATGAAATTTATGTTACATTTTTTATGCATAAATATGTCTTTTTTTACGTTTTTTAGGCATAAAAAAAGCCACGCATAGGTGGCTCTTTTAATATTGATTACATATTGTCCAAATGGTCAGCTATTTCTTTAAACGTCTACGCATAAATACTGCAGCAAATAGACCAAAAAATGCGAGTAAACCTGTTGCAGCTCCTTTTCGCTCATAGGGCTGTTCGTCCTCAGGAATTTCACATTCATCTATGGAACCATTCGATAACGGAGACAGTTTAACCGCCACTACGGAGTCGATTTCTTCTGTTTCACCGTCTGAATTAATTATATCGTTACCCGTTACATACTTGTTCGTAGCTTTAATTCTCGCATTCGCAATGATCTCATTATCATCGTTGATATCTACTGCTTCAATTAGCTCATAAGGGTTATCACAAGAAACTAAATCATTTAAGTTAGTAAACTCTTCAGTATCAATGTTGTACATAAATGCCGCTGTATCGCGAAGCGTATCACTCGTTGCATCCACGTCTGCCTTACCCACCACGATATTATTATTGTTAATGGCATTCGCAGTCACACCAGCACTCACGAAGAAGCCATCAGGGTAATGCTGTTCTTGGGTATCAAGGTTGTATACAAACAAACGAGAGCGTGCGATATCGCTTTGTGAACGAAGCACTGCACCCGTCACCCAATTTTCATCATTAATTGCGATAGCCTGGCTAATGATATTTTCTTCGCGTGGAAGAAGTTCAATGGTTTCACCGTCTCTGAAAACCGTTGCAACTCGTTCACTTTCAGTTCTGCCTGATGTATTTGGGCGCGTTATCGTAATGCGATCTCCAGTAAGGCCTTCACCGACTGCGATACCTTGGTTATTTATGTCATAGGCATACGTGAAATAGTGGCGTGTATCGTCTTCATCAGGTTCAAATAATAACGGGTAGGTATCGGTGCTGATTACATCGCCGTTGACATCGATCTGCCAAATGGTAGCGTTAACCTCAGACAGCAATACGAAGCTCGGTAAGTAATTTGTAGATGAATTAATGAAGTAGCTAGAAATACGTGGAACAGCAAAATCGCCATTATAAATAGTAAACAGGCAGCGACCTTCAGATGTGTCACCACGAGACTCATCGTCTGTACACGTTTCAACAGCATCGGCAACATCATCGCGGAAACTAACAGTACTGAAACCTGCAACCTGTAAGTTTGCGTTTATTGCTCGAGCTGAAGAGAACCCTCCTACAGTGTCATCAACAGCTGGAAGTACTTTAGTCTCTCCAGATGCTTGAACAAAGGCTTGTTGTGCTGACTCTGGATACGTGTAGTTTAATGTATCGCCATCTTCGTTCTCATATGGGTCTAGAACAACCAGTCCCGAAGAATCACCGACAATAAAGTTACCGTTCAAGCTGTCACGACCAGTCGATTCAACAGATCGCGTATAGTCATCAAATTTGTCTGTAACTTCATCAAGACCTGGTACTAATGATATATCTTGAGTGTCGGTTGCATAGGTTCTATACGACGCTAGCTTCTGTCCCGTTGTAAGATTTGGGTTCGATAGAAGATAGTTTACTACCGTGGTGTAGTCTATGTCTGTAAAAACACCCTGGCGTGCGTCATCTTCGTTTTCTAGACTCTCACCGAACTGGTCAAAAAAAGTCGTGTCTTCTTCAAGCTGCTCTGCGTCGATTGGTGGATTAAACTCCAGTTGAACGACAGACAACATTTTGCCTGAGTTATCAATCGAACGAGCAAAATTGTTTCTAGCGGTATCCTGTAAAGGAAGAGGCGTCACTGAATAGGTCGCGGCGAATGCCGAAACACTTCCTGTTGCCAACAGAACGGCGGCGGCAAGCTGAGTTCGTTTCATTTAAAATCCTATTTACTGCTGATTATCTTCCAGCATACTTTCTAGTTCATCCCAGCGCGCATATTTCTGGGAAAGTAATTCTTCTTTATCTGCCAACTCGGCTAACGCCTTGGCAGTAATGTCACTGTCTTGTTTGAAAAAGTCCGGGTCGTTCACTTTTTCTTGCATAGCCTCAAGCTCTTCCTCAAGTGTTTCTAGTTCTTTCGGTAAGGACTCAAGTTCACGCTGGTCTTTGTATGATAGCTTTTTCGTCTTACGGGGAGAAGACTTAGCACTAGGACTGTCTGAAGCTGAATTAGTTTCATTCTTTACCTTGGCTTTTTCTTCCTTTTCGATTTGCTGACGTTTTTCCTGTTGCTCTTTATACCAGTTTTCTACGTCAGTGAAACCCCCAATAAATTCGCGAAGCATTCCATTACCTTCGAATACCACGCTACTATTTGCTACGTTATCAACAAATTCCCTATCGTGACTGACTAAAAGCACGGTGCCGGTATATTCGTTGAGTAAGGTTTCGAGCATTTCCAAGGTTTCAACGTCTAAGTCATTGGTAGGCTCATCCAGCACCAAAACGTTGCTCGGTTTAAGCATCAGTTTTGCTAGCATCAGGCGGTTTTTCTCTCCACCTGATAGCGACTTAACCGGGGCGTTAACGCGTTCAGGCGTAAATAAGTAATCTTGTAAGTAGCTGATCACATGGCGTGGGTGGCCATTTACCATCAGATCGCGTTTACCGTCGCCTACCGCGTCTATCACAGACTTTTCTAAATCCAGCCCGTGGCGGTGCTGGTCAAAGTAAGCAACTTCAAGGTTAGTGCCTTGTTTGCAGTTGCCGCTATCGGGCTGGAGTTCGCCGAGTAGAAGCTTGATAAGCGTACTTTTACCGCTACCATTAGGACCAATGAGAGCAAGCTTGTCACCACGCAAAACATTCAGGTTTAACCCTTTAACAATAGGCTTGCCTTCAATGCTATAGCTTAAGTCTTTTACTTCAAACACCATCTTTCCAGAGCGCGCGCCCTGGTGTTGATTGACTACCGCATTGCCCTGAACCGCTCTTCTCGCTTTACGCTCCTCGCGTAGTTTTTTCAGCGCTCTTACTCGGCCTTCGTTGCGGGTACGGCGGGCTTTGATGCCCTGACGAATCCATACCTCTTCTTGCGCTAGTTTTTTATCAAACTCAGCGTTTTGTGAAGCTTCAACCTCTAAATCGTGCTGCTTCTTTTCTAAATAAGTTTCGTAGTTACCCGGATAGCTCGTAACCGAGCCGCGGTCTAGATCAATAATTCGCGTAGCCATGGCACGTATAAATGCACGGTCGTGGCTCACAAACACAATTGCGCCTTGGTAATTACTCAAGCTGGATTCAAGCCAGCGGATCATTTCAATATCAAGGTGGTTAGTTGGTTCGTCTAAAAGGAGCAAATCCGGCTGTCGAACAAGCGCACGAGCTAGCGCTGCTTTTCTACGCCATCCCCCAGAAAGAGTAGATAGCGATATCTCAGGGTCTAGCTTTAGCATGGTTAGCGTCTGTTCAATTTGCTGTTCAAACTGCCACGCGTCTCTGGCTTCTAACTGTTCTTGTAGTCGCTGTAATTTATTTAAATTTGATTCGCTTGGATCTTCACCAACGATACGGGTTTGATGAAAGTAGGCTTTCAGTGTTTCACCTACGTCAGATAAGCCTTCGGCAACATAGTCAAAAAGCGTCACATCGGTGGTTTGAGGCGGGTCCTGCTCTAAGCGCGCAACGACCGTATTATTTTCAATTATACGCTGCCCATCGTCGGCAATAATATCGCCAGCGATAACTTTCATTAGCGTTGATTTACCACTACCGTTGCGACCTACTAGGCAAACGCGCTCTTTAGGCTGTACAACCAGTTCGACACCGTCTAACAGCGGCGGATTTCCATAAATAACAGTGATGTTTTTTAACTGCAAAATGCTCACTGAAGAAACTCCTCTAAATCGGCTGTATTAAAAGGCCAGCCAATTTCTTTTTCGTTATCTGCCCGTTTCAAAACGGGGATCCTTGCACCGTACAAATGATAAAGCTCAGTGCTAGTGCGAATGTTAACCTTCTCTATATTAAGCGATGAAAACATAGACGTTTGTTGAAGCTCAACATCGGCTAAGTCGCACAGGCTACATTGCGGCCCGGTGTAAAAATAAATTTTCATGAAGCTAGTACCCAGCACTGATGGATATTGCCTTTACGTGCAAAATCTTCTGGAATTGTGTCTTTGGTAATATTGTCTACTGACAAGCCCAGTTCACTGATGGCTGATTCGTCTAGCTTAAAGCCACGCTTGTTGTTAGAGAAGATGATGATCCCCTGCTCTTTTAAGCACGCTTTAGCATCGGTAAGCATTTTTACGTGGTCGCGCTGCACATCCCACGTATTTTGCATACGCTTTGAATTCGAAAATGACGGTGGGTCGATAAAAATTAAGTCGTATTTGCCTTTATGCGTGCCTAACCAAGTGGTGCAGTCAGCTTGAATAAAAGCATGAGGCGCAGTGAGTTTGTTCAGCGCTACGTTCTTCTTTGCCCACTCTAAATAAGTATTAGACATATCCACTGTCGTTACAGACTTTGCGCCACCTTTAGCGGCGAATACCGACACACTACCCGTATATGAAAACAAGTTAAGAACGTCTTTACCTTGGGACAACGCCTGCACTTTTTGGCGGGTATTACGGTGATCTAAGAAAAGGCCTGTGTCCAAGTAGTCAGTAAGGTTAACCAGGAAACGAGCGCCATTTTCAAACACTTCCATCATGTCGCCAGTCTGATTAATTTTCTCGTACTGTTTTGTACCTTTTTGTTGGCTACGCACTTTAAGCGCTATCTGTCTTGGTGAAACACCTGTTACTGCTGGCAAATGAAGCAAGACTTCCTGCAGACGCTTGCGTGCTTTATCTTCAGAAACCGTTTTTGGCGGCGCGTATTCTTGAACGACCAGCCAGTCACCATATCTATCTACGGCAACGTTATAATCTGGCAGGTCAGCATCGTATATGCGGTAACAGTTAGTGTTAGCGTTCTTGATCCAGCCTTTCATGCGTTTGAGGTTTTTCTTCAAACGATTAGCAAACTCGTGGTTGCTAGCGTCCTCGCTAAACTGTACCGTGTTTTCTTCATCCAACACATAATTCGCTAAACGACATTCCAGCTTACCGTTATTCATGGCATAGTCTTTGGTGGCGCGAAGCTTTAAAACCCGAAGCAAATCACGATTGCTGCTAAGAAGCGACACATGCCATCCCTTCCAGGCTTCTTTAAAACGCTTACCCCAATCACTAAATAGCGGTATTAACGATGTTAGCTCGCCCAAACGTTCTCCGTAAGGAGGGTTTGAAACGACGTAGCCTGGTGTGGCAACGGGCGGAGAAGATTTTGTTGCGTCTTGCTGTGAGAACGAAATATCGTTAAATACGCCAGCAAAATCAGCGTTTGCTTTTGCAATTGCTACCATTTTACGGCTGAAATCACCCGCGTAAATACCACTGCAGCTAGGCTTTTGCGCGGAAATAGCTTGTTCTACCAAATCATCCCAAAGCTTCTCTTCGTGGCCGAGCCACTTAGTAAAGCCCCAATACTTACGCTTTATACCTGGCGCAATATTGCGAGCGATGTAGGCTGCCTCAATCGCGATGGTGCCCGAGCCACACATCAAATCGACCAATGGCGCATCGGTATTCTCTGTCCATCCACTACGCATTAGCATTGCGCTTGCGATATGCTCTTTAAGCGGCGCGTCACCGGTTTCTTGTCGGTATGCGCGTTGGTGCAGACTTGCCCCCGCTAAATCTATGCCTAAAATTACATTATCGCGATGTAGTCTTGCATACACAGAAATATCAGGGCTCTTTCGTTCTACTGATGGGCGCGGTAAGCCTTGCTCTACAAATGAATCTACTATGGCGTCCTTAACACGAACCGCACCAAATTGAGTGTTTTTTATGGCAAAGTTTGTGCCGATAAACTGTACAGATAAGGTATGACGTGAATCCATCTGCATTTGCCAGTCAATACCCATAGCCGTATTATACAGTGCATCTGCATCGCCTGCTTTGCCTGATGCCAACACCCAAACTACGCGGTTAGCTAAGCGTGACCATAAGCAAAGTTTATACGCATCCTCTTTTGAGCCTTCAAACTGAATAGTGCCAGGCCCTTGCTTAACTTGCGCATCAGGGCAAAGGCGTAGCACTTCTTGTTTTAATAGTTCGTCAAGACCGCGACTGGTCGTAACCAGAATAGTATTCATTCATGTACCTGTTTTTGATGTACGTGCTTAAGAAAAAGCACGTACACGAGAGATTGGTTTGGGTATATTATAACGCGTTTACGATGCGTTTAACGAGCGATGGGCCTTGATAAATAAAAGCCGAGTAGACCTGCACCAGTGATGCGCCAGCGTCCAAGCGTGCTTGTGCCGCTTCGGGTGAGTCAATACCACCAACGCCAATAATAGGAATAGCGCGGTCAAGTGCTTTGTTTAGCTTGCGTGTTACTTCTAAGCTCATATCTGTCATAACTGAGCCACTTAAACCGCCCATTTCCTCAGCGTGCTGTAATCCGGCAACGGCATCACGTGAAAGTGTCGTATTAGTAGCAATTACACCATCCATTTTGCTATTAATTAGCGAAGCAGCAATACTGTCAATTTCCACATCGCTCAAATCTGGCGCTATTTTAATGAACAGCGGCACATATTTACCGTGGGTTTGCGTTAGCGTTTCCTGTGCTGCTTTTAGGCCAACTAACAGCTTATCGAGCGCTTCACCGTATTGGAGGTTTCTTAGGCCAGGTGTGTTCGGTGACGAAATGTTAATAGTGACGTAGCTTGCGTAAGGATAAACTTTGTTTAAACAAATCAGGTAATCGTCGAGCGCATTCGCTTCTTCGGTATCTTTATTTTTACCAATATTAATACCAATAGGCCCTTTAAACTGAGCCTTTTTCACTTGTTCGACAAGATGATCAACACCTTTATTATTAAATCCCATGCGATTAATAATGGCGTGCTTTTCCGGAATTCTGAATAAACGAGGTTTTGGGTTTCCTGGCTGCGGACGAGGCGTTACCGTGCCTATCTCAACAAAACCAAATCCCATGCTCGCAAATGCATCAATACAATCGCCGTTCTTATCAAGACCGGCGGCAAGTCCTACCGGATTATCGAAGGTCATGCCGGCAACGGTAACGGGCTTTTTTATCGTCGGTGTGCTGTACATCCATTTCAGCGGTGTATGTTGGGTCTTGTTTAACCAGTTAATGGTGAAATCGTGACTTTTTTCAGGTTCACACTGAAGCAAGAATTTTTGCACTAGAGATTGCATGGTTATTATTACCGCTCGCTAATTAAGGGCCTGTTGATCATCAACGTATATTGCGCTTGTATGAGGTTTGCTTTTACAAACGATGCTTCAAAAATGTACAGCAATGTTCAGTCGGCCAATAAAAAGCCCTGATAAACAGGGCTTAAATCATTAAGGTGCGTGTATTCTAATGGTTAGACTTCACGCTTAAAAGCATCAATTCACGTAAAGCGACAGAAAATTTCGCAAATTCGTGCGTTGTACTGGTCTTAAACTCAGACATCATGTGATACCAGCGCTTAAGTAGGACTTGATTGCTTTCAATCCACTCATCAAGAATTTGATCTGCACTACTTACGTCTTCGCGAGAAGCTAGCAGGTTAGCTGCAATGGAACGCTGCTGCCAATCTAACTCTTCACGATACGAGGCGCGAGCTAACGCTTGCCAGTGGTTGCTTACCGCCTGGTTGTTTATCTGATCTAAGAACCAGTGAAGTTCTAAACGAGAACCTAGCTGATAGTAAAGCTTAGCGACTACATCGGTATCATGCTTATCTGCTTCAACGATTTGCGCAAGGTCAAAGCTAGAGAACATGTTAGAGAAGCTTGCAACCTGATAAGCGATGTCTTCTGGTACACCCTTATCAATGTATTTCTGCGTAGCGTTTTCAAGCTGAGTAAATTCGCTTTTAACCAAGTAGTTTTGCAGGTTCTTCGATAATATATCGAAGGTACCACGGTAGCTCGCGATGGCTTCTTCAATGGATTGCGTCTTATTACCGTGGCGAATATACCAGCGCGAAGCGCGACGCATAATTCTACGTGCTTCATCTAACATTTTAAGCTGTAGCTGAGCTGGAATAACGTTATCCAGTTGTTCGATGCGCTCCCACAGCGTCTTCATGTTAAAGATACCGTGAACAATTGCGTATGCGTCAGCAATTTCGCTCACACTTGCGCCAGTTTCTTCCTGCATTCTAAACACGAAGTTAAGGCCCATGTCGTTAACCATGTTGTTGGTTAACTTAGTCGCAATAATTTCGCTTCTAAGCGGATGCTGTTGCATGTGTGTTGCGAATTTTTCGCGGAGCACTTTAGGGAAGGCTTCTACTAACAACTTACCGTGGTAAGGATTGTCAGTGATTTCCGGAATATTAAGCGCATCTTTAAGTACCATTTTGCCGTACGCAATCAATACGCTTAACTCTGGGCGAGTTAAACCTTGATCCGTGGCTACGCGATCAGAAATCTCATCGTCACTTGGTATAAATTCCAATTCACGGTTTAGCTGACCTTCACGCTCAAGACCGTGGATAAAGCGAAGCTGTTCTTTAAGTTGCTTAACGCCAGCTAACTCAGTAATAGAGATAGACTGAGTTTGACGGTAGCAGTCTTTCAGTACAATTCGACTTACATCGTCGGTCATATCGTAGAGCAACTTATTACGCTGTTTAAGCGTAAGTTCACCGTCGTTAACTAGGCTGTTAAGCAAGATTTTGATGTTTACTTCGTTATCCGAGCAATCAACCCCACCTACGTTATCGATGAAGTCAGTGTTAACTCGGCCACCGTTAGACGCATATTCAATACGACCTAACTGCGTTAGACCTAAGTTACCGCCCTCGCCCACAATTTTAGCTTGTACGTCACGACCATTGACGCGTAAGTCATCATTAGCACGGTCACCTACGTCTGAGTGAGATTCTTTCTTGCTCTTAATATACGTACCGATTCCACCGTTCCACAGTAGGTCGACTGGCATTTTCAATATATTGTGAATTAGCTCATTAGGCGTCATCGTTAGCTGACGCGTACCTAACCACTTTTTCATTTCAGGTGTAAGCTTGATAGATTTAGACGCGCGGCTAAATACGCCACCGCCTTTTGAAATCAGCTTACTGTCATAGTCTTCCCAGCTTAGGCTTGGATTCTCAAACAGGCGTTGACGCTCTTTATAAGTTGCTGCTGCATCTGGGCTTGGATCGAAGAAAATATGTAAATGGTTAAACGCAGCGATTAGTCGCGTATGCTCTGATAGCAACATACCGTTACCGAATACGTCACCTGCCATGTCACCCACACCAACAGCGGTAAAGTCAGTGGTCTGACAGTCGATACCAATTTCTCTGAAATGACGTTTAACCGACTCCCATCCGCCGCGCGCAGTAATACCCATTTTCTTATGGTCATATCCAATACTACCGCCAGATGCAAATGCATCGCCCAGCCAAAACCCAAACTCTTCCGCAATACCGTTTGCGATATCAGAGAATGTGGCGGTGCCTTTATCTGCAGCAACAACCAAATAAGGGTCGTCATCATCAAGGCGAACAACATCCTTAGGAGGAACAATTTCACCATTTACAATGTTGTCAGTAATATCTAACAAGCTGGTGATGAAAGTGCGATAGCATGCTTGGCCTTCAGCCTGAATAGCTGCGCGACCTTCGCCTACAGGTAGGTTCTTACAAACGAAACCACCTTTTGCACCAACCGGCACGATCACCGTGTTTTTAACTTGTTGCGCTTTTACTAGGCCGAGTACTTCTGTTCTGAAGTCTTCTTGTCTATCAGACCAACGAAGACCGCCGCGGGCAACTTTGCCGCCACGCAGGTGCACACCTTCAACGCGAGGACTGTAAACAAAAATTTCAAACTTAGGCAGTGGTAATGGCATGTCAGGAATGAGTTCCGGCATCATCTTAAATGATACATATGATTTTTCATTGCCGGCATCGTCTGCCTGATAGAAGTTTGTACGTAACGTTGCAGACATCATATCCAGATAACGACGAATAATTCGGTCATCATCCAAGTTGCTAACGTTATCTAACTGTTCCTTAATAGTCTCAAGAATACCTTCCTCTTTTTTCTCATTGCGCTTTTTCTTAGGATTAAAACGCTGGTCGAAAAAGTCTACGAGTAAACGAGCAATGTCTGGATAGTTAGCTAGTGTGTTTGCGATGTAGTCACGGCTGAAAGAACTGCCGGTCTGGCGCATGTATTTAGCATAAGCACGAAGTACCGTAACTTTACGACCAGTCATATTCGCGCCAAGGATAAGGCGGTTAAACGCGTCGTCTTCTAGTGTCTTGTACCACACTTTGGCAAAGGCATCTTGAAAGAGAACCTGGGCGTTTTCCATGTCAAAGTGCTGACCACTTTTATGTAACATGGTGAAGTCCATGACCCAGTTACGTTCACCTTCTGAACACGTAACTTTATAAGGGCTTTCATCGATTACGCGTAACCCAAAATTCTCAAGCATCGGTAACACGTCAGACAAATGAATAGGCTCAGCACGGTGGAAAAGCTTAAGCTTAACTACTTGGCTGTCAGCGTCTTCTTCTTGTGGACGATAGAACAACATATCCAATGTGTGGTTGTCGTCTAACATCTCTAGTTTGCCAATATCTACAAGCGCTGCTGACGGTAGGTTATGCTCCATATAGCTGCGAGAGAAAGCATTGTTGTATTTGCGTTCCAACGCTTTACCCGAAGCCTCACCGTGTGCCGCTGAAATAGCTGACGCGAGTCTGTCATTCCAGGTTTTGGTCAACTCAATAATGTTTTGCTCTATTTCCTTCACATCGAATTCCGCGTTGTTGTCGTTGACTCTAGCAATGTAATGCGTACGGGCATATACAGACTCTGAGAAGAACGTAGTAAATTCCACTTCTTCAGTTGCGCCCAATGACGCTTTAAGTAGCGCTTGGGTTTCTTTGCGTAACTGGGTGTTATAGCGCTCTCTTGGCACAAACACCATGCACGAGAAAAAGCGGCCAAAAATGTCTTTTCGAATGAATAAACGTGAAATTCCACGCTCTTGCATTTGAAAAATACCCATCACAATTTGCGCTAGCTCTTCCGCTGGCGTTTGTAGCAACTCATCTCGTGGGTAGGTTTCTATAATATTTGCAAACGCTTTGTATGCGTGAGTTCCAGGCTCGAAACCAGATAGCTCACAAATACGTTTGATTTTTTCACGTAAAATCGGAAGCTGAGTTACGCTGTTGTTATAGAAAGAGGCAGAATACAGACCTAAGAAGCGGTGCTCACCAACAACCTGACCTTCTTTGTTAAATACCTTCACGCCTACATAGTCCATATATGCAGGACGGTGTACTCGCGCGCGTGAATTTGTTTTGGTCAGAATCAATGGGTTTTTGCTAAGCGCTTCCGCACGGGCCGACGCAGGCAAGCGAGACAACAAACGCTCACGGTCGTTTACTGAGTTTTTAAGCAAACCTAAACTGGTGTCGTTTTGAGGGATCCATCTATGGTCCCCTTCAATGGCTTTAACGTCATAATAACGGTAACCCATCATTGTGAAGTTGTGATCGCCTAACCATTCTAAGTAAGCTTTAGTTTGCTTTTTGGCTTCTGCAGATACAGGCCAGTTAAATTTACCATTGTTTTTAATTACGTCTTGCAAGGTATTTGTCATGCCTTGCCAGTCTTGAACTGCCAGAGAAACTTCATCAACGACAGAGTGCAGTTCTTGTGTTAGAGCATCAATGTCTTTTTTCGATGTTTGTCTATCGATTTCGATAAAGATGACCGTTTCTTTTTTCGCACCTTCAAGCGATTGACCTGGCTCAGCAAACGCTTGAACTTTGTTCGCTTTGTCGCGCTTAATGCCAATTGGGCTGTGAAGGAATAAATGTGCGGTGATGTTCAAACGATTTAGCAACATGCGCACCGAGTCAACCAAGAATGGCATATCCGACACAATAATCTCAACAATTGTGTGGCTTGAGTGCCAGCCGTGTTTGGCAATTTCCGGGTTAAATACGCGTATGTATGGCGACGTATGCTCAAACTTCGCCAAGCCATTCCATAAACTAAGTGTTGCACCATAAAGGTCGCTGTCGTTGCGATTTTCTAGGTCATCGCTTGAAATATTTTTATACAACAGACGTCCGAATTGCTGCACAAGAGACTTCTGCTTGGTATCTACTTTTTTGTCGATAAGTGCAAATACATTGTCTAGCAGTACTGAGTGTCGCTGTGAGGTGACTGTCATTTGTTAACCTTTTTTGAATGTCGTAATACCAATCCAGCTTGGTATAAGTGCCGAGTACCTAACTATTTTCTCTAATAAATGACGCTAATGAAAGCCCATTTTTAACCTTATATTAACAGCATAGATAAGTATGCAGAAAACACCCAAAAAAAAGGGCCTAAAGGCCCTTTTTAATGCTTAGCTATGCAAAAATATTTTATGCATCAGGGTCATTCTTGTTCCACCATAGGAATCTTGCTAGTGCAGGCAGTACAATTATTGCTCCAAGCATGTTCACGACGAACATAAATGTAAGCAAAATGCCCATATCCATTTGGAACTTAAGCGAAGAGAACACCCATGTGCTCACGCCTATTGCCAGCGTAATACCGGTAAATAGCACAGCACTTCCACGTTCTTTTAATGCAGCGAAATATGCTTCTTGAACGGTAGCGCCTTTCTTCAGCATTAAGCTCTTGGTAGAGAGTATATAAATACCATAGTCCACACCTATACCCACGCCAAGTGCGATAACTGGTAATGTAGAAACGGTGAGGCCAATTTGAAGGTATGTCATTAAGGCTTGCGCCAGTACAGACACCACATACAGCGGAATAACAACAACTAACGTAGCACGCAGCGAGCGGAAGCTAATTAGACACAATGCAATAACGGCGCCAAATACATAAAGCATCATAGGGTCTTGCGCTGCACTAACTGCTTCATTAGTTGCGGCCATCACGCCGACAGGACCAGAAGCAAGACTGAACTTCATATCATCGGTTTGATATTCATCGCGATACGCTTTTACCGCTTCAACGACACGAGAGATCGTTTCTGCTTTGTGGTCTTCCATAAACAGAATAATTGGCATGACCGAGCAATCGCCGTTAAGTAAACCAGACGACGTTGGAACGCGAGAAATTGCCTGCACCAATGTTTGCTGGTTACGAGGGAGTACCTGCCACTTAACGTTGCCTTCGTTGTAACCTGCGTTAACAATTTTGGCAACAGATGCCAACGAAACCGCCGATTGAACGCCTTGAACATTTTCCATTTTCCACTGGAAATCGTCCATGGCCTTCATCACGCTGTGTGACGTACAAGCTTCTGGTGTGGTTTCAACCAAAATAGAAATGTAATCTACCGTTACTTCGTACTTATCGGTAATCAGGAAAGTGTCCTGATTGTAGCGTGACGTTTCATGAAGCGCAGGTGCACCCGCATGTAAGTCCCCTATCTTCATATTCTGAGCTTGGAAATGACCAAACACGAATAGGATAGCAGTAACGATAAGAATTATTGCCGCAGGCTTTTTACGTGAACAAGCTGCAATGACTTCCCAGAATTTCGAATTAGCGTTTTCTTTACCCGCGAATTTTTCGACATATTTCTGGTCAAGTTTTAAGAAGCTCATCAGCACAGGCAGCAGCAACAAGTTGGTAAGAATGATTACCGCTACACCCATACTTGCCGTAATAGCCAACTCGCGAATAATGCCGATATCGATTACCAATAACGTCATAAAGCCAACCGTATCAGATAACAATGCAATTCCGCCTGGAACCAGCAAGTTTCTGAATGCCGCCATAGATGCCCGTTTAGCACCAATACCGGTTACTGCTTGTTTTTCTACCGCGTTAATCATTTGTACGCCGTGGCTCACACCAATGGCAAATACCAAAAATGGCACCAGTATTGACATAGGGTCCATACCAAAGCCAATTGAAGTAAGCAGTCCTAGCTGCCAGATAACGGCAATGATTGAGCATACTAATGGCAATAACGTAAGCATGATGCTGCGCGAGAAGAAATACACCATTACCGCAGTAATCGCGATAGCAATGGCGAAAAAGAGCAGCACGTCTTTTGCACCGTCGGCCACATCGCCAATCATTTTCGCAAAGCCAATTATATGAATAGACGTATTTTCGTTTTCATATTGACCGCGAAGCTGCTCTTCAAGTTCTGCCGCTAATGCCAATGTATTGAGAGGTTCGCCAGTTTGCGGGTCAATATCGAGCAATTGCGCTGTTACCATTGCGCAGCTGTAATCACTGGATACTTGTCTTCCGACGATGTTTGCCTTTTCTACGTTGGCAGCCACCAACTCTAATGCTTCTGGGCTTGCAGAATTAAAGTCGGCAGGAATGACCGGTCCGCCTGCAAAGCCGCCTTCCACAATTTCAGTAAAGCGGGTTGAAGGAGAGAAAAGCGAAATAACTAACGAACGGTTCACCCCATTAATAAAGAAGAGTTGGTCGTGAACATTCTTTAGTGTATCGAAGAAGTTTTGATTGTAGATGTTATCGTTTTTATCACACACAGAAACTAATATATTGTTAGCGCCACCAAAATCTTGGCGGTGCTCAATGTACGTTTTCATGTATTCGTGATTTAGCGGTATGTTCTTTTCAAAACCTGCGTCTAAGCGCATTTGTGAAGCTTGGTAACCAAGGAAAACTGTGGCTATAGCAAACAAGGCTACGACAATTTTACGGTTTCCGAATACTAATTTTTCAAGAAAATGGGTCATTGTTTTTATACTGCCCTATTTTAAATTCAACGTTTTAATGCCATTCGCAGTAACGGCAATATTCTTACCATTAAACTGTGTTGCATTAAGAAGCGCGGCTTTGTCTTTAATCTGTGAAACGACAATGCCTTCATCAGCTTCGCAATCTGAAAGGTTTGCATAGGGGTCTCGCATACTGGTGGGTAAAGGTCGCTGTGCGCTTACCATCATCCCATTGTTACCCAAAGCATAAACCTTCGATTCAGAACCAGTTAGAATTGAATTTAGTGTGCTGGTTGAGCAAGTTTGTACGTATTCCCACTCACCTTCGTTTCTGTTAACAAATATATTTCCGCGAAGGCCAACCGCTAGAACGGTATTTTCATCAAGCGGCTTAATATCGAAAAACGATCCTGTATAGTCGACGTAATACCGTTCCCATGATTCTCCCATATTGGTACTTTTGGCTAGTAGCCCGGCTTCGCCTGCTAGGTAAAGCGTATCACCATCAAGGGTAATTCTGTTTAAGTGGGGTAAAATAGATTCAAGTTCTTGCTGATAGAAGTCTTCATCTTCTTTTCGAATATCTTCAAGGTATTCTTGATCCATTGGGTCAAGCAGACTGGCATGACGTTCTGCCGTCCACGTTTTTCCACCGTCTAAGGTTCGATAGAACAAGCCATAGGCACCTGTAGCAATCCCCTGCTTTTCGTTGAAGAATAAAACGTCTAGAAATGGGCGCTGAAGGTCAGGTTGGAAATTTTGTATTTCCCACGTCTCGCCTTTATCTGAAGAATGAAGAATGACAGCGTCGTGGCCCACTGCCCAAATATTATCACCTACAACAGTTGTCGCTGTAAGCGTTGATTGTGTTGGTACGGCTTTTTGATTAAATGCCTCACCATCCTCTGAAACTAACACGTGACCGCGTTCACCGACAATAACGACAAATGTATCAGCGTCAATGTCCAAAAGAACCGATTGCTCAACCAATGGTGCCATGAATGCTTCTTCGGCGATTGCAGTTGTAGAGTAATTAACTGCGAAAGTGGCGGCAATGCACGCTGCAATGGTTTTTTTCATAATTAACCATTCCCCCTATTTATAATTGTCTGCATACAAAAACGGCTGGCAATTGCCAACCGTTTGTTGTTTAAGGCGATTAGCGCATACCTTCTCGTCGTAACGCCTGAGGTGTGAATTCCACATCTCGTGGGCGTACGGTGAAGTCGTACATCTCTTCTTCGTTATCGAGGCCAATGGCCAGGTAACGACGAGAGTTCAAGTCATGGTACACATCCAGCGTAGACCACTGGGTAGGTACTTCATAATAGTTCACACCATACGCTACACCAACACGATAAAGTTCGCCACGATTATCATACATATCAGCAACTTGAATTTGCCAGCTATCTTCATCAATGAAGAATACACGCTTTTGATAAATATGACGGAAACCGTCTTTCAATGTGGCTTCTACTTCCCAAACGCGGTGTTTTTCCCAACGTGTTAGGTCTGGATTAACGTGGTTTGGCTTTAAGATGTCATCGTACTTCGCATTATCTGAATGAAGTGCATAGTTGTTGTATGCAACGAACATTTCTTTCTTACCCACTAACTTCCAGTTGTAACGGTTTGGTGAGCCGTTAAACATATCAAAGTCATCGGTAGTACGAAGGCCATCAGCTGCAGTTCCAGGTGTATCATAAGCAATGTTTGGTGCTAGACGTACACGGCGCTGACCCGTGTTGTAGGTCCATGCTTTACGCGGCTCTTTTACTTGGTCAACTGTTTCATGTACAAGCAGTGCTGTACCCGCCAAACGAGCAGGCTTTGTTACTTTTTGTTTAAACATGAAAAGGACGTTTTCGTCAGTAAGCTTTTCTGGTGTAGCACCTTCTTCTGCGTACTTAATTAATAACTGCTCATCGAAACCGATTACGTTGTAATCACCACCAGTTGTTACTGCAGCTTGACCACCATTACGCTGAACCGCTTCACCGCGATAGCGAAGTATATGGTTCCAAATTGCTTCAAGACCATTTTGTGGAATTGGGAACGGAATACCAAGAACAGCCCCTTTAATTCCGTTACCGCCGTCTAATAGCTCCGCGCTAGTTGCATTTACCTTAGTTGCATCGTAGATAGCCTGGGGATTAGACGCAGAACGACGCGTTGGGTAAACCGGCATACGGAAGGTTTCAGGGTAAGCTTCGAAAAGCTTTTTCTGACCTTCAGATAGAAAGTCCGCATATTCTTTGTAGTTTTGTGCCGTGATTTCAAATAGCACTTTATCTTCAGGGTACGGGTCTGGATGGTGATCACCCACTGTGTAGCCCGCTGGTGCTGAAGTAATACCGCCAGTCCACGCTGGGATACTGCCGTCTGCATTACCTGCTTTCATAGCGCCCAGTGGCGTCAATTCGTTACCTAGTTTATTGGCATCTGCGTCAGACACCTTTGCCATCGCGCTTGCACCTGACAGAGCAAGTGATAAAGCCGCAGCGATAATTCCTACTTTTCTAATCATAAATACCACTCTTAGATTGCATATTTGATGTTAAATGAAACGAAGTCTCTGTCTGATAGCGCATTAGTAGTACCAATACCGCCCCAGAAAGCGCTGTACGACGCAGTTGCTGACCACTTGCTTAGGTAGTCGAACGTCAATGAAATTGCAGCAGACTTAACATCTTCTGTGAAAAGGAATAGAGGGTCTGGTGTTGTACCCTCTACATCGTGAGAGAATGTTGCACGAGCACGTAAGTTAATTCCGGCCATGACGTCGTTGTAATCAGCGACAGCAAGTAAGCGGTAACCCCACGCATCGTCAGTAGCAAACGGGTTAGTCTCTGGTCCGTCTGATAGCGCTTGATGTAAACCTTCACGACTATTGCCATTGATAGGCTCTAGTGACGGCGTACGTGCTGTACCAGGCGCATTTAAGCGAATTACGTTCGGATCTGGCATATCTACAACGTTCACATAGCCTACTTCGCCTAATAGTACGAAGTTGTCAGAGCCAAATTTAGGGCCAAACACGTGTGAGGCAGTAAACTGCATTTGCCATGTATCAGAGAATAGATAACCTTCCGCTGTTTCGCCTGGGCCTACTGCTCTTCCGATATTGTTTAGCTGTGAAATACCTTCTAAATCTGGACGTAGCCCAGCATTCGCTAGCTGCTCTGGCATACCCATGTAAAGCAATTCAACATCATCGATTTGAAGCGGCTCATCTACACGGTAAGCAAATTCACCCGCAAGAGCCGTAGTACCGATGTTAGTGTTAAAGCTCATACCATAAAGTTTGATATCTTCTGGGTAGAAGAACTCTGACTGTGTAAATGCACCCAGTTCAGTGATGTTGTCGCGAGTAACGGTATTAGACGCTAGGAACGCGAGATCCGCGCCAATTCCTTCAGCAGTAAAATCGGATGTCTTACCTGAAATAAGCGGGCGTTGGCTGTGGTAATTGATGTGATAGAAACTAAACTCTGTTTCATTCAAATTTTCAGCAAACCACGTCAAGCGTAAACCGTATTGACCCTGATCGTCCGCGTCATTGTGCGCTTCGTCAGAAAAACCGCGGATAGCCACTTTGGTTGGATAAGCAAGGTAGGCTTGCGAAATGTCAGCTGGATTAGCGCCAGAGCGAAGCAAATCGCCATATCCGTTCAACGCAGTGAGAAGGTGATCTAAGTCGATGTCTGGGTTACCACTGAAACCAAGCTGGATGTTTTGGCGTTGACCGCCCTCACCTGCAAAGTCGTTACCCGCGAAGTAGCTGCCAGAAACTGGAAGCCAGCTGCGCTGCCACTCGTACTGGTAATAACCAGAAATACTCACTGTGTCAGTCAAACCTAAAGACGCGTACACCATCCCTACTGGAAGGAATACTTCTTTAAGTTCTGCACCTGGAGCACGAGCTCGTGTTACATCAACAGGGTTCGTTGTGTTAATACCGTGCTGGATGAATGTACTTTCACCCCAACTGATCACCTGACGGCCTACACGAAGCGTAAATGGTTTGTCGCCAATCCACCAGTCGCCATAGAAGAATGCGTCGTAAAGACGTACATCGGTACACAGTAGGTCTTCTGCTTCAGGGTCTTGACACAAGTCGTATTGGTTACCCGTTATTGGGTTAGAGTATGGACGGTCGCCGTCCATTTGCTCAAAGTCGTAGAACCAGAAACCACGGGCGAAGAAACCATAGTCGCCAAAATTGATATCTAATTCATGAGTACCTGAAATTTGCGTTGCAAACGCGTCACCTGGATCGTGTGCAAGGTTACCAAGGTCACCATTGGTGGAATAACCGCCATCTGCTAAACCCCACACGTCGCCACTTGGGTATAAAGGGTTGAAAGCTGCGTGATAACCGCTCCAGTCGAATTGAGGATGGTTACTGTTACCTATAAGGTCGTAATCTCTTGCCTCTGTTCGAATACTTGTAGCTAATGTAAATGTTGAATCTAAAGAAATACTTACATCACCCACTTGCCAATTCGCAGCGTGTGCTGGTACTGCAGCAGCACCTAGCAGTGAGAGAACTCCCGCTGCTACCGGTGATATCTTAAAAGCGCTAGGCCCGTTTTTCATATTTTTATACTCCCAAGTCGATGTGACTTAATACGTGACATCATGACCAACCATAACGATTAACAAAATCATTACATCATTTTGCCATAACCGCAAGAACTAATCCTACCAGTTAACAAAATTTACAACATTAGTCGTATCAAATAGTTATTGCTTTATTGTGAGTATAAAAGGCATTTATAAACTTGCAGGAAAAATGTACAGAAATATTGCGAAACTGTTGCGTTAAGTATTTTGGAACGCTCAATGACAAAAGAAAACGCATAAGTGTTACGTATGGGAGTGGTGAAAACTCGTATACAAGAGAGTAATTCGTCGCGTACAAAAAAGGCTCTATGTGAGCCTTTCGAAGGATTTTATTTTTTTGTTGGCATCAATAATCATCCTAAAACGACCTTTAATACCATCAGACGTAACAAATTGCCTGAGCCGGTTGGTCGGTACTTGGACGCTTAGGCCTGATTCACTGACCATGACCACATCTGGCATAGATGGAATATAAAGCACCTCACATTGCTTGTAAGGTGCATTTATTGAAAAGTAAAAAACCGAGTCAGTTTGGCTAATGCTTGTCATAAGCAAGGCTTTTACTTACTTTCTCAAACAAATCTTTACTTAAACCTTTGTGATTAAGCAAACGGCCAAGCTGTTGCTTCATATGAACCTGATGCTCGCTTGCAAAGCCCTGCCATTGCGTCAGTGGCGTTACAATACGGGCGGCAACCTGTGGGTTGACCGCATCGAGCTTAAGTAAGTAGTCGGTTACAAATTTATATCCACTGCCATCGAGTGCATGAAACCTTTCGCTGTTATAGAAAGCGAAGCTACCAATAACAGAACGAACACGGTTCGGGTTACTCATTGCGAACTGAGGGTGCTCACATAACATTGTGATAGTCGCAAAGATATCGTCTCGATTTTGTGTAGCGTGGAGTGCGAACCATTTGTCCAAAACAAGCGGGTCATGATTCCACGATTCCTCAAACTGAGCCATCAAACTGTCGAAAGTGGTGGCGCTACAGTGTTGTGCGCTTCTCAACGCGCCTAGCGTATCTGTCATATTATCAGCGGTTTCAAACTGAGAAACCACAATATGCTCGTGTTGGGGTAACCGCGCTAAGTGTGCAAGCACGACATTTTTGCAGCGACGTTGATTCACCGCTTCTTGCGTGTAGCAATACGCGCTTTTCTCGATATTTTCGAAGACTTGTTTTAGCTCTTTTTCGAGTGCGCGAGCAAACTGGTCGCAGAATGCTTTTCTCGCTTTCGAAAGTACGGAAACGTTTATGTTACTTCGGCTTTGGCACAGTGTCTCAAACGAAGGTATGACTAAACATTCACTCAGCAATTCAAGGTTGTTCTGCTCTTGGGCAATCGCTTGCTTGATACCGTTCCAGATTTCATTACTGATACCAGACCCCGGCGATTCCTCTAATTGCTTCACACAGCGGTCATACAATGTTTGCATTGCATCCCACCGATTAAATGGATCCTTCGCATGCTTAAATATAGTAAGTAAAGACTCTGTCCCCAATGGGTTTTCTACTTTCGCTGGCGCTGAGAAGTTACCCAATACTACAGGTGTTAAATTAGTAGTTTTGGCTTCTACAGTAAAACGCATAGAATCATCTTTTAAAATGACCATGCCGTTTTGAATTAACGACTCGTTGTCTGTATAGCTTTTCCCCTCATCATCAATAATCTCGATATTTACAGGAATATATAGAGTAAGCTTTTCTTTCTGATCGGAGGTTGCAGGTGTGTGCTGTGACAATGTAAAGCTATGCTTAACAATGCCATCATCATCGACCTCAGTGCTGTGTGCGACAGAAATCACTGGCGTACCAGATTGACTATACCAGCGGGTAAACTGGGTTAAATCTAAATCAGTAGCAGACTGCATTGCTGAAATGAAGTCATCACAGGTGACAGCCTGACCGTCGTGTCTTCTAAAGTACTCGTCCATACCACGTCTGAAGCCGTCAGGCCCCAATAATGTGTGGAACATGCGAATAACTTCAGCGCCTTTGTCATAAACCGTCACCGTGTAGAAGTTGTTCATTTCAATGACTTCTTCTGGACGTATTGGATGACTCATTGCACTCGCATCTTCTGCAAACTGGTGTTCTCGCATAACACGAACGTGCTTTATACGATTACTTAACGCCGAAGTCATATCAGCGCTGAACTGTTGGTCTCTAAATACAGTAAGCCCCTCTTTAAGGCTTAGCTGGAACCAATCGCGACAAGTAACACGGTTGCCGGTCCAGTTGTGGAAGTACTCATGCGCGATAACCGACTCAACATTGAAAAAGTCATCGTCGGTGGCACTTTTTTGATCGGCTAATACAAACTTACTGTTAAAAACATTTAAGCCCTTGTTTTCCATCGCTCCCATATTGAAGAAATCGACGGCAACAATCATGTAGATATCTAAGTCGTACTCTAACCCGAACACATCTTCGTCCCACTTCATCGCCCGTTTGAGAGATTCTAATGCGAAAATACCTTGAGACTTTTTGCCTTTATCAACATAAAGTTCTAGCGCAACCTCTTTACCGCTAGTGGTGGTGTAGCTATCGGTGAGTAAATCGAAGTCACCGGCAACTAGAGCAAAAAGGTAGCAAGGTTTTGGATGTGGATCGTGCCATTTAACAAAATGCGTATTTTCGTCAACTTCGCCCCTGTCCACTGGGTTGCCATTAGCCAAAAGCATCGGTACTGATTTGTCGGCAACTACCGTCACTGTGTAGACCGACAAAACATCCGGACGGTCCATGAAGTACGTAATGCGACGAAACCCTTCCGCTTCACACTGCGTGCAATAGGCACCACCTGATAAATACAAGCCTTCCAGCGCTTTGTTGTGCTCAGGGGCAATGGTATTGGTAATTTCTAAGACGAACTCATCAAGTTCAGTAACCACGCTTAAAGCGCTATCTGTTACCGTGTATTCATTATCAGATAGGTGCGTACCGTTAATAGAAATAGAATCTAGCGATAAATTATCGCCATCAAGTACTAATGGACTATCGTGCGCGCCATTACGAGTGACGGACAACGTGCTGATAACTTTGGTTTGCGTTGGGTGTAGCGTTACATGTAGGTCAACTGTCGCTATTGAAAAAGCGGGCGGCTGGTAATCCGCCCGGCGTTTAGCTTGAACTGACATAGATCCTCCTGGAAGAAAGCCTACGTGGGTTTAATTGGAACTCTGTGTTAAACCGTATCTTTGCTGTTTACTTCAACATGCGGTGGCGTAATACGTAAAATCTTAATACCTAAATACGCATAAATAACAGCAAGGATCGGGTTGATTACGTTGAAGAATGCATAGAATACGTAATCAAATGGATTGACTAATAGAACACTGTGCATGTAAGCACCACAGGTGTTCCAAGGAATAAGTGGAGACGTAAGTGTGCCGCCGTCTTCAAGGCTGCGAGAAAGATTCAATTGGTCTAAACCACGTTTTTTGAATTCTTCTTTGTACATACGGCCTGGCATCACGATTGAAATATACTGATCTGCAGTAACCAGGTTGGTACCAAAACAAGTAAGAATGGTTCTGCTCACCATATCCCCTGCGGATTTTGCACCAATTAATATGGCAGAAACTGCACGCTTTAATAGGCCAACACGCTCTAATACGGCACCGAACGACATTGCACAGATGATCAACCAAATGGTATTTAACATAGAAGACATGCCACCACGAGAAAGCAAGCTGTTTAAGTTCTCGTCAGGCGTTGAGAAGCTTACGCCATCGAATAGCGCAGTCCAAACTACCTTCAACGCACCTACATTCACCGAGTCGTCAGCACTTGCCATAGAAGTAACCACATCCCACTGGAATACAACTGCCCAGACGCCACCTAACAAAGCGCCGATAAAAACAGCTGGAAACGCAGGCATCTTTTTAATCGCTAAAGTGAGCAAAACGACAAGGGGAATTAACAAATGCCAACCTAAGTCAAAAGACTCGTTTAACAAAAGTTGCATTTGCTCAATGCGTTCTGCTTTGGCCTCACCCACTTCACTAAAGCCCAGTACCGTAAATAGAATAAGCGCAATAACAAAGCTCGGAATCGTCGTCCAAAGCATGTAACGGATGTGCTCAAATAAATCCGTGCCCGCAACGGCAGGCGCTAAGTTTGTTGTTTCAGATAAGGGCGAAATTTTATCGCCAAAGTACGAACCTGATACTACTGCGCCGGCGGTTATGGCTGCCGACATTTCCATGCCTGCAGAAACGCCCATTAGCGCAACACCCACAGTCGCCGCGGTAGTCCAAGAACTACCTATACTCATTGCAACAACCGCACAAATCAGACAAGCGGCAGCATAGAAAAACGAGGGGTTAAGCAACTCTAAACCGAAATAGATAAGCGTAGGCACGGTTCCGGCTAGCATCCATGTGCCAATAAGAGAACCTACCGCTAACAGAATTAAGCAGGCACCTAAAGACATTGAGATACCGTCTACAATGCCCTTTTCGATAGTTTTCCAGCTGTAGCCATTTTTCATTCCAATGATAGCAGCTAAGCCCATCGCTAGAAGAAGTGCAATTTGGTTTGGACCGTAAGAAGAGTTATCGGCAAACAAATAAACTGCGCTTCCCATCATTATGACTAACGCAAGAATAGGAAGCATTGCATCGAGAAGTGACGGCGTTTTTATTTCTTTATTCGTCATTGTCGTTTTTTAAAACCTTATTATTGTATTTGTAACGCGTTAAGCGTGTTGTCCGCTTTTTACCAGAATGCTTTAGAAAACTGAGCGGTAGAACATAAGCGCAATGATAACGGGACACACAAAGCGTACGTACCAAGGCCAAATCTTCCAGAAAATGCTGTGTTCAGCAAACTGATCACCTTGTTTAAGTTCATCGAGTATTGCATCTCTGCGCCACACCCAACCTGCGAAAATACACAAGGCGAGTCCTAGTAACGGTTGGCTATACTCGGTAGTTAATGCGATAACAAAGCCGAACAAGGTTTCAAAATTTAAGATGATGATGCAGCTTAATACAAAGATGACCGATGCCATTAATAACACGGCCTTTTTACGTTGAAGACCTTTACTTTCTACCATAAACGCAACGGGAACTTCCAACATTGAAATTGAAGACGTGACGGCAGCAATCGCCATTAGCGCGAAAAAGGTAAAAGCAACGAAAAGACCTACGCTACCAATGGTATCAAAAAGTGCTGGTAGAACTTTGAAAATCAGCGTGTCACCTTGGATTAACGCGCCTTCCGGCGTGAAGATTTCAACGCCGTTGTTTAATGCAACGTACATGGCCGGGATAATAAGCATACCCGCAATAACCGCAACACCGATATCGACAAGCGCTACCGACGCACCAATGCTTGGTAGATTTTCATTTTTACTTAAGTATGAACCATAAACCAGCATGGTACCCACACCTAAAGACATAGAGAAAAAGGCTTGTCCCATGGCGTTAATTAATAAGTCTGGGTCTAGAACGCGAGAGAAGTCAGGTACTAAATATGCTGACCAACCTTCTACGGCACCAGGCTGTAGGCTCACATAAACAATCAGTGCAAGAATGAGAATAACCAATGTAGGCATCAAACGCACCGACCACTTCTCAATGCCTGACTTTACACCACCGACAACGATAAATGCAGTTAAGCCCATGAATAAGAAGCAGAAAATAATGTTACGCGTAACTGATGAAGTGAGTAGCCAGTCGCTAGCACTCGTAAATCCCACCATGCTAACGGCTGCATCGGCGAAATAAACCAGCATCCATCCGCCTACAATAGCGTAGAATGCAAGGATAAGTGACACGGTAACACAGCCCCAAATGCCCGTTAGCCTTCCGACGAAATTGCCTGATATTTTACCTAAAGCGTCAACCATATTCGAACGTGAACTACGACCGATTATAAGTTCTGCCATAAGTACGGGATAAGCGAGTACAAAAGCCAGCAGTAAGTATACGAGAACAAATGCTGCGCCGCCGTTACTTGCTACCTTTGTAGGAAAGCCCCAAATATTACCTAGTCCTACTGCCGAGCCTGCCGCTGCTAGCACGAACCCTATTCGAGAGGAAAATTCGCCTCTGATAGCCATGTTATTTCCCTTTATTATTGTTTTAATAATTTATAGACACAAAAAAAGGGCTGGCCCTAGACCAGCCCTTTTTTCTAATCACTTAATTTCTTGTGATAGCGTAACGGCCCGTTTCGATCATATCGAAAGTAATATTGGCTGCCTCGTCCAAGAATGGATCTAATTCTTCCATATCTTCAGGTAGGTCGTCCAATGTTGTGACAGTTTCCATTCCCAATCGCTGTAAACGTTCGTTAGCACGAGCAAGCGACTTCTCTTCCGCCTCTTTCTTCTCGCCTTCACGTACAGATTTAACTAATGAGATGAAGTTCTTGTCTTTATTTTCCTTATATTCCTTTATGTCGTCTTGGATATAAGAAAACTCAGGATCTTGTAAAATACGTTTGTTGTGCTTCGCTGTTAAAACATCAAGCGCAGCAGTACCGTCTGCAAACGTCGTATAGTTAGCGCGATTGATACTGTCCCATGGCAACGCATTTTCCGCTTGGCTTTCTCCCCATTCAGCTGGTTCAACCGCCGATGGATAAAGAATGTCAGGAATAACGCCTTTATGCTGTGTGCTGCCGCCGTCAATGCGATAGAACTTGGCGATAGTAAACTGAACACTACCTAATGGGTTGTCGTAAAGGTCATAAATTTTACCTAAACCGCGATGCTGCTGCACTGTCCCTTTCCCGAAGGTTTGTTCACCTACGATGAGAGCACGGTTGTAGTCTTGCATCGCTGCCGCAAAAATCTCTGAAGCAGACGCGCTATATCTGTCAACTAATACGGTTAACGGGCCATCATAAGCCACTTCGCCATCTGTATCACGGTTAACGCTAACTTTGCTCTGACCGTATCGAATTTGAACCACCGGGCCTTTTTCGATAAATAGGCCAGTAAGTAACGTTGCTTCGGTTAGAGAACCACCGCCATTACCGCGCAAGTCTACGATAACGCCTTTAACGTTTTGCGCTTTCAAGCTTTCTATTTCTTTAGCAACATCCATACTAAGGTTGTTGTAAAAACTTGGAATGGTGATTACACCTAGAGGTTCACCTGCGTGAGGACCAGTCTCTGGCACATATACTTCCGATTTGGCTGCGCGATCTTCTAACTTAATTTTATCGCGAGTAAGGCTAACTACCGACGTGGTTTTCGCGTCCGTGGCTCCTTTTTCAACCTGTAGACGGACAGTACTTCCTTTCGGGCCTTTAATTAACTCGACCACTTCGTCCAATCGCCAACCAATCACATCAACAAACTCTTCGTCGTCTTGTGCTACGCCAACAATTTTATCTTCTGGTTTTATTGCGCCAGACTCATCTGCAGGTCCGCCAGGTACAACGCTTTTGATTACCGTGTAATCATCTTCGCTTTGTAATACTGCACCAATACCTTCAAACGACAAGTTCATGTCCATTTGAAAACGTTCAGCGTTACGCGGAGATAAGTAACTGGTGTGGGCTTCAATTGTACGTGCGAATGCATTCATTGCAGTTTGAAAAACGTCTTCGCTCTTTGCTTGCTTAGTGCGCTTAATCGCTCGCGTATAGCGTTTGGTAAGAAGTTCTTTCGCCTCTTCCCATGTTTTGTCTGCAAGTATTAGATTTAACGCGTCGTATTTAACGCGTTGACGCCAAATTTCATCCAGCTCAGCTTTATTAGCTGGCCACTCAGCATCTTCTCTGTCGTAAAAGAACTTATCGCCTTCTTTTTCAAAGTCGAACGGGCCTTTCTCTAACAGTGCAAGTGCAAATTCATAACGCTCAATGCGTCGTTTTGCGCTTACGTTATACATATCATAGGCAACAGAGAGGTTGCCTTTACTCAGCGCATCATCAAACAATGTGCGGTATTTCTCAAAACCCACAACATCAGACAGCAATAACACTTGTTTATTGTGATCTAATGAATCGATGAAGCGCTGGTAAACTCTAGCTGAGAGTGCATCATCCAACGAAATTTCCTTGTAGTGCGCCCTGGTAAAGAGTGCGCTTACTCGCTTAGCTGCAACACTGTGTTGAGATTCCTGTTGTAAAATGGGAAGCTCGTCTACCTCTGGTGTTGACGTAACTGCGCCTGCTCCTACCCCAACGGTAAGAAAAGCACTGGCGATGGAAATTCGAAGGATGTCTCTCATATTTTACGACCTCTTGGAGCGTGCCAAACGTAAAGCGTCTGCGTTTACTTTAACTACCATGCCTGAGTCTAATTGAACGTGAATGCCATCTTTAGCTACTTCGGTAATTACTGCAGGCATAGGTGCTTTACCTAATTTAACGGTAACTTGCGTACCTTGCTGTAAATCGCTATCTGTCAATTTCGCAGGTGGTGTATTGTTTGGTCTGTTATTTTTCGGTTTAGTTCCGCGCTTAGTATCAGCATGGTCCGAATTTGCAGATTTTTCACCTTTTGGACGATTAAATTGACGTTTATCTTTTCGCTTAGGCTGCTGAGCTAGCTTAGCTTTGCGCTTTTCAGCTGCTTTTGCTTTGCTTTCTTCTAACTGCTGCTGCGCATGATCAGCGTGTTCTTTTTCAATTGCATCGCCTTCAACGCCGTCTAAATCTACACGGCTTACACCTTCTTTGATGCTATGAAGATAGCGCCAGCTGTTGGTGTAATGTCGTAGTGTAGAACGAAGTAAGGTTTTGCTAACGCGTTCCTCTTCTTCTAAACGTGTGGCAAGATCTTGAAAAATACCGATCTTAAGTGGGCGGGCCTCGCCTTCAATGCTAAAACATTTCGGAAAGGTCTCTGCAAGGAAAGCTATCACTTCCTTACTGTTGGTAAACTTCTCTGGTGATTCCATTAACTTTCTAAATTATTCAGGAGATTTCATCGTTACTTGCATCATCCCAAGTTGCCAGCGTGTGGTCAACCCAATCAAGCAATTCGTCGTCATCTATTTCTAATAAATGCTTATCTTGTTGCCAAGATTCCCATGCGTAGTGCAAAATTTGCTCTAAACGCTGTGTTTCAATATCTTCTTCTGCATTGTCGTACACCGCATGTAAGATGAAATTTAAACGTTCAGATGCCTCATCTGGGTCATCATGAAAGTCTTCCATGTCCTCATACGTGGATAAAACAACGTGAATATCAACACTGGATTTCATAATTATTTCTGCGAATCCATAAGAATTTGAGCAATTTCAACGAGCCCTTTTTCGTCTTCTTCGGTAAAGCGTTCAAAAACAGGGCTGTCGATATCAAGTACGCCAACCAGCACATCGTTTAGCACTAGTGGAACAACAATCTCAGAGTTTGACGCAGCATCGCAGGCAATGTGTCCTTCGAACTGATGAACGTCTGCTATACGCTGAACAGTTCTGGTACTTGCACTCGTTCCGCAAACGCCTTTTCCAAGTGGAATGCGAATACATGCTGGTTGCCCCTGAAATGGACCGAGTACCAACTGCTCTTCTTTATAAAGGTAAAAACCTGCCCAATTCACCTCTTCGAGGCTATTGAAAAGCAGCGCACTTATATTTGCCATGTTAGCGATAAGATCGTGCTCGCCAGAAACCAAACTCTTTGCTTGGTTTATTAACTGACCGTACTGTTGTTCTTTCAAACGAATTTCCTGCTATTGAACAATGTTAAAAGACACATTAACACGCGCTTCTATGCGCTCTTGGCCAGGTAAAGACATAGACATGTCTTTGGCAAAAGCTTCTGCACGCATTACTGGAATCGGCATATTGCCACCAGATTCTGAGATTGCAACAACTTCACCTACTTCAATCTCTAATTCTTTTGCTAATAACTGTGCACGTTGCTTTGCGTCTTTTACCGCAGAGATAAGTGCTTTTTGATAGGCATCGCCTTCACCCACTGAAATAAAATTAAATTGTTGTATGCGATCAACACCTCGTTTAAGCACGCCATCTAGTACTTTGTCATAAGTTTCAAGGTCAGTAGATGTGACGGTGATATCTCGTGACAACGTGAAACCTTCTTGCTGACGGCCTTGAGGCGTATTGATATAGCGAGGTTGTAAGCGTACTTGCATACTCTGAATGTGCTTTTCATCTATACCTTGATTAAGCAAGAACTTAACAATAGAGCGGAGGTCCGAATCAAGCTGAGTGTTCAGTTTACCTACTGTATTACCTTCTTCTTCAACAACGAGTGTGACTGAATAAGCGTTTGGTGTCACTTCTACCGCTCCTACGCCTTGCACATTTATAACCGCTTCTTGTGCGGCCTGTGCAGCAACCATAGGTGCAGATAAGGCAATAAATGATGAAGCTAACAATGCTTTTTTAACTACACTTTTTGCTGTCGAATAAGTATTAGTACGCGTGATCATTTTCATAGAGATTCCTTTTTTATGGTGCCTTTTAATTACGTTACCGAAAGGATAAATGTTTAAAACTGAATAGTTTATGAATATACGCAACAAACGAAATGTTAGCACTGAACTGAGACGAGAAGAGATATAACTTCGCCGAGATGTGCTTTTTATGAGGCAAGACCCAAAAATGGATAACTAATACCAGTCAACTTGATGTAGAACCACTATAACTGCGGTAACACACCGCGATTACGAACATTTTAAATCTCGCTGAGTCGGTAATGATCTATGCGGACTGATATCAAAGCGCTATGTTAAATGGGTTTTATATGCTATACGGCTAAAAGCCAACCGTTCAGCTAAGCATCTCGCTGAACGTGTTGACCGAAAAGAGTAAAAGGCGCTAGGCGTTTTACTTAAGCACAGTGCGCAACGCAGCAAGGCAGTGATCGATATTACGGGGTTTACATGCGTATCCCATAAGACCAATTCGCCATACTTTACCGGCATGATCGCCTAAACCGGCGCCGATTTCTAAATTAAAATCTTCAAGCAATTGCTTGCGAACGGCAGCATCGTCTACGCCGTCTGGAATTTTAACTACATTTAATTGAGGCAAACGATAAGCACTGTCTACCGTTAGCTCTAACCCAAGTTCACTTAAACCCTGCGCAAGTTTTTCATGACCCAATGCATGACGCTGCCACGCATTTTCTAAGCCTTCTTCTTTTAAAATCAGAAGTGCTTCGTACATAGCGTACATACTGTTGACAGGTGCGGTATGGTGGTAGGCACGCTTGGCGCCCTGCCCCCAATAACCAACAATCAAGTTCATGTCTAGAAACCAGCTTTGCACTTTCGTTTTTCGGTTTTGAATAACGTTAACTGCTCTTTCACTAAATGAAACAGGAGAGATACCCGGCACGCAACTCAAACACTTCTGTGAACCTGAATAAATAGCGTCAATGCTCCAACCGTCAACATCTAACTCGATACCTCCAAGAGAGGTAACTGCATCAACAATGCTAAGACAATCATACTTTTTAGCCAGCTCACAAAGCGCTTTGGCTTCATTGCGTACGCCCGTAGATGTTTCGGCGTGAACAAAGGCAAGGATCTTAATATCCGGATTGGCTTTAAGGGTGTCTTCTACCACATTAAGGTCAGTTTGCTCGCCCCATGTATTGTTGATGGTAATAGCCTCTCCACCACAACGCTCTACGTTTTCGACCATTCGATTGCCAAATACGCCGTTAATACACACGAGTACCTTATCGCCTGGTTCTACAAGATTAACAAAACAAGCCTCCATTCCTGCTGAGCCCGGAGCAGAAATAGGCATAGTAAGTGCATTCTCAGTTTTAAACGCATACTGTAAAAGCTGCTTGGTTTGGTCCATTAACTCAATGAATAATGGATCGAGATGGCCCAGGGTGGGTCTCGCCATGGCGTTTAAAATTCTGGGGTTAACATCGGATGGTCCTGGACCCATCAAAGTCCGTTCAGGGGGAATAAAAGTAGAAAATGATTGCATAATCCATCCTCGTATTAATGTAAGAGCCTGTTTTTAGAGTCAGTATCACGCATATTTAGCATGAACGTTGACGTCATACTACAAGGATAATGGCATGGTACAACCGTCTGTTTTCAACATAACTTACATGAATGAAAGTATGTCTATATATTTAACAAGGGTATACATTAACAACGCTTCATCACGTGGATAAAATGTGTGCAACATGTGGATATAAACTGTACATCTTTCTCTCAAAAAACATCACATCCGACCAGTTTTTAGTCCATTGATTACTAACGTATAAGTTCTACAATTTAATTGACGTTGAGAGTGTAAGATAAAATTCACACAAAAATTGTTTATAATTTAAACAAATGTATTCTATACTCATTGTCCGTTTAAAAGATTTTATTTAAACTCTCCTGTGTAAAAGTTAGCGCACGGCTCAGCAATGAGCCATTCCCCTAGGCCCGGAACGTTTGTTCTGGGCATTTTTTATGGGGATTCAAAATATCGCGAACAGCCTAGTCTTAAATTTCAGCTATCAACTGGCTGTAATGATGACTTATATGTTTTGGCGTTATCTACGTAATGTTCAGCGGACGCTTTTAGTTTGGGTTCGATCTTCTCATCAAATGTTCTAATGACTTTACCAGGCGCTCCAACTACTAAACTGTAATCCGGAATTTCCATGTTTTCCGTTATCAAAGCGTTAGCGCCAATGATGCAGTACTTTCCAATTTTTGCACCGTTTAATACCACAGCGTTAATTCCTATCAAGGAATAGTCACCAATCTCGCAGCCGTGAAGCATGACTTTATGTCCTACTGTTACCCCTTCACCTAGCACTAAAGGAATACCTGCATCGGTGTGTAATACGCTGCCATCTTGGATATTCGTATTTTTACCAACGGTTATCTTGTCCATATCGCCGCGTATAACCGCATTGAACCAAACGCTTGAACCCACTTTGAGTTCAACATTACCAATAACATGTGCGCCTGGCGCTATAAACGTACTTTCATCAACCAGCGGTGATGTAGAACCTAATTTGTAGCGCATTACCCTCTCCCTATTCGTCTACTTTTCTCATTAATCCTTCTTGCATGGTTGACGCAACAAGTTCACCATTTTGGTTAAATATTTGTCCGCGTACCAAACCTCTAGAGCCTCCGCTAAAAGGACTCTCCATTGCATACAATAACCATTCGTTCATATTGATTGGGCGGTGGAACCACATAGCATGGTCTATCGTTGCGATTCGAAGTGATTTATCGGTTACCGCAACACCGTGTGGTTGAAGCGACGTACTGAGAAAATGATAATCTGATGCGTAAGCAAGCGCAGCTTGATGAACAGTCAATGATGCATTCATTGTGTCTCTTGCTTTTAACCAAATATAACGCGTCGGTTCGCGTTTCGCTGACTGGTAAGAGTTAGCTGCATCTACCGTGCGAATATCTACAGGTTTATGATAGCTCAACGCTTCTTGCATAGGCCGTGCAATTTTATTGAAGTTAGCTTCATAGAATTCAATGTCAGACTGCACATCTTCCGGCGCAGGCACATCTGGCATTGTTGGGTTTTGATGCTCCATGCCATCTTGAGGAACCTGAAAAGACGCTGTCATGTAGAAAATATTTCTACCATCCTGAATGGCTTTAACCCGTCTAGCAGAGAAACTTCTGCCGTCTCGCACTACCTCAACATCGTAAACTACAGGCTTTTTAGCATCGCCTGGTAGTAAAAAATAAGTGTGGAATGAGTGTGCGACTCTACCAGCCTCCACTGTTTCGTATGCAGCTGCTAACGCTTGCCCCAAAACTTGCCCACCAAACAAGGCGCGGAAGCCTAAATCCCAGCTTTGACCTCGATAGATGCCAGCTTCCACTGTTTCGAGTTCAAAAAGTGACGATAGTTTAATCTCAGACATGTTGTACTTTCTCTTCAATTACTGCTTTTGGGTTTCGCGGGTAGTACTTTTCAGGCAATTTTGCTTTATGCTCGAAAAAGCGCGTATCTTTATAGGGTAACTTCATAAACCCTGAAATGCCTAGCCCTTTTATTTTGGGAATTTGCTGAACGAGTTGCGCTAATAATGCGTGGAAGCGCTCTTCTTGGCTGTGATCAAGCAACGTGTAATAGTTGTGAATTTTCAAATGCCGCGGTAATGCTTCAAATATAATACAACCAGTGTGATGTATTGTATTAAGTTGAACGATGGTATCGATAATCTCCTGAGGCAGCTTTAATAGTTCATCTGGATCATCGCCATCTTCGAAATATGAGTGAGTACGGCTTTCATCCTTTTGTGCAGAAACCCGTGATAGTTCGTAGGGAATAAACATACCGCCTGCTGGTTTAAAGTCTTCATCTTCACTTTCGCGTTCAATGTGCAGCGTGTTTTTGGCGTTGAACATACAACACTTGAACACCGCGGGCTTGTGAATAGCCCTTGCTAAATTAATGACATTATTCACTGCTAAATCAAACGCTGCTTTCATTGATTCATCATATAAGTTCAAGCTTGAATCGACATATATACCTTCTGGCTCCCAGCGCACAGCCATACCGCCAACTACAGGGTAACGGCCTAGTCTGCTTATTGCAGAAACAAATGCTTTTTCGGTATCCCCCATGCCCTGTAAATAGTTTTTGTAGTAGCGGTCAAATTGCGCATCGTCTATATAACGAAGTTCCTCTACGTCTTTTTCATCTAACGAGTCAGACAGTCTTGCTTGTTGGCGTAGGTAAGATTTTCGAGAGCTGTAAACAACGGTTTCAATATCAGCACGGTTCTGAGTGTGGGCCAGCCATGTAGGGATTAACGGAGTATATTGTGTTGGCTTGTCTTGAGTGAAAACCATATTCTTCAAAACGTGGAGATGATTAAACAGGTAATCTCCGCCCTGCCTTCTCTTTTCTGGATCTTCACTGAGCATGTGCTCAAGGATATTAGCAAGCATTTTGGGAAGGCCAAGGGATGAAGGTGTAATAACCTTGCTTCCGTAACGACACGACTGCCCTGATGCCAATGCATATAATGTACTGGCCAAGCCTTGTTCATCGAAGCGGGGGCTGGAGAGTGCGCCATTAAGCTGCTCCTCGCCAATAAAATAAACATCGCCAAGTCGAGCATTAGTTTGATGCAGTTCACCCGACATTAAATCCATGACATTGTTACCCACATATTGCCCAGTGATGTCAGTCTGTGCGAACACTGAAGAGCCCCAATCAATCAATCCAACCGATTCATTTTCGGCATCCCAAACCAGATTCGAGGGCTTTATGTCTCCGTGCACAATGGGTTTAATTTCTCCATTTTCACTGTATTGGCGAAAACTGGATAAAAGTTCGCCGACCTGCACTGCAATTTTGACGATAATACGGGGCGAAAGTGGGCCTGTTTTCAAGCTGACTTTTTCTAGGTCTTCGCCAGGTGCGCGCCCCATAACCAAGATGGATTGTTTGCGTATTTGTTGATATTCAATAAACCGCGGCACAAACTCATGATTAACGTGAGAAAGCATAAAAGCTTCCTCTTCTAGTCTATCTTGCACATGCTGCGGCAACGTTATTCGCGAAAACTTAAATACCCGTGATTCACCGCTTGGTGCATTCCCTGCAAACGCAAAACCAAAGGCCCCTTTCCCTAAAAGTTCGATGTCACTGTAACCCAACCCTTCTAACTGTGAAATGCAAAGGTTTACCCAGTCTTTTAGTTTTTTCGCATCCGCATGGGATAGCAAATATATCGACTGCTCATCGGGTATATAGAAATGTTTTAGGCCTTTGAGTTGCGACATGTTTTTTACTTCACGCTTTTAGTGACTTTTTGAAACAGATTAATCAGCAACAATACGCTTACCATTGTTAAACTGCACAGCAATCAATTATCTTCGTTTATCCAGGTAACATGCGCTGTAGCGTGATAACCCGTTTCATCAGCACCTAACATACCAACAACGCTTTCTAGCGCGCTCTCTAAATTAGCATCTAATTGCCAAGGCGGGTTTAACACGAATACGCCAGAACCATACATTCCAGCATCTGGGGTATTTTCTGCTACATGTATTTCTGCTTTAAAACAGGGTTTACCTAATGCTGCAAGCTTCTCGCACATAGCTTCACTTGCACCACTTTTGGCACCAGCCCTCTCTGACAATAGTGGATACCACACTACGATTTGTGCCTGCTGCCAGCGTTTAAATACCTGTTCCACACCCTTAATAAGGTCGCTATATTCATTCACGCGCTCATAAGGAGGGTCGATTAAAATAGCACCGCGATTGGGTTTAGGTGGCGTAAGTGCGCGAAGACCTTCATATCCGTCTCGTTTATGTACGTGGCTATTACGGGTGCGTAAACGGGACACGTTGTTGTCTAGTTTATCGAATTCCGCAGGATGAAGTTCCATTAGGTGTAAATTATCACTATCCCTTTTCGCTTTTGCGCTTATTGCAGGCGAGCCCGGATATTGCTGCTGCGCTAAAAATGGTTGGCACAACGATAGATAGTCGGCCAACAAATTTGGCAAGTCCTGAACGCCTTTATCATCTATAAGCAAACGAGATATACCCGTCTCATACTCTTTATTTTTTGATGACATGGCATCGGTTAGATCGTACGCGCCCGCGCCTGCGTGGGTGTCGAAAAGCGTAAAAGGTTTATCTTTTTTCTTTAATGCGTTGATAACGCCAATCCAACAAAGATGTTTGATGACATCAGCGTGGTTGCCCGCATGAAAGGCATGTTGATAACTAAGCACAAAACCTCAGTAAAATTTTCGTTTGTTTATAGTGCTATATAATAACGTCAACGCGCTTTGAGGTATACAAAACAAAAAAGGGCCAATAGTTTTACTATTGGCCCTTTAAAAATATTGCTACTGCAAATCAAATTGCTTTGAATGATATCACTTAAGGTGCATCAACATTTTTTCCGGCTGAGTTAGGTAACTCATCCATAGATTATTAAATCGCACCATCGTCGCACCATCAATAATACGGTGGTCGCCAGACCAATTAACCGCCATGATATTTTGCGCGCTAACATTCCCTTCATCATCAAAACGCGGAAGTTTCTGCGTTTTACCGAGAGCAACAATAGCAGCTTCTGGCTTATTAATTACTGGCGTTGCGGTAATACCGCCTATTGCACCGATATTAGAGATACTAATCGTACCGCCTTTAAGGTGCTCGCCAGCCACGCGGCCCGCTCTGGCTTGTTCGATAATATCCTGCATTTGAACAGCAATATCTAAAAGCGAGAGGTCTTGTACGCGTTTAATATTCGGTACAAGCAAACCAATTTTAGAGTCTATTGCAAAACCAATATTGTGATCTGTGAAGTAGCTTATCTCAGTGGCGTCTTCGTTAAGCTGACTGTTAATGACAGGGAACTCATTAAGTGCCAACGACATTGCTTTAACGAAAAACGGCATAAAGCTGAGTTTTACGTTCTTCGCTTCAAATTCAGGTTTAAGCAGCTTGCGTAGCGCCATCAGGTTGTCCATTACCAACTCGTCACTTACTGTGAAGTGCGGGATAGTATAGACCGAAGCCGACATTTGCTTCGCCATAGCTGCCTGAATACCGCGTACTTTTTCTGTTCTAACGCTGCCTTTAAGCACAGTGCTTGTGCTATTCAAATCACCTTTTTCTGCGGTAGATGAGCTTGGCGCAGAAGATGACGTATTTTGAGACGACGTGTCAACATTCGAATGTTGTAGATTCAACACGTCAGACTTAAGGATCCGCCCCTTTTTACCCGAGCCTTCCACAGTAGAAAGGTCGATATTCTTTTCTCTTGCAACACGTCTTACCGCGGGGCTAGCCAACACTTTACCTTCTATAGCGATAGGTGGCTCGTATTCGCCGTCGCTGAATTTTGAAGGAGCAAATTGCGCTGATTGTTGACTTGAACCGTTTGTTTGCTTGTTCACCGAACTTTGAGATGCAACGCTTGAAGCACTGTTGTTTGCCGATGGTGATTCGTCATTAGTACCGCTACTAGTTGTGACTTCACCGGCAACTTCTAGCGCAAACAATGCACTATGCACTTTCGCTATATCGCCTTGCGCGTAATAAAGACGATGCACGGTACCTGCGTTTTTAGCGGGGATCTCTACCACTGCCTTGTCGGTCATCACTTCTACAACGGCTTGATCTTCTTCAATTTCATCGCCTTCAGCCACGTTCCATTTCACAATTTCGCACTCGACAATACCTTCACCAATATCTGGCAAAATAAAGTCTTCGATGTGCTTGCCGTTTGAAGCGCCTGAAGAAGCACTATCATTCGCTGTCGCTGTTTCAGACGCATTGTCTTTTACTTCCGCTTGCGCGTCTTCATGTGTATCTGAGTTAGCGTCGGCATCATCTGGCGTCATAGAGAATAATGGTGCGTGCACTTTAGCAATATCGCCTACCGCGTAATGCAGTTTATTAACCACACCCGCATGCATTGCAGGAATTTGCACGGTAGCCTTGTCGGTCATTACTTCCGCGACAGGTTGATCTTCTTCTATATGCTCACCTTCAGAAACTAACCATTCCAGAAGTTCGCATTCAACTATACCTTCACCAATGTCCGGTAAGATAAATTCAATTGTCATTTGATCGTCCCCCGGCTTAGTAGTGAAGCGTACGTTTTATGGCTTCGTACGTCTTCGTTTCATCTGGCATATATTCTTTTTCGTGCGCCAAAGGATACGGCGTGTCTAAACCACACACTCTCGCAATAGGCGCTTCAAGATATAAGAAACAACGTTCCTGAATGCTCGCTGCGATTTCACTCGCAAAGCCACCCGTTAGCGGTGCTTCGTGGTTTATCAATAAGCGACCTGTTTTCATTACAGATTGCATAACCGTTTCAACGTCCCACGGTAATATGCTGCGTAAATCGATAATTTCACACGACACACCATCTTCAAGAGCCATTTCTGCGGCTTTTTGCAGAATTTCTATTTGCGCGCCCCACCCTAGTAACGTGATATCGGTACCTTCTTGAACAATATCTGCCTTACCTAATGGCAGTTCGTAATCTTCTTCAGGCACTTCCGATACCGAAGCGCGGTAAAGGCGTTTAGGCTCCATAAACAATACAGGGTTTTTATCGCGAATTGACGCAAGCAACAAACCTTTTGCCTGATAAGGGTCACGAGGGATAACAATCTTTAACCCTGGGCAGTGAGCGAAGAATGCCTCTGGTGATTGACTGTGGTAGTGGCCGCCTGCGATACCGCCACCATAAGGTGTACGAATTGTTAGCGTACCCACATCGAACTGACCGCCTGAACGGTAGCGCCATTTAGCCGTCTCATTCACAATTTGATCGAATGCAGGGAAAATGTAATCACCAAATTGAATTTCAGCAATAGGTACAGAGCCTTGTGAGGCCAAGCCGTTCGCGAAGCCAATAATGCCTTGTTCAGTAAGCGGCGTGTTAAAGCAACGCGCCTTACCAAATTTTTCTTGAAGGTGACTGGTTGCACGGAACACGCCACCAAAATGGCCCACGTCTTCACCAAAGACCATTACTTTCTCATCTTCGGTCATGGCTGTGATGAGTGCATTATTAATTGCTTGAAGTAGATTCATCTTAGCCATTATTTTACTCTCCCTGCTGTTTTAGGGTACATCTTAGGGTACTTCTTAATATGCGCTTTCAATTCACTGAGTTGTTCTTTTAAGTGCCAAGGTGCTGTGTCGTATACATCTTCGACAATGTCTTCAATGGCACATACGTCAGTCTTTTCACAACTCTTCATTGCTGCTAAAACGTCTTGTCTTGCTTTATCGACGCGCTTTTGGTTCTCAGCCTCGTCAAACCAGCCTTTGCTTTCTAACCATTTCGCCATACGAGCGATAGGGTCTTTTGCACGCCACTTATCTTCTTCTTCACGAGAGCGATAGCCTGTTGGGTCGTCTGACGTGGAGTGCGCCGCTAAGCGATAAGTCATGGCTTCAATAAGTACAGGACACTTTTCTTCAATGGCGATACGACGGGCTTCTTTAGTAGCTGCATAAATGGCTAACACATCGTTACCATCAACACGGATAGTTTTAATACCGTAACCTAAGCCACGCGAAGCAATGCCGTCACCCGCGAATTGCTCTTCTGCTGGTGTTGAAATGGCGTAGCCATTATTTCGGCAAAAGAAGATAACTGGGCAGTTTAAAACAGCGGCCATATTTAACCCTGCGTGGAAGTCTCCTTCAGACGCTGCACCTTCCCCGAAGTAACAGATAGTAACCACATCTTTACCCGACATTTTTTGACCATAGGCGTAACCAGATGCTTGAGGGATCTGTGTGCCTAGTGGTGAAGATATCGTCATGAAGTTAAGTGGCTTGTCACCATAATGGATAGGCATTTGACGTCCTTTGTTAGGATCGTCTTTATTGCTAAACATTTGGTTCATGAATTGTTCTGTGGTGTATCCGCGGTAGGCTAATGCGCCTTGCTCACGGTACTGAGACATGATCATGTCGTCGTCTGAGAGTGCTGCTGCACTTGCAACTGACGCCGCTTCTTCACCCGTGCTTGCCAAGTAAAAACTAATACGACCTTGGCGCTGTGCACCCACCATACGTTCATCCAATACTCGAATGTAATGCATGGTATTAAATATTTTTAATGCTTCTTCTTTGCTGAGGTCAGGTTCAACTGCTTTTTCAATGAGTTCACCTTCGGCAGAAAGGATTTGCAGCATTGGGATATCAACAACCCCTTTAGTAATAATTTCGACCTTATTTGTTGTTTTTACTTCGGCCAAATGATTTCTGTCTTTCACGTTTGTTCCCCTTAAATATGAGGGTTAATAGCGACTTATAGTGATAACAATATGCTAGTTGAGAAAATGCAGGAGCGTCCTACTTATTCATTGGCATTTTTTCAAATGGGTGAAATAGACATACTCAATTAGTCTAAATGAAAAGGATATTCGTCCTAAAAACGTAAACCCCATGTAAAAAATATGAAAACCGAGTAGGACAATCATTTCTCATTCACATCCAGTAATAGAGTTTCTAACGTTTCAAACGCTTATATATCCAATAATCTACTGCTTAGAACTTCAATGAAAAAAGGAAGTTATCTATGCAACGACTAATCGTCGTTAAATGTAACAAAATGTGTAAATTGTGTATTGCAGAAACACTCGTTACAAAAAGAAAAAAAGTGTGCTAGTAATAGATAGTCACAGCGATAAGTTGCGTTTTAAAAAAGGCGAATGACCTTTTAAGCAAACAAAAAAATCGTTGGGCTCCAGGGAACTATTCACACGAGAATAATTATGAAAAAAACAATCCTTAGTACGGTTATTGCTACCGCATTAACAGGCTCAGCCTTTGGTGCACTAGCAATATCAAATCAATTATCTGGCCACAGCGTTGAACAACGTAACGCCATCGAAGCATCCTTCGACAAAAAGAATATTCATGCAAATGCAATCCAAGCGGATAGTGATAGCGTACGTGTTATCGTACAACTTACTGACGTGCCTATGGCGCAATTCAGCGCAGTAAATCCAAGTGTAAGCAGCATGGCTGCCCACAAAGGTCAAAAGGTAAATTTCAAGTCAAATGCAGCGAAGGAATATCAATCTTTCCTTGAAGCTCAACAGCAATCGGTTATCCAGTCTATCAAGTCATTCGATAAGTCATTCAAAGCTGACATGTCTTACACAGCAGCATTTAATGGTTTTGCGGGTATCGTTTCAAAGAGTGCACTTGATAAGCTTTCCAGCCTTTCAACGGTAAAAGCGGTATACCCAGACTTAGTACACCATGCCCAAATGGACGCTAGTTTGGATCTGATCGGTGCAGTTCAAACGTGGGAACAGTTCGGCGGCAAGGAAAGCGCCGGTGCAGGCGTGAAAGTAGCGATCATCGATAGTGGTATTCGTCCAGAAAACCCTTTATTCAGTGGTGAAAATTTTACAGCACCTGATGCTGCGACACTTCCTACTGACGACTACTGTTCAGAAGTTCCTGATTTTTGTAACAATAAACTGATTGTTGCTCGCGCAGCAGACATCGTAGAAGGCTTCTCTGTTGTTGAAGAAGAATACGAGAGCCCGCTAGGATTCAATGGACACGGTACGCACGTAGCAGGTACAGCAGTAGGTAATTACGGGGTAATGGCAGAGCGCGATGGCGCAGAAGCTGAAATCTCTGGTGTTGCGCCAGCTGCTTATCTAATGGTTTACAAAGGTTTGTATGCCACACCAGCTAACCCTGCTTCTTCTAGCGGTGCTTCTTCAATGCTGCTTTCTATGCTTGAAGCTGCGCTTACAGATGGTGCTGACATTGTAAATAACTCGTGGGGTGGCGGTGCAGGTGGAAACCCTAACGGCTCAGTATATGAAGACGTACTTGAAGCCATGCACGATGCGGGCGTTGTTACCGTTTTTGCAGCGGGTAACGATGGTCCGGGTGCTGGCACTATTGGCTGTCCTGGTTGTTCAGAAGACGTAATAACGGTCGCAAATACAACAACAGGTCGTTTGTTCGCAAACGAGGTGACCGTTGAAGGCGATACCACTTTAGGTTCTATTCCGGCACTTTACTCAGTCGGCAACCCTGCCATTGTATTTGATAGCCCAATTACTGCACCTGTTGTTTATGCAGGCGAAGTAGATGCGGCAAACGTTGAAGGTTGTGATGCATTTGCTGCGGGCGCGTTCGATGGTGCAATTGCGCTTATCAGCCGTGGTACGTGTGGTTTCGTGACTAAAATTGAGAACGCAGAGGCAGCGGGAGCAACTGCTGTTCTTATTCATAACGTTGATGGACGCGGTGAAGCGCCAATATTAATGGGCGGCTTAAGTGAAGCTCAAACAATTCCATCACTTATGCTTCCTGCTACACCAGGTTTAGCGCTTGCTAACCTAGCTGAAACTACTGAAGAGTCGCTAAATGTAACTATCGGTAGCGATATTGTTCGCGTTGTTTCAGACAGCCTTGCTGACATCATGAATGAAAGCAGCTCTCGCGGTCCTAACGGCGACCCGACGTTCCTTAAGCCTAATATTGCTGCTCCTGGTACTCGCATCTTCTCTGGCGAATCACCGGATGCACCAGGACACGAAGACCAGAACTTCTCGTTCAAGAACGGTACTTCAATGGCATCGCCACACGTAGCTGGTGCAGCTGCACTTCTTAAGCAAATGCATCCTGATTGGACTGCACAGCAGATAAAGAGTGCGCTTGTTACTTCTTCAATTCGCGATATTTTGAAAGAAGATGCGTCTACCGCAGCAGACAACTTTGACATGGGTGCAGGTCGTTTAGATCTTCCTCGTGCAACAACGGTAGAGCTAACTTATAGCGATTTAAGCTTAGTAGACGGTAACTGCTACCTGAACTGCGAAATGTCTATCACTGTAACAAACACCAGCGATGAAGAAGTTACAGTCGATGCTACAGCAATGTTTAATGACTCAGCTATTTCTGCAACCGTTACACCTCAAATGGCAACCCTTGCAGCAGGTGCTTCAGCTGAAATTATGGTAGCAGTAGATGTAACAACAGCGTCTACAGGGTCATGGTCTTTCGGTGGTATTAATTGGGCAGACACTGACGACACAACAACCGATTACTTCATCCCAGTAGCTATCTATCCTATTAGCAGTGATGAACCATCATTGTTTGATAGCGATGTAAGCACGCAAGTAGCAGCTGAAGGTGAATTGGTAGTAACCGAAGCGTTTGCTACTAACACTGACGTAACTGGTATGATCAGCATCACGGGTGAAATTGACCACAAATATGCGATTAACCCTTCTACAATTTCTGCTGTTAAAAACGGAAACCAAGAGCCAGTAAGCTATGACGCTGACTCAGGTACCGTATATTGGGAAGGCGCACTTAACACTGCTTCTTTCTCGATGAACGCAGATACTACTATTGGTGACATACTTGAAGGTTTTGGTCTTGACCGTTACGTACCAATGGCATCTATTGGTGTTGCGCCGCTAGAGTGCTCTGGTTCGTGTGATGACGCTTCAATTGAAGTAAGCCTACCTCGCACTATCACTTACTTAGGTAGCGAATACACAACCATGCAGATTTCATCTAATGGTTTTGTATCTTTAGGTACAAGCTCTGGCAACATTACTACACCGTTTGCAGAAGTATTGCCAAGCCTAAGTGAGCCAAACAATATTGTCGCACCTTATTGGACTGATTTTGACCTTGCGGGTGGCGGTGCAGGCGCTGGTAATATCTACGCAGTAAGCCTTACAACAGGTCACTTTGTTGTTGAGTGGGAAAACGCTCAAATTTGGAATGAAGATGGCACAAGCTTTAACTTCCAGTTGTGGTTTGAGTACGAAACAGGCAACGTAAACTTTGTATATGGTCCAATGGACTCACCTGTTTACGCAACGGTAGTTGGTGCTGAAAACATTTCAGGTAGCGTTGGTACAACGTACGCTGCACTAACATCTGCGGGCCTTCAAGGTACCCTTCCAGTTGAAGGTGACGAATTTGTACTAACTGCTAATGCGGGTGACGAAGTTACTATCAGCTACGCAGGTACTGTTGTTCCATCTAGTGAGTATATGGACGACATGTTGTCAGTTAACGAAGATGCGTCGGTAACGGCTAACATTCTTGCTAACGAAATGGACAGCACAATCATCAATAAATTCACCATGGACTCTCTGTCTGGTGAGTTCCGTACGTTTACGCCTATCACTATTGATAAAGCGCCTCTTGATCCATCAACAGTTGTAATTTCTGGTGAGCCAGCAAATGGCACAGTAACTGTAAATGATGATGGAACAGTAACGTATGCACCAAATACTGACTTCTTCGGTGAAGATTCATTTACATACACCGTTCGTGTTGAAGGTACAATTGATGAAAACGAAGAGCCAGTTGAAGGTGAAATTGTTGGTGAAGGCACAGTAACTGTAGCGGTTGCAGGTGTGCAAGATGCTCCAGTTATTTCAATATCTGCTCCAACTAGCGTTGATGAAGGTCAGTCTTACACTGTAACTGCTTCTGCAACTGACGCAGACGGAGACGATGTGACTATCACCATTAACGGTGTAGAGCGCACTTCGTTCACTGATACAGCGCCTAGTAACGAACAGTCTAACCGTGTAACGGTTCAAGTAACGGCTTCAGATGGTATTGAAACTACTACAGAAAGCGTGACTATTCGCGTTAACGATAAGTCTGGTGGTTCAATGGGCTGGATTGCATTGCTTCTTGCTCCAGCAGTTTACCTACGTAGACGCATGAAACGTTCATAACGTTTTTTGATAAGAGAAAAAAGGCCGCAATTGCGGCCTTTTTTAATCGTCTTGAGAAAGTTGCTGTAAGTGCTGAGACATTCGCTTACTGGGTTGTACACCAAGTTCTCTAAACTTTTCTATTTGCCTTACCAAGTTCCCTCTTCCACTGGTTAACTTATTCATTGCTTGTTCGTAGTTTGCGTGAGCGGTATCCATCGACTTACCTACTTTTTCCATATCCGTCACAAACCCAACGAACTTGTCATAAAGCTTTGCTGCTTGTTCCGCAATAAGCTGTGCGTTTTGATTTTGGTACTCATACTGCCAAATGTTATTAATAGTACGCAGTGCAACCAGTAAATTAGTTGGGCTAACCAACATGATATTGTGATTAAGTGCCATTGTGACTAAATCTGGTTCTTCTTCGACAGCAATCAGAAATGCAGGCTCAATGGGAATGAAAAGTAACACATAATCCAGTGTCTTTATGCCTTTAAGCGTTTGGTAGTCCTTCGCGCCTAAGCCTTTGATATGCCCTTTTATAGAAGCCACATGTTGACTTAAAAATTGCGCTTTCTCAGCTTCATCATCACAGTTGTAATACCTTTCATAGGCCGCCAAACTTACTTTTGAATCTATGATCACATCTTTATCATTTGGCAAATGCACCACGACATCTGGTTGAAATCGCTTGCCGTGCTCTGATGTTGCTGACATTTGTGTTTCAAATTCATGACCCTCGCGTAAACCAGATTCTTTGAGTATCCGCTCAAGCACTACTTCGCCCCAGTTTCCTTGCTTTTTATTGTCACCTTTTAGTGCATTGGTCAGCGCTGCAGCTTCTTCCGTAATTTTCTGGTTGAGAGCCTTTAAACTTAGAATCTCTGTTTTAAGTGAGGCTCGCTCCTGCCCCTCACGTATGTGTTGTTCTGAGATTTGACGTTTAAAACCATCTAACTCGTTTTTGAATGGCGCCAAAACAGCTTCTATATTGTGTTTTGTTTGTTGCGTGTAACGCTGTTGCTTTTCTTCGAATATGCGATTTGCTAGATTTTCGAATTGCGTATGCAGACGTTGTTCAGATGCATTCATAGACGCAAGCTTATCTTCATGCGCAGCATGAAGCGCCTGAATTCTTGCTTGGTGCGCTTCGTTTTGTGCTTGAAGCTTGGCAATAGCAATACGCTCGCTATTCAAATCATTTTGTAGCTGCTCATTGATTTGCGAAAGCTGCGCTATCTTGGTGGCATTCGCCTGGCCTCGAATAAATGAATAAAGTGAAAAAGCACACACACTTACGAAGGCTATAAGAAAGGAAATGGGTTCGCTAGAAATAAGGTTAATTAACATAGTGCACGTTCATACTGTTATTTTGTACAGCACTATAAACAAAATCAGATAAATATACCAACTGGTATAAATTTAAAATGAAATTGGGGCAAAACGTCTAGCACGTAAACCTTTGAAAAAATGAAACTACACAAATGAAAACGGGTGCTATTGCACCCGTTTTTTATACTGTGATGAAAAACCTAATTAGCTTTCTTAAGCAGAACGGCTCATCTTAAGTTTTGCCTTTCTATCTATTTAGATAGCGAGGCATCAAGCTCTTCAATTTTTGCTTTCCAAATGGCCGGACCATTTTTGTGAGCATTGGCACCCGTGCTGTCTACTGCAACGGTTACTGGCATGTCTTCTACGTCGAACTCGTAAATTGCTTCCATACCTAAGTCCTCGAATGCTACGACACGAGATTTCTTAATGGCTTTAGATACAAGGTACGCTGCACCTCCAACTGCCATTAGATAAACCGCTTTGTGTTTAGCAATTGAATCAACGGTTGCTGGACCACGCTCTGCTTTTCCAATCATGCCAATAAGGCCTGTTTTCTCTAGCATCATGTCAGTGAACTTATCCATACGGGTAGCCGTTGTCGGGCCAGCCGGACCAACCACTTCGTCACCTACAGCGTCAACAGGACCAACGTAATAGATAAAGCGGTTAGTTAGGTCAACGCCCTCTGGTAAACCTTCACCATTTTCCATCATGGTTTGAATGCGCTTGTGAGCAGCATCACGACCGGTAAGCATCTTACCTGACAGCAGTACCGTTTCGCCTACTTTCCACTCTTGGATATCTTCTTTTGTTACTTCATCAAGGTTAACGCGGCGAGTGTTTTCGCTCACTTCCCAAGTTACTTCTGGCCAATCTTCTAATTTAGGTGGCGTGAGCTCCGCTGGACCCGAACCATCTAGATAAAAATGTGCGTGACGAGTCGCCGCACAGTTTGGGATCATTGCTACAGGTTTTGACGCAGCGTGAGTAGGTAGCGACTTAATCTTTACGTCAACAACAGTCGTTAAACCACCTAGGCCTTGCGCACCGATACCCAACTTATTTACGCGGTCAAAAATTTCTAAGCGAAGTTTTTCGTCGGTAGTTTGCGGGCCGCGCTCTATAAGCTCTTGGATGTCTACTGGGTCCATAAGGCTTTCTTTTGCAAGTACCGCTGCTTTTTCAGCCGTACCGCCAATACCTATTCCCAGCATTCCTGGAGGGCACCAGCCTGCCCCCATCGTCGGCAAAGTTTTTACTACCCAGTCAGCAATATCATCGCTTGGGTTAAGCATTACCATTTTAGACTTGTTTTCAGAACCGCCGCCTTTAGCCGCGATCATCACTTCGATCTTTTCACCCGCTACCATGTCGATATGCACAACAGATGGCGTATTGTCTTTGGTGTTTTTGCGCGCACCCGCAGGGTCAGCAACGATAGAGGCGCGAAGTGGATTGTCTGGATTAAGGTATGCACGACGTGTACCTTCATCAACCATTTCTTGAACGGTCATGTCAGTTTTATCCCATGTCACACCCATACCAACTTTAACAAAACAGGTTACGATCCCCGTGTCTTGACACAAAGGGCGTTTACCCTCTGCAGACATGCGTGAGTTGATAAGAATTTGTGCCATCGCGTCTTTCGCGGCTTGGCTCTTTTCCTTTTTATAGGCTTCTTCTACGGCTTTAACGTAATCGAGCGGGTGATAATAAGAAATAAATTGCAGGGCATCTTCAATGCTGTCAATGAAGTCTTGTTGACGGATAACGGTCATGACATCCTCTTTTTATTTGGCTTTCGTGGTCTTAGCTAGCTAAAAAAGCGTATACTAGCGCATCTAAAGACAACGCACCATGTAAAACCATGTGCTTGTGGCTAATTCCAGTCATTTTTAAAAACTATGCTGAAGGGATATCTGAAAAAGCAGCCTAATGTGATCGGTTATTAGCCCTTATTTGTTAACGCCAGTTAAAAATAGAAGGAAGTTTGTGCTTAATTCAAGCACCAAACGCCCACGATAAAAAGAAGTACAGAAAACACCTATGTCACACGCAGATACTATTCACGTTCATGTTTCCCGTTTCACTGCAGAGGAATTAGCCGATAAATTAGCGCTAAATTGTGACGAGAACACAGCCGTTTTCAATGCACTTTTTAAGCGAGTCTGTACACACCCATATTCCCTTTTACTGGATACTTCCGGTTCGTCGAAAAGTGAAGGTCGTTTCAATATTATGGCATTTTCGCCTTCCGCAGTTATCGAAGCAAAAGGTGATAAGGTTCAACTCATCGATCTAAACACTTCAAAGCACCAGCAATTGACACTGGCTCCCTTTGAAGCGGTGCAAGCACACTTACATGCGCGCGTTTCAAATGTGGAGATACATGCCAGTGTAAATACAGCGCACCTCCCTTTTATTATCGGTGTGGCTGGTATGGCAGGCTATGACACTGGGCGCTTTTATGAAAAGATGCCAAGCATCGCCAAAGATGACTACGAAACCCCTGATTTTGCGGTTGGCCTTTATCTTCATTCACTTATTGAAGATACAAAAACAGGTTACATCTATTATTGCTCCGTTGACAGTCAACCACTGACTCAGGTTTTTTCTTCGTTCAACGACGAAACACCTGAGCCAAATTTCAAGTTAACGTCGCGGTTCGAATCAAATTTGTCTAAAACGGAATATGAAGCTTGTTTGGATAAAATACACGCCTATTTGCGTGCCGGTGATTGCTACCAAGTAAATATGGCGCAACGTTTTAGCGCAGCGTTTGAAGGGAATATGTGGCAAGCATATTGTGAGCTACGCAATCAAAATCAAGCGCCATTTTCAGCTTTCTATAACCTGCCCCAAGGCTGTATTGCTTCCATTTCACCAGAGCGCTTTCTACGCGTTAAAGATGGGGTTGTAGAAACAAAACCGATAAAGGGTACACGCCCGCGATTTGAAGACAAAGAAGAAGATGCCGCCAGTGCTCACAGCTTGCTCTCAGCAGAAAAAGACCGTGCAGAAAATCTTATGATTGTAGATCTGCTGCGCAACGATATTTCAAAGCACTGCAAACCTCACTCGGTGAACGTACCCGCACTCTTTGCTCTTGAAAGTTATCAGGCTGTGCACCATTTAGTAAGTACGGTAACTGGTGAATTGAATGAGTCTTCTTCGCCTTTATCACTTCTGGCATCAGCATTTCCTGGGGGGTCAATAACTGGAGCACCGAAAATCCGCGCGATGGAAGTTATCGATGAGCTAGAGCCTCACCGCCGGAATATCTACTGTGGCAGCGTGTTCTATATGGGTTTTCGTGAAGACATGGATTCAAGTATTTGTATTAGAACCGTATTGGCAGAGAACCGTCGATTACATTGCTGGGCCGGTGGTGGTATTGTGCTAGATTCTGTTTCTAGCGAAGAATATCAAGAAACCCTAGATAAAGTGTCTAGAATACTGCCAGTACTTGAATCAATTAACCAATAGCACAGTATTTGTATGTAATGTGCTAGCACAAAGGTAAGCATATAGGTTGTAAGCAAATATCTATGACAAAGAACGAATTTCTATCACAGTTTCACCACTTAAGGCAGCCTCACACCGAGCCAGATTTTCCGTTGCGAAAAACAGGACGCCCTGCGGCTGTACTTATCCCCCTGATAGATTATGGCAATTCGCTTCAACTACTGCTTACCGAACGAGCGCACCACCTCAAGCATCATCCAGGTCAAATCAGTTTTCCAGGCGGAGCGGTCGACGAAGCTGATAACTCTTTTTTTGACGCAGCACTTAGAGAAGCAGAAGAAGAAGTTGGTTTACCCGCTACTCACGTAGACGTAGTAGGAATGTTGCCTAGGTACCGAACAATCAGCGGATATGAAATTGCGCCAGTTGTTGGCTTTGTAAATCCTGACTTTACACCGATAATTGACAAAAATGAGGTAGAAAGCGCTTTTGAAGTGCCTCTCGCACATGTTTTAGACAGAAGAAATCATTTAGTTCACACGACGCATCGCGATAAAAAGGCATTTCCAATTTACTTTATCCCATGGAAAAACCGCATGATATGGGGCGCAACGGCGGCAATGTTACGCAATTTATCTCATCATATTCATCCATAGCCTTTGTATTTGCTTAACCGCTCTTGCGTGTACTATAAATTAAACTTTACAGCGTATTAGCAAAACTAATCCCTTTATTAGCTTTTCTGTATTGTGGTTTTTCCCTGGTGGATGCATGATCTTACTATTACTTTGTTTTAATTTTGAAAGTTTATGATCAGTGTATTTGATATGTTCAGCGTGGGCATTGGCCCATCGAGTTCGCACACCGTAGGACCAATGAAAGCAGGCGCCGAATTTGTCACCGAACTCGCTCAGGAAGCTGCGCTTTTTGATTCAGTGGATAGCGTGAAAGTTGAACTGTTTGGGTCATTAGGCCAAACCGGTATCGGCCACGGAACAGGAAAAGCTGTTATCCTCGGTTTACTAGGAGAACTTCCAGACGTTGTCGATGTGGACAGCATCGAGACTAAACTTGAAGAAATACGCAACACGGAAAAGCTTTGCCTTAATGGCCAGAAATTAGTGCGCTTTCCTAACAAAAACGCCATTGTTTTTCACCGCCGTAAAACGCTCCCCAAACACGCTAATGCCTTAACGTTTTATGCGTACGCGAAAGATGAGCTTGTAAAACAGCAAACTTATTACAGTATTGGCGGTGGTTTTATCATAAAAGACGAAGACTTCGATGCGACCAAAGCGCATGCGGCCAGCCTGCAAGCATCAGTACCCTTCCCTTTTAAAACGGCCGGTGACCTTCTTGCTCTGTGTAAAACTAACGGCTTAAGCATTAGTTCACTGATGCTACGTAACGAATCAACTTTCAGGCCCAAGCACGAAGTGAAGCAACAGCTACACAACATTTGGTTAGTGATGAAAGCCTGTATTCAGCGAGGTATCGAAAGCGAAGGTATTTTACCTGGCGGGCTTAAAGTAGTTCGCCGCGCACCTGGACTATACCGTCGACTTCAAACTGAACACACAAACGACCCTATGCAGACTATGGATTGGGTTAACTTGTTTGCTTTAGCTGTAAACGAAGAAAATGCAGCTGGCGGCCGTGTTGTAACTGCACCTACAAATGGTGCAGCGGGTATCATTCCGGCGGTTCTACAGTACGTAGATAAGTTTATTCGACCTGTTGATGAAGAAGTAGCAAGCCGATTCCTGCTTACCGCAGGCGCTATTGGTATTCTCTATAAAGAGAATGCGTCAATCTCAGGTGCTGAAGTAGGTTGCCAAGGAGAAGTAGGCGTCGCTTGTTCGATGGCTGCAGGCGCGTTAGCTGAAATTATGGGGGGCACAGCTGCCTCGGTAGAGAACGCTGCGGAAATCGGTATGGAGCACAACCTCGGCCTTACTTGTGACCCTGTTGGTGGCTTGGTTCAGGTTCCATGCATTGAGCGAAATGCCATGGGTGCAATCAAAGCCATTAATGCTTCTCGTCTTGCACTGCGCGGAACCGGTGAGCAAAAAGTATCACTAGATAAGGTCATTAAAACTATGCGCGATACCGGCAACGATATGAAGACTAAGTATAAAGAAACGGCGAGAGGTGGACTCGCGGTAAATATTATCGAATGTTAGCGCCTCGCTCTAACTAGACAATATGTGAAACGCAAAAAAGGGGCAATTAGCCCCTTTTTTAATGAACGTTTTCAACAAGCGCTGCGTTTACTTTACTGGAAGCGTCACGCCTTTAAACATTTTTTCCACTTCTTCGTTATTTTTCAGCATCATAGCTTTCTCAACCTTGTCCTTGGTCAGATGAGGCGCAAAACGCTCAATGAAATCGTACATATAACTTCTTAGGAACGACCCCTTTCTAAATCCAATTTTCGTCGTGCTGTAATCGAACAGGTGACTTGCATCTATCTTAACAAGATCATCATCTAACTCTTCGCTTACCGCCATCGACGCAATAACACCAATACCGACACCTAAGCGGACATAGGTTTTAATAACGTCGGCATCTGTTGCGGTAAAGACTATTTTAGGTGTTAGCCCTGCTCTTTCAAACGCTTGGTCTAATTCAGAGCGCCCGGTGAAACCGAAAACATAAGTAACCAACGGATATTTGGCAATGTCTGAAATATCGATAGTGCCCTTTTTCGACAACGGATGGTCTTTGTTTACTATTACACTGCGATTCCAGTGATAACAAGGAAGCATGACTAAATCGTTGTACAAGTGGAGAGCCTCGGTAGCGATAGCAAAATCGGCTTCGCCTTTGGCAGCCAGGTCGCTAATTTGAGACGGCGTGCCCTGATGCATGTGTAATGACACTTTTGGATACTTGCTCATGAACCCCTGAATAACATCAGGTAATGCATAACGGGCTTGCGTATGCGTGGTCGCAATATTAAGTTTACCTTGATCTGGAAGCGTGTGCTCCCTTGCTACCGCTTTAATACTCTCTACTTTGGCTAATATTTCACGAGCTATATTGATTACATCATTACCCGCGTCTGTTACGTGTGTTAAATGCTTACCGCTACGGCCAAAAATCTGAACACCTAGTTCATCTTCCAACATGCGAACTTGTTTGCTGATACCCGGCTGTGAGGTATATAAACTTTCTGCTGTTGCTGACACGTTCAAATTGTTATTGAGGACTTCTACGATATACCGTAGTTGCTGTAGCTTCATATTTTACACCGTTTAATGCGATAGACTGACACTGTACTCCCCCCGTTATAACCAAAACCACCTTTTTTTACTAGTTGCTATTACGAAATTGGCATTATAAAGTTGAAAATAATTGAATTTTTGCATTTTCGAGTGGGATTTATTCGCCTTTGTCCGATTTCTTCTACATTATGGGTAGGTGATTAAAAAGCACGGTGTTAGATAGATAATGAGTAGCAGTAAACAAGTTACATCCACAATTGATTTTTCATCGGTGTTGGCAGCTGCTGTGCACGATATGAAAAATTCACTTTTTCTCCTTATTCAATCTATTGAAACACTCAGCGACGCCCTTTCTCCTCACGACGAGAAAGCTAGAGAGCAGGTTGCGAGTGTTCATTATGAAGCATCTAGGCTCAACACCAATCTTGTTCAAGTACTCTCTTTGTACAGGGCTGAATTAGAAAGTTTACCCATTACCGTTGACGAAAGTTTCATCAAAGATTTGGTTGAAGATGTTGTTGGCTCTAATGCGTTATATGTATCTCAGAAAAATATTGATATAAGCATCGCTATCGAAGATGACCTTAGCTGGTACTTAGACAGTGAGTTAATTTATTTGTTATTAAACGATGTAATCATTAACGCAATGCGATATGGAACATCCAAAATAATAGTAAGTGCCAAGGCAGACGAGAACGACTTCATGACCATTAAAATAGAGGATGATGGTCGTGGCTATCCCGAAGCGATGTTAACCAAAAGCCACGAAGAGCTCTGTGATTTTGAGTTAAGCCAAGGAAGAACGGGGTTGGGGTTATTTTTTGCGAAGTTAATTGCAAACGCACATTCTCAAGGAGATAAAGTGGGCTCAATTGCCCTTTCCAACGGCGGGAGTCTCGGTGGAAGTGTATTTGAAGTAAAAATACCGTAAGATTGACCGATAACATTAAGTAATACAAAAAGTAACGCTCGTACGTAGTAATACGTTAACGTTATAAAAAATAAAAAACAGACGGAAACACACGCATGTACGTGATTATTATTATATTAATTGTTGTTTTGCTAATCGCAGCTATCTTTATCAATGCAATGCAACAACATCGTCAAAAGCAAGAGGCTGAGCGCAGAACTGAACTTGCCAAACAGCGTACTATTGTCGACGAAACTGAGAACGTTATTGCCGCCTGTGTAAACATGCCTGTTTCTTCGCGCATTATGGGCATACTTCACAATCGTATTCTAAATGCCTTGAAAGCAATGAACGATTTATCGAGTACATCTGAACTAAAACAGCGTATCTCAAGCAGTGAGCAAGCAACCGCCGCTGCTCTTTCGGACAATAGCGGTATCACTAACGATTTCGCGTTACCCGACAACGACAAAATGATCATTCAATACATCCAGGCCGTTAAGAAACTGCGCATTATTCTTCGTTCAGAACATAGCAAAGGGCAAATTGATTCTAAAGTATTCATGGATGAAGATAAGCAGCTTGAACGCTTGCAGGTAAAAGTAAATGTAGAAACATTGATTAAGCGCGGCCGCGCTGCACTTCAAACCAATATGCTTGGGTCAGCCAGACAGTATTTTGAAAAGGCGAAAAACGCACTAGAAAATCAAAATCCCCAAGACGAATACTCAATGTCTAAACTTGCTACACTTAACGAGTGGTTACACGAAATCCAAAGTAACCTTAAGAGCGTGAACGAAAAAGATCGCGCCAAGAAGCAAGAAGAAGAAAGAGACGAGTTAGACGAGTTGTTCGCACCTAAGAAGAAGTGGTAGGTCGAACCTTTTCTTAGAAACTATAAAGCGCATTATTTCACTCATAATGCGCTACGGCCATGTCCCACATAGATTGAGCCGGCAGCGATAACCCTTTTCGCGCATTTCGAATTATTCCAATATTTTTCACCAGAGGCATGTCACTAATTTCTTTTGTTACTAGCCCCAATCCCTCCATTTGCGCTTTACAAATCGCCGGCATAATAGATATACCTAAACCATTTAGAATAAGTTTTCCTAGTGTAGATAGCTGCCCCGTTTCCGCGATTATATTCAGCTCACCATATTGTGCTAGCTTAGATTGAGTCCAGTGGCGTACCGCAGATCCCCTATTCATCATTACCAATGGAAGTTTTAGGCAGTCCTGCCAATGCAACTTGTCCCCTAAATGGGCTGATTGTGCTTTGTTGGTCACAACAACAAACTCATCAGCAAAAAGGCTTTTAAACACTAAACCATCTTTGCGCTCTGGCTCAAACGAGAACCCAATCTCGCTGCGGCCTGTAGTAACTTCATGAATTACCTGTTCCATTACTACATCGACAATTCGTAAGTTTACGTTTGGAATTCGTTGATGAAATACTGACAAGATATTCGGTAAATGAGACTCGGCAAATGACGGCATAGCGCAAATGGTAAGCTGCCCTTTCGCCATAGCAAACAAATTTTGAATATCAGAAAAAGTATTGTCCCAGTCGTGCAGTAGCCTCAAAGCATTTGGAAACAACACCTCTCCTTCTGGTGTTAGGCTTACATTGCGTGTATTGCGTTGGAATAGCTTACCGCCTAACTGCTCTTCCATTTTTTTAATTGCCGATGACAAAGCTGGCTGTGTTAAATGTAGATTTACCGCGGCTTCAGCAAAGGTTGATGACTTGGCCACTTCTACAAACGCTTTTATTTGACGGTATGAAACATCCATAAACTTTTCAAGTGATCTCAGCGATTAATAAATGGTTTTTATTAATCGCAAGATTAATTCGATTTTACAAATGAAGCAACAATGTCGATACTTATTTTTAACAAATGCATTGGAGATAGAGAATGGCGGGATTTAACAAAGTTGTATCCTCATACGAAGAAGCAATGGCTGGCCTTGAAAATGGTATGACAGTCATTGCGGGCGGTTTCGGGTTGTGTGGTATACCCGAAGGACTGATAGGCCAAATTAAGAAAATGGGCGTATCTGGACTTACTGTAGTTTCTAATAACTGCGGTGTAGATGGATTTGGCTTGGGTCTTTTACTAGAAGACAAACAAATAGCAAAAATGGTGTCTTCTTATGTAGGTGAAAATGCCCTGTTTGAAAAACAACTGCTTAACGGTGAGTTGGAAGTTGAGCTTACACCTCAAGGAACGCTGGCGGAAAAAATGCGCGCTGGTGGTGCTGGCATTCCTGCCTTCTACACTGCCACAGGTTATGGTACGCCTGTTGGTGAAGGAAAAGAAGTCAAAGAATTCAACGGTCGCCCTTATATTCTTGAACATGCTATTACTGGCGACTTTGCCATTGTAAAAGCATGGAAAGCAGATACTTACGGAAACTGTATTTATCGCCATACAGCACAAAACTTTAATCCTATGGCCGCTACTGCAGGTAAAATCACTGTGGTTGAAGCAGAGGAAATTGTAGAGCCTGGTGAATTGAACCCTAGCGAGATCCACACTCCCGGGATTTATGTAAACCGTGTCATTCAAGGTTCATTTGAAAAACGTATTGAACGCCGTGTAGTTAGCAAGGAGTCAGTGTAATGCTTAGTAGAGAACAAATCGCAATGCGCGTCGCTCAGGAATTTAAAGACGGCGATTACGTTAATTTAGGCATTGGTATCCCTACCCTTGCAGCTAACTATGTACCAGATGACATCAGCGTGATGCTGCAATCAGAAAACGGCCTTTTGGGGATGGGACGCTACCCGACTGAAAGTGAAATTGACGCTGATATGATAAACGCTGGTAAAGAAACGGTAACGGCTATCACAGGCGCATCTATTTTTAGTAGCGCTGAGAGCTTTGCCATGATCCGCGGCGGCCACGTTGATTTTACTGTACTTGGCGCATTTGAGGTTGATGTATCGGGCAATATTGCGTCTTGGATGATACCGGGCAAACTCGTTAAAGGCATGGGCGGTGCTATGGACTTAGTTGCTGGCGCGAAGAACATAATAGTTACCATGACCCATACCGACAAACACGGTAACCCAAAACTACTTGGCGAATGCACCTTACCGTTAACCGGTGTTAACTGTATTACGCGCATTATTACCGACTTAGCGGTGCTGAGTGTTGAAGACGGCGCATTTGTGCTTCAAGAACGTGCACCGGGCGTCAGCGTAGACGAAATTAAAGAGAAAACGGGCGGAAAGCTTGTTGTTCCTGAAAATGTACCTGAAATGCAGTTTTAAACTCTGCGTTTAATTGTGCTTTTCATTTAATTGTGCTTCGCAATGTCGCGCTTATCATTCAGCATTTATGCTCTTGTGGTAAGCGCGCGCCATTGAGTTAACTCACATTTTTGCTTTAACTTTATATTCTTCGTTGAGTAACGATTGTTACAAGCACCTGCCTTCAGTCTGCAAACTCATAAGCCTTTCCAATAAACCTTTAAATGCACCGTGCATTAAGGGATAATGCGCCCGAATGTCATTTTAAAAAGGCTATACCTTCTTGCTAGTTACTGATTTACCTGTTCACCACAAAATTATTTCAAAGCTCGAAACGAAAAACATTTCGACGCTAACCGAAATTCAAGAACGCACTATGCTGCCAGCTATTCAGGGCAAAGATATTATTGCGTCATCAAAAACGGGGTCAGGTAAAACCTTCGCCTTTTTAGTGCCAGCTATAAACAGGCTAATGTCGCAAAAAGCCCTTAGTCGTCAAGACCCACGCGCACTTATTCTTGCGCCAACTCGAGAGCTAGCCAAACAAGTTTTCATTGAAGCTAAATCAATGTGTACCGGGCTAAATCTTACTTGTTCACTTATTGTGGGTGGTGAAAATTATAACGACCAAGTTAAAGCGCTTCGCCGTAACCCTCACATTATCGTTGGTACCGCTGGTCGTGTAGCCGACCATCTATTAGATAAAAGTGTGTATTTAAACGGTTTAGAGTTGCTTATCTTTGATGAAGCCGACCGAATGTTAGACTTAGGCTTCTCTGCTCAGCTTAAAATGATTAACGACTATGCTGATCACAGAAAGCGTCAAACTATGTTGTTTTCTGCCACGCTCGATAATATTGAGCTAAAGCATATGACAACGCAGTTAACCAAAGGCGCTGTCCGTGTAGCTGTAGGAGACTCAACCGCAGAGCATGGCGATATCGAACAGAAGTGCTTCTTTGCAGACAATGTTGATAACAAAGATCAAATTTTACAGTTTGAACTAGCCAATCGTACCTACAACCAAGCTATCGTATTTACAGCTACCCGTGAAGATACCGATAGAATTGCAGCACTGCTTAACGAACAAAACTTAGAAGCTATTGCGCTTCGTGGTGATATGCTACAAAGCCAACGCGCAGCAGTAATGAGTGCGTTTGCTCGTGGACAGCACAGTATTCTGGTTACTACCGACCTCGCCTCTCGTGGACTAGATCTATCAAAAGTTGGATTGGTGGTTAACTTTGACCTTCCTAAGAACGCGGATGAATACATTCACCGTATCGGCCGTACAGGCCGTGCTGGGCAAAAAGGCGAAGCATTCTCGCTAATTGGCCCTCGTGATTGGAACAGTTTCGAGGGGCTTAAGAATCACCTTCAATATGCGTTAGAGTGTTCACCGCATGACGAATTCTCGGCGTCTTTCAAAGGTTTTACGCCGAAGAAAAAAGTATCGAAACAATCAAATGCAAAAAGTGGTAAAAAGCGCGTAGCGAAACCAGCAAAACCTGGCACTAAAAAACGTGTCGATACCATGTCTGGAGAAGACATTGGTATGGTTCCTGTGAAACGCAAGCCAAGAAACACTCTGTCTGACGACGACGAGTAAAACTCTATATCGTAGTTTGAACCATCACCGCCGCTAGTCACAATTCACTATTGAATAGCGGTGTGTAACCTTTCACATTGTTTTTAATCACATTTCCTGCAGCCCTTTGATGGAACACTTCGCCATCATATGCTCTACTACGCATATAGAAACAAGTCGATTGTGCTGACTACACGCTTCAACTGTTTGTAACAAAGCGTGTAAGCGGCACAAACTCCCCCTTTAAAATGGATTTTAACCACATGAAATTTATAAAGTTCGTATCGTTAGCCTTGTTTATAGTAATAGTCGTTGTGGCACTTTCCTATGAAAAAATAATAGCACGCGTATTGTTGCCGCAATACATAGAGTGGGCACATGAAACAGATATGAAAGGCTTAAAAATAGGTCAACCGTTGAACGAACAAGAATTGGCGCTAGCATCGGAGATAGGCATAAAACAGCCTAAGAAAGTAAGAATTGTTTATGTAGATGAAGTGCCATATCCCTACGAAAACTTCGCGCTTAAAGTGTTTGGCGAAGCCGTTGGACTTGTTGGAGAAGGAATAATAAATAACGCACAAGTTTTCGGCTATTCGATTTATGCTCGTAAAGATTTCGAGCTTAATAGACCAAAGTTAGCCCACGAATTAGTGCATGTGTTACAGATTGAACGAGCCAGTTTAGATGAAGTTGTCACCCAACACTTTTTCGACATGGCTGAATACGGTTACGATAAAGCCCCACTAGAAGTAGAGGCGTCCGCAGCCAATATAGTATACAGCGCTGATTGGTAATTTGTATTCACCAAGGATTGCTTTTTAGGGCGGCGGTGATTGTTTACAGTAGCGTTTGTGTTAAAGGTTCGTTTGAGAGAAGATACTGACAATCCTACTTTTATTCGACTACTTCCGTTTTGTGCCAAAATCAGAAGTCGAAGCTCGAATCGTTGACCTTCCGCTCTTTGTCTGAAGCGGACTTCCGCAAAAGTTATGTCCAACGTCCGCTAAACGCTCATAGCTGTCGCTTAAGTACTAGCTTGGGGAAGACAGTTACTGACAAAATTTCGACTATAAGATCGATTTTTGTTAAACATCTTTATTAAAAATAAGGTTCCACCCACTTATTGATTTTACTGGGCAGTATTAAACGACTTATTTACTGTAAACACTAAGCTTCTGCTAATTTAGATTGATATAAAAACCCTCGCTAAGACGAGGGTTTTTTATTGTTGTATTTTTAAAAAGAACTAGAATGTTAACGTATCTGCCTTATTCAACGTGTACAGGACGTATAAATACACGCTTTCCTACAGGTATACGGTTTCGTACTTGATTGGCGCTAGCAGCTTGAGAATACGGTTTTCTTGTTGATAGGTTAGCCCCACATCGCGCCTATCCAATGAATTGTGAAATGCACGCTGCTGTTGATATTATCTATTATCGAATTTTTATTATCAAAAAATATTTGAAACTGATTCGTTTTTTATGGGGCTTATCATTGAAAATCTGAATCTATATCATACACGCCATATTCATTGAGTACTTTAATTTTCGGTTCACTGCATTTGCACCTATGCCACGCTACATGGGTAAGCCTATAAAAAAAGCGGTGTTCTACGAATTGAAGACATAAAACAAAGCAACTTGTGCTGTTTTAAAGAAGATTTTTTGCCCGACATTAATGTAGTAAGTGCGCCTATCTTTAGTTCAGACGGTTCGGTAAGCACCGTTATTAGCTTGTTGGGCAACAGCAAAGAAACACCGGTAAATGCGACAAGCATATACGTACAAGCAGTGCAAAAAGCCAAGTGTAGAAGCCACCCGTAAAATAGCGGGCTATTCTACGGGTATTGGGAATTGATTTTGTAGTGCGCTTGGAATCTTCTTAATCACCCTAACTTCGGCAACTTACCAAATAGTTGAGACGACCACTTGTAACCTGCGTCAATCAATGTGTTGTCAGTGCGTTGTTTAGGGTAAACAAACCAATAGCCCGCCTCTATTTCAAACATTTGATGAGTAAGGCACTGTAGCTTTTGATTGTTTATCCAATTGTTAACCGCTGGAAAAATGCCAAGGGCAATACCTACGCCCATTTCAGCTGATTTAATAATTGAAAAGTAAGAGTCGCACACCACAACCTCTCTAGGCGTAATGTTGGGAAACAGTTGTCGCCACTCTTTAATGCTCTCATCGGTAGTAAGAATAACCTGGTTATTCAATTGCTCTTCGAGTATTTGCTGACTATCGATATGTGAACTTGCATAAATAGTTGAACAGATTGGGCTAGCAGTTACTTTGCATAACAGTTTTGCGTTTAACTCGGGCCAATTTCCATGTCCAAAGCGTATTGCGGCATCGGCAATGTTGGAATCAAAGTCGATGTATTCTGTGCCAGTAGAAATGCGCAACTCCGCATTCGGCTCTATCACTTTAAAATGCATATAGTTTGGAATAAGGAGCTCTTGAGCAATAAAAAGAGGGGTATTTAAGCGCAATACGCGTTTGTTAAACCGCCTATCAAACTCATTAAAGCTGCTGTGATAGTGCATCATTATTGGCTGAATACTTTGATAATAAAACTTACCTTCATCGGTTAGCGTGAGCGTCGGGCCATTTCGCTTAAATAAACGCACACCCAAATACGCTTCGAGGCTTTTTATATGTTGGCTCACCGCCGGCGGCGATACGCACAGGCGCTCAGCCGCTTTTCGAAAGCTCTTGTACTGGGCTGCATAATAAAAAACAGGTAACCATTGGATAGGAGGTGGGTTCACAGTACTCGCTCTTTACTCTTTTTGCTCTTAAGTCAGTTTTAGGTGTCTAGGTAGTACGTGTATTGACCTTAAATGCACAGATTTTTGATGCTTAAAGATTAGTAAAACTTACCTTAAGTTAACAATAAATGAATTTTAAAAGCCGAATGGTCAGATTAACTTAACATCATCGTTGTTGCTAGTTGCTTTTAATTTATTGTCTAAAGTGGAGAGTTATTGATGAAAGATAACAAAGTGGCCCTAGTGGTAGGGGCAGGTGATGCCATTGGTGGTGCCATTGCCAAGGCTTATGCGCTGAAAGGTTTTACCGTATGTATGGCCAGGCGAAATGCGCAGTCACTATCTGCCTATACTGAAACCTTAAGGGCAGAAGGTTTTGATGCTCATGGGTATGGCGTTGATGCCAGAAATGAAGAGCAGGTAGAGCAGTTATTTGCTGACATTGAGGCCAATATTGGCGTTATAGAAGTGGTGGTTTTTAATATTGGGGCAAATGTGCCCATGAGCATTCTCGACACAACTGCTAAGAAGTTTTACAAAATATGGGAAATGGCGTGCTTTTCGGGCTTTTTGGTGGGGCGTGAAGCCGCGCGCAAAATGATTCAGCGCAATAGCGGCACCATTATTTTTACCGGTGCAACTGCAAGCGTTCGTGGTGGCGCATCTTTTGGTGCATTTGCCAGCGCAAAACACGGGTTGCGAGCGCTTGCCCAGTCGATGGCACGAGAGCTTGGCCCGAAAAATATTCATGTTGCTCACGTCATTATTGATGCCGCCGTTGAAACACAGTGGATCAAAGATAATCACCCCGACTATGCAACATTGTCATCAAAAGATGGTGTGGTGCAGCCTACAGATTTAGCTACAAACTATGTAATGCTGCACGAGCAACCCAGAAATGCGTGGACATTCGAATTAGACATACGTCCATGGGTAGAAAAATGGTAGACCAAGATTCGCCCATTAAAGCAATAAATTAACCACTTAACAAATAAAAAAGAGAATTCTGAATGAACCAACAAATAGATTTTTATTTCGACATTGGTAGCCCAACGGCGTATTTCGCGTATGGCGAGCTTAAAAGAATTGCCAGTACTTACAATGCTGATATCGCTTACGAGCCCATGCTGCTGGGTGCAGTACACAAGGCCACAAACAATGTATCTCCCGGTGCTGTTGCCGCCAAGGGACGCTATATGCTGAAGTATGACTTGCCAAGATATGCCAAGCTCTACGGTATTCCTTTTATTATGAATCCACACTTTCCTATTAACACGCTAACCATAATGAGAGGCTGTTTTGCAGCCAAAAAAATGGGCGTTTTCGAAAAGTATCTAACCGTATTGTTCAACGCAATGTGGGTGAAAGGGCTGAACGTTGGAGTGGAAGAAATACTGCGGACCGAGCTAATTGAAAATGGGCTGGACGCTGATGCGCTTTTATCACTCATTGAGACCGATGATATTAAAGCGGAACTAAAATTAAATACTCAGAAAGCAGTGAAAAAAGGCTGTTTCGGTGCGCCTACCATGTTCGTGGGCGATGAAATGTTCTTTGGTCAAGATCGCGTGTTTTTCATAGAAGATATGGTAAAAGTATAAGAAGAACAAACGCTATTTACTACCCTTTATACCAGCTGAATTAAAGACTTGTTTCGCATACTCAGATTGAAGTTTGGTAATGAAGTGATGAACTAATTGTCCGCCACATAGTTGAGTTCGCAGGCCATTGGTACTGAATAATTGTTCGTGAAATGTGAAAGATGGTGCCTCAACAAATTAATGCTCAAGCTCTATTTTGCGGTAGGACTTTTAAGCCCCAAAATAGAAATTTCGCTGAATGACAAAGTCTTCAAATGACGGTGGTTCTAGTACTTCATCTAACGGTGGTGCTCTGCATGTGTTGGCAGTAATGGGAGAGCCGTTTTTGTCTAAGTGCATCAATATCTTGTTGATGATAGTAGGCTGTGTAATACAAGCGACAATTTTGACATTGATGCTCTCACACGCTTCGCAAATGGTAATATCAATGTTGAATACTCGCTTTAACCGCTGAGCCCACGACATACTGCGGGCGTGGGGGCAAATACCCCGTAAAAACGAGTAAGATTGAGTCTAGGTGGTGGCACAAGTGCAGCAAGTTTGCCTATGAAGTCAATCGGCGAAAAGAAAACGTGAGTGGCACCATCTGTATATGGCATCTTGAGTTCATATCTGACGTTGCCTGTGGAGGTTAGACTTAAGCGTTTTTCACTCACCGCTGGCCTTGCGATGTATCTGCAAAGGCGTTCGAATTTATCAGATTGGTGGGTATCAGCAAAAAAACCTACATGTAAGCTAAATCCAGCTATCTTTGCGAGTTGACCAAAGTTTTCCGAATCTTTGGCTGGAACTGCTTGTAGGCTGAACACTTTTTTACCTGCATCTGGCCCCACAGCGATACGATAACTAACCGATGCGGCCTGTAATGGCAATAAACTATCTTCATCATCAATCTGCAAGTTTAGAAAGGTGTTGTCCATGTCACGTTGGATCTGTCCTGCTTTTTCCAGATATTGTACGATTCGATGGCTGATGGTGTTGACAACCCGCTCCATATCGCTATGGCTAGGGGCTTTGACACGTTTGAATGTGGTTTGACCTCGCTCTTTTTTGACGACGCCTTCTAGAAATAGCATGTGGAAGTGGATATTGAGATTCAGTACACTACCAAATCTTTGGATATAAGCCACTGCCTCGGTCTTGGCTTGCTTTTTCAAGTAACCTGCTCGATGGATGATGTCAGTGGAAATTGTGCGAAGAATGATTTGCATGACTTTACTGAGCTCTTTGGAATATCTAGCGAGCAATAAACGCAGTGGGATAGGTAAGCTTAGCACCCATTGGCGGACTGGGTGGCCTCGAAGAACATCATCAACTAGCAACTTGGCACTCTCTGCCGTACGTCTTGCCCCACAACTTGGGCAGAACCCCCTGCGTTTGCAACTGAACGTGACCAGCTTCTCATGTTTGCAGTCGTCACAAATAACACGCAAAAATCCGTGTTCAAGACGACCACACTTAAGAAATTCGGCAAACTCTTTTTCCAAATGGCGTGGTAACGACTTTCCTTGATCTGAAAGCTGCTTTATAAATTCTGGATAGTGACTTTCGACTAATTGATACAGCAATGTCTGCTCTGGGCGATGTCGTTTATAGGTAGAGTATTGAGCTACTAACAAATGCATCCTTGCCAAGGATTGGCATTTCAGTGTGCAGATGAAGTTGGGTTTGGTCTACTGTCCTTTGAGGTGGAAAAACTCCTTGTCCCGATGTCCGCTTTACGCTCGAAGCCGACATTGAAGGCTATTCAAAGGAAGCTATATCTCACTCCCAACACGAAACGCCAAACTCAACACACAAAAAAACGAGTGCTTAAAAGCACTCGTTTTCAATTGGCTCTTTTACGTGGCCTAGCCCTCGTTTCCACGCTTAGCCTAGCGTGTCGAAAAGCCTCAGTCGACGATAAGTGTTACTAAGTTTAAACTTAGTACTCCCACCATCCTTCTTGCCACCACTCCAAAAACTCTTCAAAGTCGATGTAACCGTCGTCGTTACTATCGATAAGCTTAAAGCCTTCTTGTACGTGGCTAGCTTTCGTTTTTGGTGAAATAACGGTTAGAAGCTCGATGAACTCCGGCAAATCGATTTGGCCGTTGCCATCACGATCGAAAAAGCTGAAGTCCTTTCTAATTTCTTCAATTTTAGATTCTGAAAGTTGAGTGCTCACTCGCATTCCTTATTTCAACTGCAATAAGCACGAGTGTAACGCCCTTCTTTCTAGCTGTCTACGCCTGATTTTCTTTTGCTTTAAGTGCGCGTAAACGTTGAGCTTCTGCTTTTTCCTGACGCTTTTGTTCCATGGTCAAACGCGCTTCCGTTCCTACGTGCTCTTGTTGACGCTCTTTTGCCAGCTGAACCTGTTTTTCACGTTCTCTAAAGCGAGCAATTTGATCGTCGGTATGGGTACCAAAGCAGTGTGGGCAGCTTACACCCGGCTCATACTTATCACTCTGCTTGTCTTCTTCAGTAATTGGAAGTCTGCACGCGTAGCACTGCTCATAATGGCTTTTCTCTAAGTCATGGTTAACTGCAACGCGATTATCAAATACAAAGCAATCGCCTTCCCACAATGACTCTTCTTTCGGTACATCTTCAAGGTACTGTAGAATACCGCCTTCTAAGTGATAAACCTCGTCAAACCCCTGCTCTTTCAAGTAAGCCGTCGATTTTTCACAGCGAATACCACCGGTGCAGAACATAGCCACTTTTTTATTTTTTGACGGGTCGAGCTCTTTCGCTACGTATTCAGGAAACTCACGAAACGTTTCGGTTTTAGGGTCGATAGCGTGTTTGAACGTACCAATTTCAATTTCATAACCGTTTCGCGTGTCAATAACCGTAACATCTGGGTCGCTAATAAGTGCGTTCCAGTCTTTAGGTTTTACGTAAGTACCAACGGTTTTGCGAGGGTCAATACCCTCAACGCCCATGGTCACAATTTCTTTTTTCAGTTTTACCTTGGTGCGATAGAACGGCTGTTCATCGTGAAGAGATTCTTTGCAAGAAATAGGATTAATACGCTCGTCGCTGTTTAAATAAGCAAGTAATGCGTCGATACCTTCACGGGTACCAGAAACCGTACCGTTTATCCCCTCGTGGGCAAGAAGAAGTGTACCTTTAATGCCATTAGCTTCCATTGTTTCGAGAAGCGGTTGGCGGATTTCTTTGAAGTTTTCAAGCGCAACAAATTTATACATTGCGCATACAATATATTTAGACATATTTTAACCTTTGCTGATTGGAGCGTAAGACCAGTGCAAAAATGCGGCGCGCAATATAACAAAAAGGAATGATAAAAACTAGGGCGGATACGAATTAGCGCTCCTACGTCAACCCAAACTTAGCACGCAACAACGAATTGAAATGACTGCTATGCAATATTCTCAAAAGATGTGAAGTGTGACGAATTTTCTTGTTGTGAATGGTATTCTTTATCTTGTGATGAAAGGATATCGTATAGCAGCGTATTATCTTCCTTCACGGTGTTAGCGTATTCCTTTTTCAACCGCTTTTGTGTTGCCAAACTACAATTATCTACTACATCGTCGGGTAGACGTTTAGCATCATCAGTTTGTGAAAGTGGAGAGGGATTCATACTTAAATATAACCTTGCTGCCGCATAGTCTTGAGATACTAACTCAGACAAAACGCGCATTCTGCCCCATTCGCTTTCATTAGCAGCTAGCGATGGCCTTCTATAATAATTTAACGATGCAAGCTTGGATTCGATGCTGCTTTTATCATCAGATTCTGACGCAACCGCTTCAATTTCAAATGGCTCGGCAACACTATGTTGCTGCATAGCAAGATATAAAGAGAACAACGCTCCCTGCGCAGATGCTTTAGCAAGCACACCACTGCGCTCCCAGTATATACTGGGGTCAATAGGTATTTGCTCACGAGCTTCGACAGTTTCTTGCGACATTCTTATTTACAACTTCATATGTATACTTATGTTTTCGGCAAGATAATGTTTTTCTTAAGCTTATTATCTAAAATTAGATATACTCCTATAAAGTAATCGCGTGCTCATTCATGGATTTGAAATGCAATTTAGCAACAAACAAGTACTGATTGTTGAAGACCAACGCCCTTTCCTTCTTTTATTAAAGGGGCTGATGCATTCGATGGGCGCATCTGATGTAGTTACGAAGTCATCTGCTGAACAAGCGGTATCACTATGTAAAAAGCATAAGTTTGATATTGTAATTTGTGATCTACACTTGGGAGCTGACAACAAAAATGGCTATGAGCTCATTGAAGAGTTGCGTACTCGAAGGCTTATCAGTCCCACATCGGTGTTCATTCTGATAAGCGCAGATAGCGCTCGACCGGTAGTGTTGGGCAGTATTGAACGTAGACCCGATGATTTTTTAATTAAGCCCTTTTCTCAAGTTCAGCTGAAGTCTCGTATTGTTCGTGCGTGGCAGAAAAGACAGTTTCTCCAGCAAGCGTTTAGTCTCGTTGAACATGGTGAAATAAACAGTGCAATCGACCATATCGAAGCGTTACTTGACGCCCCTTCCCACTATAAAGGTCACTGTGAACAGCTATTAGTCGAGCTATATTGGCGTATAAAGCAACCCGATAAAGCGCTAGATGTATTACGTGACTACATTGACGGAAAACCCGTGCTGTGGGCACAAATAGCTATTGGAAAAACTTACTTGCTTTTAAAGGAATATGAGAAAGCGATTTTAATTGCCAAGAGAACGCTAAAGCGAAACCGGTTCAATGCAGACGCTCACGATATTCTTGCGCAAGCACACCAAGCCACGACATCTGGCGACAAAGCACTAGATGCAATAAAAGAAGCAATAAAACTGTCGCCCTACTCCCTACCCAGGCATTTCAAAGCCTGTGAAATAGGTCGGCAAAATGACGATTTAGTGCTGGCAGCGAGTTCAAGCCAAGCGATCTGGGATTTATCGAAACGAACCGTTCACAAAACAAGTTTGCACTGGTGCGGTATTATCCGAAGCCTTTTAGATGTCGCAGAGTTTGCAGACGACAAGCGCCAGCGCAATAAGTATCAGCAAGAAGCATTACTAACTCTGCAAAGAGGAAAGTTTGATGAACATCTTCAAAAAATGGACAGAGATTTTGACGTAGATATATTTGGTACAATCGTCAACGCTAGAATTAGCGCTATAGACGGCAAACTGATTGATGCCAAACGCCACTTAACAACGTCACAAACACTTCTTGACGATAAGTACACGGGTGTTCCTACCGCGTTTATTCCTGACAGTATTAACGTTATGTATAAACTGGGTGAGTTTGATGATGCGCTACAGTTGAATGCACTTTTAACTTCAAGACAGGATGAGCTCGACCAAAACAGTTTAAACATGCTTGATGCGCAAGCCCTCAATGCTCAGAAAAACTTAGCCAGTTATCAACAGTTCAACCGCGAAGGCATTCAACACTATCAGCAGCAAGATTACGAACGTGCTAAAGCTTCGTTTGCCCTTGCTCAAGGCTTTGCTCCTGTAAATACAGGGGTTGCGCTTAATCTATTGCAATGTCTTCTACAAATTGCAATCAAAGAAGATAAAGCCGAAATGAAACTCATTAATGAGTGTAAGCGGCTTTTTAAATTGATTGACGATATGTCACTTAAGGCGCCTTACAAAGAAAAATACAGCAACCTTAGAGATGAACTCTCTAAATATATTGGCTTTTGAATTAGAAAACTGGTGAGCTATGAAATTGTTAGTTTTTTTAATGGTGGCAATTTTAATCAACGAGGTTAGCGCCAATGAACAGGCGCTAAGTCAGAACGAGTCTTTTATACTAGCCGATGCTGGTATTCACAGAATGACATTTGAAGAGCTAAACAGTGGTGTAATATTTCCGGTTTATAAAATCGCACAGCCGACTATTTCATAGGACTAGGTGTTAGTTGGGCAGTTCGAAGTGTGAACACAGCTGATATTATTAGTAAGAGCGCGCTCACTAAAAAAGTTATTTCCAAACCTCCAGAATCAAAAAGTATCCCACCCACTGTTGACCCCAAAGCGATTGACAATTGAATAACCGCAACGAGTAAGCCACCGCCTTTTTCTGCATCTTCAGGGAATGTTTTAGGGATCCAAGCCCACCAACCGACTGGCGCTGCTGTAGAAACTAAGCTCCAAATGCCAAGCAATATGGTCACGCCTGTCACCGAATACTCAACAAAAACTAATCCACAAGCAGTAGCGGCCATAATAGTCGGAATTACTATCAGCGTAGGATAAAATGCCTTTTTTAGGGGAATGTTGATCAACATTGTACCTGCGAAGCCTGAGGCACCTATCAGCATCAAAATTAACGACAACGTGGTAGCATCTACTAGAGTCACCGTTTCTAGGAATGGTCGAATATAGGTGTAGAGACTGAACTGCCCCATGAAAAACACGCCCACAGAAAGCATGCCAAGGAGAACAATTGGTCGGCGAAGCAATGTGAACGTGGCTAATGCGTTACGCATGCTTTTTGACTGCTTTTTGACTGGCATTGAAGGTAAACTTATGTACTGCCAAAGCAACGCAATAAAAGAGACTGGAATTAGGCATAAGAAGGCACCGCGCCAACCTATTAAAGTGCCAAGATAAGCTCCAAGAGGGGCAGCAATTACGATGGCAAATGCATTTCCACTATTAAAAATTACTAACGCCCTAGAAACACTTTCCTTAGGAACTAATCGCATCGCAATTGCGGCTGACATTGACCAAAAACCACCAACAACTGCCCCTATGAGTGCACGACCTATCATGTAGGTGTAATAGCTATTTGCAAAACCAATAACGGCACCTGACACACCCATCAGTATTGTTAATATCAGCAACAAACTTTTGCGATTCAAACCATTTGTAATAGTCGTTATAAATAAGCTGGTAAAAACGGCGAAAGCACCGGAAATTGCAATCCCTTGCCCTGCCATACCTTCCGTGACATCTAAGGAATGGGCGATTGGCGTAAGCAGACTCACTGGCATAAACTCGGAGGCCACAAGTGTGAAAATACAAAGTGCCATCGCGAATACGCCACTCCAGTACGAAGGCTTTTCATCGAAATTTGTACATTCACAGACCAACATCTGTGAAACCTTACTTGATAGTTCTTTCATAAGACTCTTTTGTTACGTCTGTAGATTTAATGAAGGAAAACAGTGCAGCCTCGGTTACTTACCTCTTTGTGAAATAGAGTCCACCCGTCCTAGATTAGACGGGCCAGTGTCAACTTAGGTGCTTATTGAAGAATTCAGATAATTTTTCAAAAGGAATAATATGGTTTTCACCACCGTCATATAGATCAGTGTGTACTGCATCGGGGATGACCATTAATTCTTTTGGTTCAGCTGCCGCGTGATAAGCTGTTTCACTCATGTAGCGGGAGTGGGCTTGCTCACCGTGAATAAACAAAATTGGACGTGGAGAAATTTCCTTGATGTAGTTCAAAATAGGTGCATTCATGAACGATAAAGGATTAGTCATTGTCCACGCATTACCTGAATTGACAGCGCGCTCATGGTAACCACGTGAGGTCATATAGTAATCATGATAATCAATCATAAATTGCGGAGCGTCCTCGGTCACCCCCTTATTGTAAGGTGGCTGATAAGCGTAGCTACCACCTTCAGTATCTTTCCAACGTTGAGTGCTTAGTTGTTCTAGTATGTTTGTACGTTCGACAAAGCTCATATTGTCGTTGTAACCATAGGCACTTACTCGTGAAATATCGTACATTGTACTTGTTGCTACGGCTTTAATGCGCTTGTCTGCCGCAGCGGCATTTAAAACGAACCCTCCCCAGCCACAGATACCTATGGCACCAATGCGGTTTCTATCTACTCTGGACACTAAGCCAAAAAAATCTACCGCGGCACTTAAATCTTCAGTGCAGATGTCCGGTGACGCGACATTTCGAGGCTCTCCACTGCTTTCCCCTGTATATGAAGGGTCAAAAGCTAAGGTTATGAACCCTTTCTCAGCTAATGTCTGAGCGTACAAACCTGAAGCCTGTTCTTTTACTGCTCCAAACGGCCCACTGACCGCCAGTGCCGGAAGTTTTCCTTTTACATTTTTAGGCTGATATAAGTCGCCACATAACGTAAACCCGTAGCGATTTTTAAAGGTAACTTTACGATGCTCAACCTTGTTACTTTTTGGAAATGTTTTATCCCATTTGGCACTTTGTTCAACCTTGTTAGCCCCCTCATCACTTGCAAAGGAACTATTAGCAGAAAGCCCAATCGCGCTAATTGCTGCAATACAAGTTGAACTCCTCAAAAAGTCTCTCCGATCAGTAATCACATCGTCTGCTACTGCTTTTTGGTGACTAAGTGGTTGCATAAATTCTCATCCTCATTGCTATTGTCTGGCGGTACTCTTCATTCATTTTTATGTTGACACAAGCCTCTTAAATTGATTAGTAGGCATAATCTAAATGAACTACTGAGTTTTTTTCATCAATGAAAATTAATAAAATAGATGATCTACAAGCTTTTCTAGCTGTAGCGCGAGAGCAGAGCTTTACAAAAGCCTCTGCTAAGTTAGGGGTAACTCCATCTGCTTTGAGTCACCGAATGAGGGCACTTGAAGATCGACTTGGACTTCGCTTACTTTCCAGAACTACAAGAAACGTATCCGCTACCGAAGCAGGTGAAAGGCTAATTGGTTCCCTTAGTCCTCTGTTTGAACGAATAAATGAGGAAGTAGAGGCGTTAGGTGAATTAAGAGATAAGCCCGCAGGTACGCTCCGAATTTCCTGTACTGACGACCAAATAGAATTGTGCTTAAGACCAAAATTAGCGGAATTTATTAAGGATTACCCAGACATAACCGTCGAGCTTTTTGTAGATTATGGTTTTAGTAATGTTGTAAGCGAAAGGTTTGATGCAGGTATTAGACTTGGCGAATCGATTAGTCAGGATATGATCGCGGTTCCTATTGGCCCCCCTATGCGCTTAGTGGTCGTCGGTTCTCCAGATTATTTTGATCAAAACTCTTTTCCTGCCACACCTTATGACTTAACTTTTCACTCATGTGTGGATATTCGTCACAGACCTGATGGAAATATCTATGCTTGGGAGTTTGAAGAAGACGACAAAGAGTTTACTGTCAGAGGAAATGGGAAGTTAGTTTTTAATAGTATTATGCACGTGCTAAATGCAGCCATCGACGGTATTGGTTTGGCATATGTACCTGAGCAACTTGCTGAACCATACATACAAGAAGGGAAGCTTCTAATGATACTAACAGAGTGGTGTCCTTATTTTCCCGGCTTTCACTTGTACTACCCAAATAGACGACAGTCTTCACCGGCTTTCAAAGCTTTTGTAGAACGATTTAAATTCAGCAAACTAGATTAGAGGGTAATAACGTCTGGGGCTACTCTAAACACTAGTGCAGCCCAGATAATGTGACGTAAGAAACAAACATCTAATCCATAAAATTATCAACCGTTTCGATTAGCTCATCCACGTTTTCAATCAGTGTTTGACGCTGTTTCTCTGAAAGAGTTGAAAATATCTCGGCCAGTAGCGTTGCTGTCACAGTCATATTATGAGCACTACTTTGCTTGTACACATCGCTTTTATAATTATCCGGATTTTGCATTAGCGACACCAATTCTTGCTCAAACCTTTCGTTTTGCTTGCGCGAAACGAATAGCTTTCTTGCCGCATTTTGAATGTTTCTGCGATACGTTATCCAAGCGTCACCTGTAGAAATAAATTGTTGTGCGTAGGTGCTAACAATTTGTTTTTGCTCTTTACTTAGATCTCCAATACGCTCACTTATTGTTTCTTGTATTCGCTCAATTCTATCTTTAAGTCTCTCTGCTTCAGACTTTTCCAGCGCCTCTTGTCGCTCTTCCTCTTCTTCTTTATTGTCTTTTTCTAATGCCGCAAATAGGGTGACAACTTGTTCATCATCGAGTGTTTTAGCTATAGCCGCTAGTTCAGGACTGACCTCGTCTCGTACGCGCTCCCAATGCGATCTAGCTAGCTCAAGGTTGTTATAAACAATACTCGAATTAAGGGTGTCATTCTGAATCTGCTTTTTTATATCCTCTAATTGCGCTTTATAACGAGTAAGTTCACTCTTCTTGTGCCAGCTCAACCAGTTTTGTAAATGCGCATCAAACTTCTCCTCTTGCTCATCTTTAAGCTCGATGTAGTCGTCCATGTACCAATACACCCACCAATCCAGGTTGTTATAGGCCAGCTTAGAACTGCATGAAGTAAGAAAAATAATAAAGACAACAACCAACAATGAACGCATAGTATTTCCTTTTTTTACGTTAGTTACGTCGTGACAAGCAAAAACGCTTATTGCTGTGTACTGAAAAATTGAATTTTACTTTGATATTACGCAATAAATATCCGCAATAGAGAACTTTACGTTGCACAGCCTTTACTCTACTTTAATGGCATTGCCTGTAAAAAGAAGGACTTTAATGTGTCAAAACGTGTCGCAATTTTAACCTCTGGTGGCGACGCCCCAGGTATGAATGCATGTATACGTGCCGCAATTATTGCGTGTCAGAAAGCTAATTTTACCTTACTTGGCTACAAGCACGGCTACAACGGATTACTACAGCAAGAGTTTATTCCTCTATCTCTTGATTCAACGCACAATCTTATCCAGCAAGGCGGCACCATACTACACAGCGCAAGGTGTAAAGAATTTAAAAATTGTGAAGGGCTTATCAAAGCGGCTGATAACTTGAGACAGGCCGAGATCGACACACTTATTGTAATCGGTGGTGACGGATCTTTTCGCGGCGCAGCAAAGTTGAGCGAACTATGGGATGGCCAGATTCTTGGTATTCCGGGAACAATTGATAACGATATAGCGGGTACTGATGCCACTATAGGCTACTTTACCGCAATAGATACCGCCATGAGTTCTATCGATAAAGTTCGTGATACAGCTGATGCGTTCGAACGTATTTTCCTTGTAGAAGTAATGGGTCGCAATGCTGGCTTTTTAGCATTAAATGGTGCCCTTTCCGCTGCGGCTGACTATGTGGTTGTTCCTGAGTTTTTTGAATCCGCTGAGACTGAAATCAAAAAGATCGTAAACCAGATAAAAGCGCAGCGTGCTTTGAAAGGGCCCGTCAGTTTTATTGTTGTAGTAGCTGAAAACGTTTGGCCTAATGGCTTAACAGGATTAACCGAAGCTTTGCAGTATCACAATATCAACGACGTTAGGCCAGTAACCTTGGGACATGTCCAACGTGGCGGCTCGCCGGTAGCACAGGACCGACTACTCGCCACTACTCTTGGCGAATTCGCCATAAGCTTAGTAGGAAGCGACGTCACCAACATAATGGTTGGTGAAGTTAATCAGCGCCCTATTACCGTACCCCTATCCAAAACTTGGGAAGAAACAAAGCCTCTCAATCAAGCCCGGGTTGACGCTATGCGTACCCTAATGAACGAAAGATACAGCTGCGACTAAGTAAGATGGTTCAGACGCTGTTTAACTTGAAACTTTCATAGATTGTAAAAAACAAAAAAGGCGGTGCTTTATAATAAAACACCGCCTTTTAGTACTTCATGCTCAAGCTTCTTTACATCTTCATTGCCGCTTTCACTTTATCACGATGACTGCGACTCACTTTAAGTTCTGTATCATTTTGAAGTATTAAATGATATTCGCCACTAATATGGCTCACTAACTTTTTAACAAAACGGATATTAGCAATAGCTGAACGGTGCACTCGAACAAAGAACTGTGGGTTTAGTTCCTGCTCAAGTTCTTTCATGGTTTTGCGCATTATATGCATGCCATCCAGTGCGTGAACGCACATATAATCACCTGCAGCATCAATCCATTGAATGTCTTGAACGTTTACGCGCGTTACTTCTGAGCCATCTTTAATAGCCAATACATCTGGGTATGGATTGGTTTCAACCGGCTCACCATTAGCTAACTTGCGTAAAATCTCTTCGCAATCATCGCCAGTAAGTTCAGCAACAAGGCTTACCAATTTTTGTGACTGCTCATCTTGATGCTGAGTTGAGTAATATTCACGTACTTTGTTTAACGCCGCACCTAAGCGCTCGTCGTCTGCTGGCTTTAACAGATAATCTAAAGCATGCACGTCAAATGCTTTTATTGCGTAGCTGTCATAAGCAGTTACGAAAACGATCATGGGAATGGGCTGTTTCAGTTCGCGCAACTTGTGAATAACCTGAAAGCCGTTTAAGCCAGGCATTTGAATATCTAAAAACACCAAATCTGGACGATGTTGAGAAATGCTACTTACAGCCTCCAGGCCGTTCTGACACTCTGCAAGCACCTGCACATCATCATGACGCTCTAACCTGGCACGAAGGCCCTTGCGTGCTAAAGGTTCGTCGTCCACTACAATGGTTTTAATCACTTGCTTTGTCATGTTATACGTCCTTAACTTCATAGGGAATGCGTATTCTAACTCGCACGCCTGAAGGCTGATTGTGTTCTATAGAGAATGCAAAATTACGATGATAGAGGGATTGCAAACGCTCTTTTATATTGGCTAGGCCTACGCCGTTTTCTCGACTAAGTGTTCCGTCTTTGATATCTGCACCAGGGCCGTTATCGGCAACATCCATTAACAAATCATTGCCAAATGTACGTGCCGTAATCGCTATACGTCCACCATTTTCCATCTTAGATATGGCGTGCTTTATTGAGTTTTCAATAATGGGCTGCAAGATCATGCTCGGCACAAGTGCACTTTCACACCCTTCATCGATGTCCCATAGCACTTCTAGACGATCGTCAAAACGTACCTTCTCTATCTCTAGATAGAGTCGTAATGCCTTTATTTCCTGACCTAGCGGTACTCGCTTTATCGGGTCGTTGTCTAATGAATAACGTAGAAAGTCACTCAAACGCGACACCATCGCTTCTGCTGTGTCGTTCTCTTTTAAAAGAATAAGGGTTGAGATAGCGTTAAGCGTATTAAAGAGAAAATGCGGGTTGAGTTGATAGCGCAACATCTTTATGTGAGCTTGGTGCGCCATGGTACTCGCCTTTAACGCGTTCTGCTTCTCTTTTTGAAGCATTTGGAAGTTCTTGATGCCAAAGTACACACCACTCCAACAACCCACCATTATTAGCGAGTTAATAGTGTTGGTAAAATACATATACCATTCGTCTGGGCGATATCCGTGCTTGTAGATTTCCCAGTAGTTAATGTTTTTTACCACTGCCCATAGCAAAGCAATTAAGTAGCACGACACAATCACTATGATGATCATGTTGAGCGGTGATTGCTTTCTTGCCCATCGATAGATGTAGCGAAGCGGAATGGTTAGCAACCATCCTGCATAGGCATTAAGCATGATGATGAAAACCCAAATGGGTCGAACATCATGGAGAAAAGATCCGATGTAATAAATTATTGCGAACCCTGCCCAGCCTGCACTGTGCAACGTCCAAAATAAACGTTCATTACTTTCTATTACACGCTGAAAGCGACTCACAATATTACCAATTTAAAAACTTATAAGAAGATTATACGCAAGCCTTGCCACGACCCAAGCGCCTTGGTCGTGCCCCTTATGCTTCTTGTCGCAGGGCAAAATCTTGAAATTAGACATGTTTTGGCTATATCAATTCGCTGATTAAGCTCAGTAACTGATATTCATTCTTTTCAGCCAGTGCACCCACCACCAGGCTGGGCCAACCAGCAAAAAGCGCAAATCGTCAAAAAACGAAGGCTTTTTGCCCTCGATATGATGGCCAATAAACTGCAAAATCCACATAACGACAAACAGTACAAGAGAAAATAACCATACTGAGATACTGAAGTGGTCTAGGGTATTAACTGCACCGAAACACAGTATAGTTAAGAGGGTCATTGCAGCCCCAATCGGACCAGACAACATAAAATAATAATACAATACGGGAACCGCTATGATATGCGCCCACGTTATATCGAATTGCGCTATCATTTCAGGTACCGGCAAACTCCACAGCAAACCTATCGTTACGAAATAGATGCTGGGTACGGCAATAGCATGGATGATAACGTTGGTCTTGTTTTGGTGGCTTTCACCGTACTGCATTAAAAGTCGCTCAATACTTCTCATGTAGATCCCCTTAGCCTGTTATTTTGATTATTATCTAAAGAGCACCCAACTATTGTTTTCCTACGTTAACAATGTGTGTCGGGACAACAGCGTTTTTATCAATTTTTCTTCACAGGTAAAGGCGAGCCCATAATAAACCACATCACTATCAAGCTTATGATTTTTAACTTTTGCAGTAAGCGCTACTTCTTTACCGTCCAACGAATAGTTTAGCTTAACCTCAGCTTCATCGAGCATTACCGGCCAATTTGGCTTGACCTGTAACGCTACTTTGCACCCTTTTTCACTTAAATCTATGATGATCCCCGTTACGTTTTCGTCACTGGGATAAACGTCAGCTTCTAACGTTACTGAAACGCCAAGTTGAGCACGCTTTACAGCGCGAAGCCCTATACTTTCAATACGTTTTGGAAAGGTTGTAATAAGTAAGCCTGATGGCTTTGAAAGCAATTTGAGTACTTTCACTTTAAACGCAATAACCTGGCCAGTATCGCCCTCAAGCACAGAACGCACCACGATATCGTTGCCAACAGTCAGAGCATCCCTAACGGTAATCCACTTCGCCGATGTTGGAATATGAAAAAGCAAACATTCATCAATAAGCATGCCTATGTAGTCAGTCTTCACACGCTTTGGCGCTGCAGGCATAGCAATTTGTAAATCTACTGTATCGCCGGGTACCAGCGTACGCAACGATTCCAAATTATCTTCGCTTAGTAAATTGCTTTGTATTTTTTCAGCCATTTGTATTTGTTATTGCTGGATTTAATGTCATTTAACTCAATGTACGCATCAAACAAAAACTTATCAATACTACGATTGAAAACCATGTTCAATAAACGTAAAAATTGCCCGTTAGTAGCAGGCAATCTATTGGGATTAACTCAATAGGTTGATATAGTTGAGGGATAGTTTTGCTTATCTTTTCGGACGTTTATGACCTCTGCTCTTCGCTATACGTTAACTATTTCCAATTGGCGTGCCCATCAATTTACTGTCGCGCTGCAAATACCTGAGCATTCTGGCTCATCAATTGAGCTTAGCCTTCCAAGCTGGATCCCGGGAAGCTACATGGTGCGCGATTTTGCAAAAAGCATTATCGAGCTAACTGCAAACACTTCTGAAGGTCATAGTACTGAAAATGTTGGCGATAGAAGCGTTTATAGCCTTTCGGTAACTAAGCTCGATAAACAATCTTGGCGTGTAGACACAGATGGAAAACCATGTACGGTCGTTTATTCGGTTTATGCCAACGACTTATCTATTCGCTCTGCTTTTATGAACGACCAATATGCGTTTATAAATGGAACCAGTGCGTTTCTAAACGTTTCCGGCTTCGAGAATGTGCCGTGTGAGGTGGACATTGAGCTGAACGACAGCGATTCTGCAACCTCGAATTGGAAGGCTTATACGTCAATGCCTTCTCGTTGTGAAAGTACAAGGCCGTCTCGGTGGCACTTCGTTGAAAAAAATTACGATGAGCTCATTGATCATCCCATTTATGTGGGCATTGCAGACACTCACAGCTTTGAGGTTGACGGCATTACGTTTACGTTACTTTTCTCAGGTAACAACAATATTGATTATGAGCGCATAGCAAATGACTTAACGCCAATTTGCAAGCACCACCTAGATTTGTTTGGTGCTCCACAACCTATTAATAACTACCTGTTTATGACGCTGCTTGCCGACAATGGGTTCGGCGGTTTAGAGCATAAGTATTCTACTGTCCTTCTTTACCCTCGCTTCGACCTTCCTCAAGTTGGTGAAAGTGAGAAAAAAACCGACAGCTACATTACGTTCTTAAGTCTGTGCAGCCATGAATTTTTCCACACATGGCATGTTAAGCGCATTAAACCTAGCGTAATGGTGAAACCAGACTTATCTCAAGAAACATACACGAATCAGCTGTGGATTTATGAAGGCTTTACCAGTTTCTATGATGACGTCACCCTTGCTAGAACCGGCGTTATTGAACCACAGAAATACCTCGATATTGTTGCGCAAAATGTCAGTCGACTTTTGCAAAACGCTGGTCGCTTTAAACAAAGTGCAGCTGAAAGTAGTTTCGACGCATGGACAAAATTCTATAAGCAAGATGCGAGCGCTACTAACAATATCGTAAGTTATTACACCAAGGGAGGCATTATCGCCCTTGGGTTAGATTTACTCCTTCGTAAGCAGTCAAACGAACAAGTGAATTTAGATACCTTGATGCAGTTATTGTGGAAACACTATGGCGTGGATGAAAAAGGTACGCCTGATGACGTGATCCAAAATCTATGTACAACGCATTTTGGCATTGATGTTTCAGAATACTTAAATCGCGTGGTGTATGGCACAGACGATGTAGAATTGGCTTCGTTAGTATCTGAAATGGGCGTTAACTATGCGGTTCGTGCTCGCGTGTCAGGTGAAGATAAAGGCGGTGCCTCCTCGCTGCCTGCTATTAAAAATCAGCTTGGCGCCACGTTAAAGCCAGCTACCTTCGGACTTACGGTAATGCAGGTATTTGAGGGTCTTGCCGCAATGAAGGCTGGTGTTCTTTTAAACGATGTCATCATTGGGCTAGACGGTCATATCGTCAATGCCCAGAAGCTTCAGCGCCTATTAGATAATGCCCAAACGTCGCAGGTGGAGTTAACGCTTATTCGAGACGGGCGGCTTCTAACCCTGCCTCTTGAGGTAACTCAGGCAAGAAAAGAAATGGCTTACTTTGAAATCACTGATGAAGAAAAGCTTAATCAGTGGCTGGGGAAATAACTCCGCCCTGTAGCGTAAAAACTAAAAAGGCGCTTTGAGAGTTTACCTGAAAGCGCCTTTTTCTTTATAACTGTTAAAACTAAATCAAATTAATGATTACTCTTCGGGAGACCCCGAAATGATAGTCTGTGGGTCTAAACGAGTGTTGCCCAAATTAATACGCCAATCCAGATGCGGGCCTGTAGAGCGCCCTGTTGAACCTATCGTTCCAATCTGCTCGCCTTGCTTAACGGTTTCACCCACTTCTACCGTTATAGTGTCCATATGAAGAAACGTTGAAAACACGCGCATGCCGTGGTCGAGAATCAAGGTGTTACCCGAATAATAGAGATCATCAGCCATTGTTACTACACCATCAACAGGTGCATACACAGGCGTGCCCGTTTCATTGGCGATGTCCAAACCATAATGCGGCCATTTCGGCACGCCATTTAGAATGCGCTGACTACCGTAAACACCGGAAATAACGCCTTTCGCAGGCCACTCAAACCGGGTGAATAATGCATCTAAATCAGTATTACCGCTTCGCGCGTTAGCTACGTTGATATTGTCTTGCTTAATACGCGCCGTCACTTCTGCTGGCGGAGAAACCATTTTTTGCTCTAGCCCGTCAATTCGCTGAATGTTGTATTCGCGTTTTTCAAGGGTAATGTCTCGCTGCCACTTTTGGCCGTTGTCTAATTTTACAACCAACGTTTGCTGCAGTGGCGCTTCCCGTTCAAAGCCAACAACAAATTTTCCGTCTTTGTTGGTTTGAACAGTTTCGCCATTAAGCGTTACTTTGGCCCCAGCGGGAGCTTGCCCGCGCAGTAAGGCACCTTGCGTAAACTTACCGTTCAACACTACGTTTACTTGCTCTTGACTAGATAACGCTTCTTTTTGGCCGTTTAACTCTACATCTGCATAAGCAAATGGCATAGAGGCAACTGTGCTAATTGCCACTACACAACTCATTACACGAGATAGTGCGCTATGCAATGCGTTTTTTGAAAGCGTGAATGCCATAGTTGTTTCCTTTCCCTATAACGAGCTGTGGTCAAATGTTAACCCTTTACTGTGGCGCCTTTACCTACGCCCTCATAAGCGATAACTTGGCAAACGCCATCAGGCGTGCGTTTCTTCTGCTCTTCAAGCAGATACTGCGCCAAACACTCAACTGTAGAGTCGGTTTCGATGACTTCACAATCTGACTTAGGAATTAATAGTTCAAAATAGCCTTGTGACGACTCGTAAGCAAAACAGTAGTAATCCGCTTCATTTGAAACTTGACCTTTAAGCTTTCTGTCGCTGTACGCTATTTCGTCTTCACGGGTTGCTATATATATGTCGGCCCAACGGTCAGCCCAATACTGCTGACTTTCAACACACACTTTGCCGTCAAGGATAATATCAATACGCGAACGGTGACCGTGCGCTATGCGCTGACAATTACCGTCGTGCTTTTTAAGCCCGTGGGTATAGTGATAATACGGAGAATTAATGACTTCCTCACGTAAATGCAGCGTAATGTTTTCAACGTTTTCTGGAAGATGAGTCGCCAATACTTCTTTTAAGTAAACGCCAACAGATTCCATGTTTATCTCATCAGAATAAACAAATGCATAAGCTTCAGCGGGGCAATGTAGCATGATGCTACGCCCATCAATGCAGGTAAAGCGCGCTTCTACCTGTTCAGAATCGTCGTCGTGAATAACCTCTGAACCGCTGTATTCAGCAGGTACAAGCAACTTGTGATCAACATATTCGTCGATTAGTCGCTTTAAGTTCTTTTTCACGTGACCAAAGTCTTGAACCATGCTCTCTTCGTTGAGCTCACCGTCCAAAATCACATCGACAATCCAGCTTTCCCCTACCATGCCGCGTTTTGGGCAAAGGTAAGAGAAGTCCATCACTGTCAAATCATTTACAAATAATTGCATAACACCCTTGAATCGAGTTTATATTCTACTAACTAGTATACGTTTTTTATCTTTGCTTCGCAGCGACTAGTCCATTGAAGATTGGCGATTAAGCTGATCTTTTAAATTAGGTGGAATTCCACGGATTGTTAGCGTATCCGTAGCTGGGTCGTAAAATACCCGATCGCCCATTAATTTGCGTTCGAAGCTAAGCGATATACCACCGCCCTGACCGGTAAATTTAGCAAGTTGTTTCAACGCTGCAGGGTCTGGCTGAATTTCTTTTTCAAGCGGTACTTCCATAGACTGTGTAAACGCAGAAAAGTTACTGCTAGTTTCTTCATTTTGTGGAAGTCGGTTAGCCAATTCATCTACCGATAAACTCTCGCCCGCATCAATCTTTTCTTTAAAGTACGATTTAACTTCTTCTCTATGCTGGTGCTGCTCTTGCGGGTCTAGTGACTCACTGGCAAGGTAGGCATCCACCGTAGAAATCAGTTGTTTATTTTGCTGTTTAACATCAACCAGCTCTTCGCAGCCTACAAACTGCATAAAGAAGTCTGATACCTTACGTCCCATTCTACCTTTAATAAAACTAACGTAACGCTGCTGTTCTGGCTGAATATCCCACTGAGTTAAATCGAACCGCACAGCGAGCTGCATTTTTGCTAAATCCAAGTGTTCACGCGCGGAAAGGTCTAAAGAGTTTGTCACTTCAACGTGCGAGCGGGTATTTAACAATGCAATCATCAAATACTGTGTGGCTAAATACTCATACTGGCAGAAAATAAGAAAACCGGTCTCAACCGTACCCGTTTCTGCCAAAGTGCGAACTAAGCGATTGGTCGCTGATACCGAAAAAGCATGGAATGCATCTTCAACGTTATCACCCGCCGCTTTTTGAATATCCATGTATTGCTTAAGGCCTTCCGCGAACTCTGCTACGTTCTCGGTGCTTTTTTGCGTAGTCGCTTCGCCTTCTTCGTTTTCCACTTTTGCTTCACGGGTAACTTCCGTCACGAAGTGGCCAACCCCTTTTCCAGGTTTAGCATTGAAACTGTGGTTTATTTGATGGGCAAGAAGCTCGATTTCCGGAGTAACAGCTAAGCAGTTGTCACGTGGAATTGCTTCAATTTTCTCTTCTTTGTTTACAATCAAACGATGTACAACAAAGTGATGAATCAGTGCACTCATAGAGTATCGGGTGTCCTGTTGCTTAAAAAGTGTCAGAAATATCCAAAGAATTGCGGGATTTTAGAATGAATGATTGTACTCACTCAAACAACGATTATAATCATTTTACGTGTAAAACCATTCTTTTTATCAAAGAAATCATAAAAAAGAGGCGTAGCAATGCCCCAACAGAGCCGCTATAGCAACGACGAATTCGAAACGCTAATGAATAACGTTATTCTAACCCTTGAAGAAGGCGGTGCAAACCGCGATCTTTCACTTATGGTGTTAGGAAATGTCATTACGCACATTTTAAATACTCAGGTAGCCCCTGAAAATCGCGAAGCCATGGCAACGCAGTTTGCCGACGTACTCAAGAAAAGCGTTAAAAATAGCTAAGGGATTGCATGATACTTGCCGAATCACCTCGTCGCCAGCGTGTTACTAAACTGGTAAATTGGGGGCATTGGTTTGCCTTGGCGAACATTATCATCGCCATAGTTATTGCCTCGATTTTTGTTTTCTCATCACCTATGCCTGGCACAGGTGTCGGCACCTTGTATCTTCTAGCCAACTGGTTCGGTCATATTGGTTTTATGACCTTTTTTGGCTTTGTTATTTTTATCCTCCCTCTTTGCTATTTGGTTAACAACCCCAGAGTCATAAAGGTCAGCGCGTCTATTATTGCAGCTGTGGGGCTAGCGCTCTTGGCTTTCGATGCGTTACTATTTAATCGCACAGGCTTCCATATTAGCTTTCACGCCGCGGATTTACTGCGCAGTGAAGCTCAGTCAACAATGGCGATAGAAAGCTGGCAACAGTGGGCATTTTTATTTCTTCTGTTTATCGTTTGGCTTGGCTTCCAGCTGGTCTTAGCCAATGCAATCTGGAAACGTGTTGAACGCTTCACTCGCCATAAAGTGGGCATCCCTGTTACTACATTTTTTGTCAGCTGTTTTGTTACCAGTCACGCTATACACGTGTGGGCTGATGCCAAGTTGTATCAACCTATCATCAAGCAGGACAACATGTTTCCGCTTTCTTATCCTGCGACTGCTAAAACGACTATGTCGCGTTATGGCTTGCTTGACTTAGCGGCTTATGAAGAAAGAAAACAACTTCAGTTCAACCCTGATATTCACAATATCACTTACCCAGCCGAGCCGGTTTATTGTTCTATTGAAACTAATAGAAACTTAACCGTGGTTGTCCAGACTGATAACGAACAGGTGGTGGACTTAAGTAACATTAAGCGCAACACCTTAAACAAAGTAGCCAATTACTATTCGACGGCCAGCAGCATAGAAGGCTTAATGACTACTACGCTATTTGGTGTTCCCGAAATATACCAAGACGCTTTATCTCAAAAGCGTCCGGTGTTATTAGCGCTTCCATTGGGGTCTGGCATGCCGGTCTCTATTCACAGCGATGAAGCGTTGCCGTTGCCTCAATTAGCGGGATATTTGCAACCACTGAGCAACAATCATGATGGTTTGCATATTGCGTTTTTGAAGAGTGCTGATATCGAAAGCTATGTGAAAAACACGTTGGCGCGCAAACACGATGTGATTGTTGCAACTGGCTTTGGTAGCGAAAGTGGCAAAGGCACGCTGTACAGTACCCTTAAACTGAATGCTAGCTTAGCCAGCACGGAAGATTTAGCGCCTACCATTTTAGGAGCATTGGGATGCAACGCCCCTGCTACGTTTTATTCTACTGGCCAAAGCTTACTTTCTCCTTCAAGACCATGGCTAGTTAGCACCTCTGGTGAACGCATTGTTGTGTTCCATGACAATAAGCGTACTGACGTACTTAGTAACGGCAGCTATGAAATAAGCGACATGGCGACTGGCAAGCGCAGTAAAGAAGCGCTAAATGTCGATTTATTAAGTCAGGCTATTAAACACCTATCACGATTCTCAACACAGAATTAAAATTCTGGCGGCAGACTAAGGAAAGTCTGCCGTTAAGCGCTTCGGTGTTATGTACAACCACCCAATATGAGTTACGCATAACCACCCATCTAATTGTTTTGCATAAATAATCTAGAAAACCAGCACTTAACGAAACACCGGCCCAAGCGGGTTCTCGCAACACACTGTGTTAAGGACGCAAACTAATAAAGACTATAGTTTTAGGCCATCTAGCTAGAGGTGTGGATTACCCACCATTGAATCCGATGGGTAATCCACTATATACCAATCCGCAAAGATAATTGCCCACTCAGAAGGCGCTGGCAAGTTTAAAATGTCCGTACACTTTGTTGTGTTACCTCGATGTAGAACCACTATACCTGCGGTAACACGCCGCGATTACGAACATTTTAACTCTCGCTGAGTGGGTAATGATCTATGCGGACTGGTATTAGATATTACTGTGGTGTTTTTTGCCATAGCTGAATATGGAAATCTGCGGTGACGCTTTTCAACGTTTCAACAATCTCATCGATTTTGCCGTTTGGCAGTTTCCAGTAAAACGGCGTCATTTTGATAAGTGCCAGCGCATGTTCTTCGCTTTCGAAATGGATAGGAAAGGAAAAGCATTCATTGTAAACCCGTGTAAGCCCATCTCGTTCTTGGTTGTCGATTTCATGCTGTCTTGGATTGTCGTACACCTGCTGTTTAAGCTCAAACAGGTGTTCAGGCGCAGGATCGACCGTCACTAAAAGGCCATTGTTTTTAAGAGCCCTCACATATTCTTCATTACTCCCAGGTGCGAAAACCTGAATCATCACATCTTGCGAGTTACCGCTTAGGGGTAAATCGAAACTGCTAGCAACAACGAACTGTGCTTGTTTGTACGCTTTAGCTGCCAGCTCTACTGCGATTTTGGCGATATCGCTACCTGCTCCTTCAACCTTTAAACCACTCGCTGAAAGTCCTTGTACCATCGCATCCAAGTAACTCCCCTCACCACAACCCGCGTCATAAACCTTTATGGCATTCTTTGATGCTTCTTCATTGGTGGCCGTTTCATTTAGTACCTTTTCCACCAGCGTCACTAATTTATCTTTCAACGGCTTATAGGCATTTAATTGATGGAATTCCCTTCTGGCTCTCACCATTGCTTTGTCGTCACCCGGAAGTTTCGATTTTTTAAATTGAACGGGCAAAAGGTTAACGTAACCAGATTTCGCTTTATCGAAGGTATGGTTATTTTCGCAGCGAATAGGCGTTGTATGTAATGAGATAGGGAGTTTACAAAGTGGGCAGTGCCACATGACAGGTTCTTTTTACTGAGAATTTGCCGTAAAGGATATCAAATCCGACACCTTTACGGCAATAAGCGTAACAACATCACACGCCGAGTTAACACTAATACTGGGCGCTTTCGTGCTTATTTGGAGAACTTTTACACTACAACTTTGCCAATGGATGTTGCTCTTCAGCCCATGGAGAAGTGAAGAAATGTGCTATTGCGCTTTGCGGCACTTCATCTACTGTTTTGTATTTCCACTGTGGTGACATGTCTTTATCAATCAAAAGCGCTCTTACCCCCTCTTGGAACTCACCACTTTCTCCACATCGACAGGACATATCAGCTTCCATTCTAAAACAGTCAGCCAACGTCATATTCGCACCTTTCTTACATTGCTCGAAAACCAAATGCATAGTGATAGGAGAACCTTTGGCTAGAGTGCTTTGCGCTCTCTGTAACCACTTATTCTCACTCATGTCTGCGTTAAGAATGGCATGAACTACGTCGGTAACATTGTCAGCCGAACACAAGTCATTGATAAGTGCCATATTCGGCTCGACGTTGCCATTGGGAAGTTCTTCTGGCGTTTTCATTGTGTCGATAATGTGCGAAACACTAGAAGCCAAACTTTCGCTGTCGGTCTTTTCCCACGTGTATTCTACGAGGGTATTAATCAAAGTGTCTTTTTCGGTACTCGCCAGCAAACTGTCTGCAAGCCCTACAAAGCAAGCATCGGAGCCATTCATTTGGCCGCCTGTTAAACCTAGGAAGAGACCTGCTTTACCTGGTAAGCGAGGTAGAAAATAGCTTCCGCCTACGTCCGGGTACAAACCTATCGTAATTTCCGGCATAGCAAGACGAGAGGTTTCGGTTACTATTCGATGGCTTGCACCGCATAGAAGTCCCATGCCACCGCCCATAACAATACCACTGCCCCATACAACAATAGGCTTACTGTAATTGTGAATAGTATAATCTAGCGTGTACTCAGTTTCGAAAAATGTTTCTAAGAAAGCTGGAATTTGCCCATTAGCTTCCACCATCGATTTGTACATAGACACTATGTCACCACCGGCGCAAAATGCCTTCTCGCCAGCAGCATCGATCACAACAGCTACGATATCGTTGCGAGACTGCCATCGCTGAAGCGCGTCAAGCATGATGCTAGCCATTTCCAAATCCAATGCATTTAATGCCTTTGGCTTGTTAAGCGTTAAACGGCCTATTGTGTAGTCGTTGCTAGACGTCTTGATTTCATCAACAATGACTACCGATTCCACATCTGTCATTTTCACTCCTTCCCACAGTCCATTAAATCGTGCCTGAATTAGTTCGTTAGCGAAGTGTACTACAGTACACTTCTCTCATCTGACAACAAACGTCTACCAATGATAACGCGCATAATTTCATTGGTGCCTTCCAATATTTGATGTACGCGCACATCTCTGAAGTGACGCTCCAACGGATATTCTTTGATATAACCGTACCCGCCGTGTAGCTGAAGGGCATCGTTACATACATTGAAGCCAACATCTGTCGCGAACCTTTTCGCCATAGCGCAATAGGTGGTTTTGTCTGGGTCGTTATTATCCAGCTTACAAGCCGCCATACGTACCATTTGTCTCGCTGCAACAAGTTCAGTAGCCATATCAGCTAATTTAAACTGTAATGCCTGGAAACCTGCAATAGGTTTACCAAACTGCTCACGTTCATTCATGTAGTCACGCGCAACGTTTAGCGCCTGCTGTGCAGTTCCTACCGAGCAAGTTGCAATATTAATTCGGCCGCCATCAAGCCCTTGCATGGCCATTTTAAAGCCTTGTCCTTCCTCGCCAAGTAACCAACTAGCATCTAATTTCACGTTATCGAACGTGATCATACGAGTGGGCTGTGCATTCCACCCCATTTTTTCTTCGGCTTTACCGTACTCAATCCCGTCGGCATTAGCCGGAACCGCAAATGCAGATACGCCCTTAGGACCATCTTCCCCTGTACGCGCCATTACAACAAGAACATCCGTACTGCCAGCACCAGAGATAAACACCTTAGACCCGTTAAGGACATACCCACCGTCAGCTTTCGTCGCCTTTGTTTTAAGCGACGCTGCATCAGAACCAGCGCCAGGCTCGGTTAGGCAATATGATGCCAGCTTGTCACCGGTTACCAGTTGGTCACACCACATATCTTTAACTTCACTGGTGCCCCAAGTGGCAATCATCCACGTTGCCATGTTATGTATGGTTAACATAGCTGTAGTCGTGGTACATCCCATTGAAAGCTGCTCGAAGATTATGGAGGAATCGAGCCTAGATAAACCCAACCCACCTGCACTCTCAGGCGCATACAATCCACAGAAGCCTAATTCACCCGCTTTCTTTATTGCTTCTACTGGGAAGTGATGTTCTCTATCCCACATAGCGGCGTTAGGTGCTAGCTCTTGCTGAGCGAATTGACGGGCGGTGTCTTCAAAGGCTAACTGGTCATCGGTTAATTCAAAATTCATTAGGCATATCCTCAATTGATTTGCTTTTGAACTACAATAACCAATACTTACCCCTTACGTAAACGTAAAGGTAAATTATTATTTAAAAACATTGAGGGTTAACGTAAATATTTTGTGACGAGAAATGCTATTTCTTTATAGATTCCAGCACGAAGCAGAAAAAAGTTATCCTTTTTAATAATGCACTTTTATCTCGCCGCTGATAAGCTAGGTTGATGTAAGTAAACCTTGTTTGGTCGCCGTGGAATTCAGAATAGCTATAGTAGAAGACAATGCTACTGCTCGGACTGCGCTTCGAGGACATTTAATGTCAATTGCTAACTTATCGGTAAGTAGCTTTGCATCTGGTGTAGAACTGAAAGCGGCACTTAAAAAGCAAAACTTTGAACTCCTGTTAATGGACTATCACCTAGGTCAAGGCAAAACAGGCGTGGAATGGATCCAGAGTTTAAGAGAGGCAGGCTTTATAAGACCTAGCACAGGCATTATTTTCTTAACGTCTGATCGCTCACCGCAAATTATTGGCCGTATAATGGATTTACAGCCTGACGTTTTGCTTATTAAGCCATACACCATTGCTTCACTAACCCGCCAAATTAACCATTACTTAAGTTATCGAGACTTTGTTAAAAACGTATTGCACGCGCTGGATAACAAACAACTTGACCGAGCAATTAGTGTCGTTAGAGCTAAGATCACCGAAGGCATTCCTCCTCGGCTTGTTGCTGAAATTAGAAAGCTTTATGCGCGTCTTCTTTTCGAGAATGGTGATTTGCAACGAGCGTTGAGTATTTATGACGACGTGTTAACCCGCTCTGACAAAGTTCTTTGGGCACAATGGGGAAAAGTAAAGTGCCAGTACGCTTCGGGTCAATGGCCACATTGTAAAAGCCATTTGAGCCAAATGGTTAACTCTAGCTTGGCTCGCGACAAGGCATTTGAATGGCTTGCATCCATATCATTTGAACAAGACTCCTACGATCAAGTAGAAAAATACTTAAATGAAATTAAGTTTAGTGAATTAAGCCTACCAGCTGCAAAGTTAAAAACCATTGCCTATCAAAAGCAGGACAAGGTTGTAGAAGCCATCGATCTCTTACAGAAGAAACGGGCTATGCATCGCAGTGCAAAAGACAGGTTCAATGACTTTACGTTTGAGCTCGCTGAGTTCTATTTGTTTCTTGCAGAAGAGTCGCCTGAAACCAATAGAAAAGAAAGCTTGTCTCAGGCTAGAAAATTAGTAGGCATTGCCGGAAGAAGTCAGGGCGACCCGCAGACTTTACAAAAAAGAGACTACCTTTTGGCTTTCTCGGCTGTGCTGGACGGCGACTTAGAAAAAGCAGCACATTTGCTTGAAAGCGACTACGTCGACAATTACCTTCGTACTGAGCCGTCTATCCTCGTTATTGCCGCAAAAGTACATCACGGTCTTGGAGACGAACGTAAAGCTGGTGAGTTACTCTTGATGGCTAAGCGCAAAAACGCGGAGTTACAAGCTATTTCAGAACAGGTTATGAATGACGAGCTGATTTTTTCGGGTGGAGAAAGGTTAGGTTTAAATCACGAACAGGCCATTTCTATAAACGAGGCCGGCACACAACTCTTTATCGAAGGCTTATTCAACAAGGCAATGAGGCATTTTTATGATGCTTTCCAACTCTCCCCCGATACCGCAGCATTTGGCCTAAACCTTCTTCAGTGCATGATTGAGTCAGACACAGGTGTTTACCGAAAATTTAACGTCAGACAGCTACTCGACAAGATAATGTCACTCCCCTTGAGTGACGTTAACAAGGCCCGTTTGGAACAGCTTACCCTATCTGCTCAAGAACAGGCGCTGTAATGTTTAATTAGCAAATTACTAAAGCAACACCCATAACCTGCGTTATGGATAACAACGCACCGCTTCCAGAACGTCACTGTTTTTCGCTGTTTATTACATCTTATTGTAAAACAGCGGGCCTTTTATTCTTGTTAGTCTGTTAGCGTTATTTTAGTCGGGTAAGTAAACTCGATGTATCCCAACGGCCGCCACCAAGCTTTTGAACATCTGCATAATATTGATCAACAAGTGCCGTAAGCGCCAAAGTCGAACCGTTCTTACGCGCTTCATCCAATGCAATGCTTAAGTCTTTACGCATCCAATCAACAGCAAAACCAAAATCAAAGCTGTTATTTAGCATAGTGCTGGCTCTGTTTTCCATCTGCCACGACTGAGCTGCGCCTTTGCTAATAACATCGACAACCGCATTACAATCAAGCCCAGCACGCTGGCCAAAATGCAATGCTTCGGCCAAGCCTTGTACGATGCCGGCAATACAAATCTGATTCATCATTTTTGCTAGTTGACCGCTGCCACTCTTACCAAGTAACTGACTGTGTCGTGCATAATGTGCCATTACCGGCTCAACCTTGCTGTATACGTCTTCATCGCCGCCCACCATAATGGTCAGCTGCCCATTCTCAGCCCCAGCCTGGCCACCAGAAACTGGTGCATCCAAGAAGCCAACTTGCTTATCTTGGCAGCTTTTATATAGTTCTCTGGCAATATCTGCTGATGCAGTCGTATGATCGACCAGCACACTGCCCGTCTTCATCACTGCTAACGCCTGTGTGCCCACATCTCTTACATCATTGTCGTTACCCACACACATAAATACGATGTCAGCGCCTTCACACGCCTGCGCAACGGTATTGCTAGCACTGACTTTAGCGTCGCCAGTGTTATAGGTTGAAAGCCAATCCTGCGCCTTTTGAGAGGTACGATTATAAACAGTGACCGAATAGCCAGCTTTGCTCAAGTGCCCTGCCATAGGATAGCCCATTACACCCAAGCCCAAAAAACTCACTTTCAAATTACTCATACAAAATATACTCTAGATACTTAACAAAGATGGTTGGATTACCTAAGAGTAACAGACTTAACAACAACAAAAATATAGGAAAATAATTTTGGCGCTCTATGAACACGCTATTACGTTGAACAACGGTGAACAAACTACCCTTGAACAATACAAGGGTAAGGTATTACTTATTGTTAATACGGCAAGCAAATGTGGCTTTACTCCTCAATATGAAGGACTAGAGTCGCTCTATAAAAAATACAACGATAAGGGCTTTGAAATTTTAGGATTTCCCTGCGATCAGTTCGGACATCAAGAGCCAGGTAGCGACGAAGATATTGCGCAATTTTGTAGCCTTAATTTTGGCGTTTCATTCCCATTATTTAAGAAAACAAATGTAAATGGTCCAGATGCCAATCCGCTCTTTGAGGAATTGAAAAACGAAGCCCCCGGTCTTCTTGGCACAAAACGTATAAAATGGAACTTCACTAAGTTCTTAGTTAATGCTCAAGGCAAGGTGCTAAAACGTTATGCACCTACTGTAAAACCAGAAGCCATTGAGAAAGACATCGCTAAGCTTTTATCAGCGAATTAGTACGCTTTGCAGTTTAGATAGCCGCCGGCATGGCGGCAGTGAACGAGCGTTTTGAAATATACCTAATGCGTTAGTGCTCAATACATCCCGCTAGATTTTTTGATCTACATCTATGTAGTTTGAATGTGAATGTGGTAATTTTTTGCCGTCTAAGTGACTTAACTGGGTACTAAAATGAATACCTCTGCACGTAAAAAAGCGCACGATAACCTCAGCGACCAACAACACAAAAACATCGCTTTTTTTAGTACTCGCTCTTATGAACACGCTCTGTTTTCTGAATTGCTGGAAACATTAAACGGTGCTAGTGACAAAACCATCAATGCCACATTTTTTGAACACCCTCTGAACGCTTCAACCGCAGCGAGTTGCAGTGGATTCAGCGATGTTGTTGTATTTGTAAATGACGACATTAATAGGAAAACCATTGAAGTTCTAAAACACTGTGGGGTTAAACATATTGCGCTTCGCTGCGCTGGCTTCAACAATGTTGATGTGGATGCAGCAGCAAAGGCAGGTATCACTGTAAGCCGCGTACCCGCTTATAGCCCTGAAACCGTAGCTGAACATACAATTGCGCTAATCCTTACGTTAAACCGAAAAACACATAAAGCATACAACCGAGTACGCGAAGGCAACTTCAATCTTGGAGGATTGATGGGCTTTACGCTTCACGGTAAAACCGTAGGGGTAATTGGCACAGGAAAGATTGGACAAGTGGTTATTCGCATACTATTGGGGTTTGGATGTCATGTGCTTTGCTTCGATCCGCATCCAAATAGTGATGTAACCGCAATGGGAGCCCATTATGTAACGCTAAATGAACTACTTGAAAAAAGCGTTATAGTTACCCTGCACTGCCCGCTCAACGAACAGAGTCATCATATAATCAATGCTAAGCGTATTGATAAAATGCCTCAAGGCGTCATGCTAATTAATACGTCAAGAGGCGGGCTCGTCGATGACAATGCCATCATTAAAGGGCTTAAGTCGAAAAAAATTGGATATTTAGGGCTAGATGTCTACGAAAGAGAATCCGAACTGTTTTTTAACGATCATTCACAAGACATAATTCAGGATGATATTTTTCAGCGCTTAACTACGTTTCCGAACGTTTTAATAACGGGCCACCAAGGGTTCTTCACGCTCGAAGCCTTAGAGGAAATCGCAAAAATCACGGTCAATAATATTATGACGGGTGAGAACGCGCTCTAAGGCGTCACGACAACTATCTACGTATTAGCGCGCTCGTAACCCTATGTAGTCCGCCACGTAAATATCCCAACAAACTCTTTTTTACTGGCTTTTTCTATTTCTCTTTTTCTAGAATCAGCTGAAAATATTTTCCTAACCAAAGGTAAGGCGCTTGCCTATGATACTGCCGCTCTAGCGCAAGTAAGTCATCAAATTTGCTGCTTTGATGGGTTATATCTCGCATGTAATCATGGAAACAACGAATGCCTGCTTTTTCGATAATTTTGAAACCCAATGATTCACAATGTTCAACCACGCGGGTTGCACTTAACGGCTGTTTTGGATTCAGTCTAACTTGCTTTTTAACTTTCATCCCTTTCGCGATGTAATCAAAGTTTCCGTAGATAGCATTGGCAAACAAATTCGCATCTTGGTTGAAAAAGCTTAGGCTTAAATGGGACCCTGGCTTCATGTTCTTATACATAAAATCGATAGCATCAAAGGGCGCATCCAGCCACTCTAAAACCGCATGGCAAATCACTAAATCAAAACTGTCTAAATCCTCAATCTGCTGCAAATATTGATGCCTAATTGTAATATTTGGTGCATCTGCAAGCAGTGTCTCAGCTTGTTTAAGCACATCCTTCGACGCGTCAGTTAACACAACAGAATGCCCTTTAGAAGCAATATGCGCTGTCATTACACCTGTCCCCCCGCCTATTTCAATAGCGCGAACAGGCGTGGTTAAATAAGGCTCGAGAACATCACATAATAAGGTGTGCCTGAGCTTTCCCTTAGTAGTGCCATATATATTGCTTGAGAATTTTTCTGCAATACCATCGAAGATACGATCGTTATTCATATACTACAGTCATCGCTAAGCAGGATTGTCAATATCAATAAACTCGACAGGCACGTCGAATTGCTGCCCAATGTGCTCTCCTAAGGATTTCACACCGTAGCGTTCAGTAGCATGATGACCAGCAGCAAAAAAAGTTATCCCCATTTCCCTTGCCGTGTGTACAGTTTGTTCAGACACTTCTCCGGTAATAAATGCATCGACGCCCAGTTCAACCGCTTGTTCGATGAACCCTTGTCCACCTCCCGTGCACCAAGCAAGCTTCGATATAGGTTTTGATACAGGCCCCTCAATCAGCACGTCTCTCCCTAGCAACTTCTGTAATTTAACCTGTAACGCTGACCCTTCAATTTCTTCTTCAAAATTTCCGAGCATAACAACGCCAACAGGCTTCACACCGCTCACCGCACTTATATTTTGAATGCCTATTAGCGATGCAAGTTGTCGGTTGTTGCCAAATTCAGGGTGTACATCCAGTGGAAGGTGATAAGCAAACAAATTGATATCATTTGACAGTAGCGCTTGAAGGCGGCGCTTTTTCATGCCCGCAATCACTTGTGACTCACCTTTCCAAAAATAACCATGGTGAACAATTAGCGCATCTGCCTTAGCTTCTATGGCGGCATCAACGAGTGCTTGTGACGCAGTTACACCGGTAACTATCTTCTCAATTTTACTTGCGCCCTCTACCTGTAATCCATTGGGGCAATAATCACTGATCTCGCTAACCCTTAACATTCCATCAAGATAATTTTGTAGTTCTAGGCGGGTAATAGACACAAGTCCTCCGGTTGAAAGTTAGACAAATTGTTCAAAAAACGTTATAAAAAGACGCGAACGTTTAGCATTATACCTGTAATTAGACAATTATGAGTGGTGAGTAGATCCAATTTTAGTTTTGCGACACTTGCTGGCTTGGTCGTTACGCTGGGCGAGTTTTTCTCAGCGTTATAGCAATTACATACGTCGCATAGCGTTCGTCATCTTAACAAAATAAAGAGCAAAAAAGCATGGCAAACTTAGACAAAGACGAAGTGGTAGCAGCATTTACCGAAGCTTATAAAAAGGCGAACGGCAAAGCACCATCTATTGAAAGCAAAAGTGGTTGGTACAGTGTAGATGGCGGTAAGAACGTCCGTTTAGCACAGCTTCAAGAGATGACTGCGTCGTTAGCTTCTGGCTCTACTGACGCCACGAGTGAAAGCGAAGAGAAAAAAGCGCCAAAGAAAGAGGCAAAAGCCGCAGCGAAACCAGCGAAGAAAAAGGCACCTTCATCCAAAAAGTCAGGATTTTCGGTAAAGGATTTCTGGGCAGAAAAGCTCAATGCAGAGGCGCCTGGCGCAACCCTTCCTCGATAATTTTGCATAACCTGATTTAATATCTAGTTTAGCTACTGGTGTAAAAACGCAATAAATGTCGCATACCGTAAGTGTCGTTGAGGCACTTATGTTATGTGACCCCTTCACTATTTATTATGAAATAATAATAGCTTACCACTCTTTCTCAACTGAGTGTTTAACGAGCGCGCTTGAATTATTTGCCTGCTAGCCCTTGGGCTACGAATGGAACTAGGTGCTGGATAACTTCTTTTATATCGACATGCTTGTGAAAGTCAGACTCAGCTATTTCTGTTAGCGCTTGGCTCGACGCCATTGAAAATACAAAACTTCCCATCGCAAAATGCAAGCGCCAGAATAGTTCTTCCTCAGGTAAATCAGGAAGACAACGCCTTATAGCGTCGACAAGTGCACGGATACAATCACCGTAATCATTCATTAAGAACTTACGCAAATGCCCCTGAGTTTCGTTGTAGCCACGTCCTAGCAACTTAACAAACGTAGAAGTACCCTGCTCTGAAATGGTGTTGAGGTTAAGCATAGGAGGGATCAACGAATACAAGAGTTGCTCAACGCCCTTAGCACCTTCCATAGGTGTCAAAGACGCCAAGCAAGACTCTACCTGCGGCATTAGGTGATCAAAGTACCTTTTAAACACGGCTTGAATTAAATTCTTCTTACTGCCGAAGTGATAGTTCACCGACGCCAAATTCACTTCTGCTCTGGCAGTAATCTCGCGCATGGATGTTTGAGTAAACCCGCTTTGAGAAAATAAGTATTCTGCCGCATCTAATATATCGGTTTTAGTATGCCGTGCCATATTCTTTTTATTATCTTTTTGTAGGTTAAAAATTTAACGTATGTCTGTGTTAACAATCGTTTTATCGGTCCTGAATTATCAACACAGACAAATTGTCGCTATTAAAACCAGTGACGCGCTTTGCTCATTGATTTCATAAACACGCGCTCAACAACATTTGCTGCAGACATCCCCAGTTTCTCTGCTACATTTTTCTTCACAGCATACTTAACACTAAATATTTCGCGTGCGGGATAATGAGAAAGAATATAGTCATCTGAGGTTGTGATGTCGTCAATTAAACCAAGCGACTTAGCTTTAATACCTGGCCAATACTCGCCTGTGGCGACTTTATCGATGTCCATATCTGGACGCTGGCTTTGAACGAAGTCTTTGAACAGTACATGAATCTCTTCAATTTCTTCTTTAAATTTCGCGCGGCCTTCATCGTTGTTCTCACCAAATACGGTTAGAGTACGCTTGAATTCACCAGCGGTGTGTTGTTCAAACTCAATATCATTTTTCTTCAATAGTTTATTGAAGTTAGGCAACTGAGCTAAAACGCCTATGCTGCCAATGTAAGCAAATTGAGACGCCAGTAATTTGTCTGCAACACAAGCCATCATGTAACCACCGCTTGCCGCCACTTTATCTACCGCAATCGTTAGTTTAAGACCCTTTTCCTTGATACGCTGAAGTTGAGACGCTGCAAGTCCATAGCCGTGTACAACCCCCCCACCACTTTCAAGTCGAACCAAGACTTCGTCTTCTTTATTTGCGACACATAAGATAGCGGTAATTTCTTCGCGTAAGTGTTCCACTTCATTGGCGTCCATCGAACCTTTAAAGTCGATGACATAAAGACGGGACTTCTCAGACTCTTCGCCTTGTTCTGTGATTTTGGCTTTGTTTTTTGGCTTATTTTTAGCTTTCGCTTCTTTTTTCTGTTCCTTGGCTAATTTCTTTAACGCATTTTTATCTAACAGAACCTGTTTCGCGTAATTTGTAATGTCTTTCAACTGCTCAGAAATAGACACGATCTCAAGTTGCCCTTTCCCATGCTTTTGCTTACTCGCTAAGCCAACAATGGTAGATACAACCACAATAAAAGCGATTACTAGCGTTACTGCCTTGGCAACAAACAAACCGTACTCGTACAAAAACTCCAAACTTTACTCCTAGTAAAATAAAACGGGTAAGCGTCGTTGTTTACCCACAACGTAAATAGCGGCCTTGCTTTGTGAAAAGCAACGCCGCTTTGCTAATTACGTTATAATACCAGTCTCATCTTATTCTGACGATAGGGTAACTTGCTCTATCTTGTTAGCCTCTATCTCCTCGTCAGTAAAGAAGATATCTCTTAGCGTAGGCTGCGTAGAATAAAGCTGAGTTTGGTCTAAGAAGTGTTCACTGCCATACTTGCGAGATTGTGAGTAGGTCAGAATACCCCGTCCCTTGGGGCCTTCATCAGTGAAGTTAATAACCATAGCCCAACTGGTGCCATAGTTAATATGGTAGCCTTCAGCTTCTGCACTCATTATGGTGTTACTATTCACAGGCTCGTAGTTATGACGTGGAAGCAACGTACCGTTCCTGTTGCTTATAACGTCAAACACGTTAAAGCCACCTTCAATATTGTGTGCACCAGCCCATGGTAGTTTGATACCAGACGCCGTGCCATCTGGCAGGCTTCGCTCAACAAACTGAACGTCCCCTAGCGGCGCGTCAAATGCGACACCTGCTTGCTCAATAACTTGTGTTGCTCTTGCCAATTGTTCAAGAGTAACGTCATTTTGCATCAAGCCAGAAGGCGTAGTGACTGGTGATTCTAGTGAAAACGGCGTCTCCCACTGTGGCGCTTGGTTAAACTGGAATGCAAACTCTCTAAACACGTGTGCACCAGTACTTGTAAGGTTCATGGTGCCATCCCAATCCTCCAACGCAGCACAGGCTTGTGAAACATCAACGCTAGTTCCGTCTACATCTACAGGTGTTGAACCTTGCGCGGCGCATAGCGAAAGCAATGAAGGCAAAATATTCTCTGCTAAATAACTTCTGTTATTAAACAGTAAGCCTTCCACTTCGTCTGGCGTAAAGGTTCCGTCACTTCCCGCTTCGTTTCCAATAAACTGTTGACCCATTCTTGAGCGTAGTGTTTGTTGATATTCCACGCTACCAAATAGCGGATTGCTTACAACAATTGGTGAGTTTAAATTCGTTAACCAATAGCTGTCGTTCGAGTTTTGAACTGAATCCGTGCCCTCGTACTTAGGCGCTTCTTCGTATGGAACGGGTCCTTCGAAATCAAACTGCGAAATGTTACCCGGTAATACGGTAAAGCCAGCAGCCGCTTTAGTTTGAATAAGTAACGGGTTTGTGGTTAGTTGCTCAATTGCGGTTTCGGTTAGATTCGGCACGGTTGAATCGTCAATGTAGAAGACTTGACCATCATCAGAGGCAGCCATTGTATTATTGAAAATAACACCGTCGTAATCTTTAAACGCCTGCTTAAACTCGTCCATGGATGTCGCCATATTCATGGCAAGCCAATGGTCTACAATATCGAAGTTAGGCAGATTTGCGTCTTTTATGGCAAAGGCATTATTACCATTCCAATCAAAGTTACCAGGCACTTCAATCATTGGACCGTAGTTGGTGTAATACGCGGTCTTATTAAGCTTAATGGTTTGCCCTCCACCCACTGCGACATCAATTTGAAGTGGCTTTTCATAGATGGTGCGTCTGTTGCCATCAACCATATGGGTAAGGCCAGATTCATCATTTTCGTCGAGGGTCAGCTGATACACAACAAAATGTTCAGCCGTCGAGAAGGTGTGTGTCCATGCAACGTTTTCGTTAAATCCAATATTTACTGCACCAGGCAATCCCATCAACGAGCCACCTGTTACATTCAAGTGTCCGGGTACTTGAGCATGGAAATTCCAAAAGCGTAGGTTTCCTGTGTGAGGAAAATGCGGATTGCCTAAAACCATACCTTTGCCATTGGTCGTTTTATCGCTGCCTAACCCCCAACCATTAGAGCCCATTTCTTGAGGATTTTTTTCAGGCAGACCTACCGTTGGTGAAATCTTAAATGTAGAAGCAACGTCACTTGAGGACGCAGCTGGAGTAGGTAGATAACTCTCACCTTCAGGCGCTGCAATAAACATAGGTCCTAAGAAATTAGCGGCCCCAGGTAATAGCGCCACGCCTAATGAGTACGTTAATAGATCCACACTATCAATTTCAGTGACCCATGGTTGGCCAGCACAGCTTTGATCTTGTTCTTCTACAGGAGTTTCAGCTAAGTACCGGTTGTATCCAGCAGTGTAGCCTTGAAACATTGCACGTGAATTAGCAGACAACCGAGGTAAGTTCTCTTCTGCTAACTCTCTAATACCTAGAGTAAGAAAACCGAAATCGTTAATAAGGTGCTCTGAATCACCGCTACCAGGTACAGTATCTGGACCAAAATACTTAGCTCTCTCAGAGTTATACTTAACAATCTGGTCGGCCAGTACGCAAAGGTTATCGCGTGCAAACGCATAACCCACACCGTAAGCCATACTTTCTAGGTTATCGGCTTTCACATGCGGAACGCCATAGGTGGTCCAGGTAACATCCGCGGACAGTGTACCGTCAGGAGAAAATGCTGGAATTGGTGCTGGTGTTGGTTCGGGTGTCGTAGGCGTTGTGGGCGCTGGTTGTTCTACGTTAGAAAAGTCGTTATCGTTATCGCCGCACGCACCGAGAAGTGCAGTGAGTGATAACGCAATAAGCGTCCGTTTAGCGTTAAAGGTGTTGTCAATCATCTCAAATGTTCCCTAATGATAAATGAAAAAGGTCAACCACTCTTACCGCACGCGTCTTCAAAGCGGTGTTAATTACAGCATAAGTAAAACTGATCCGACCTGAATTCACACTACATTAACAAATGAAAACATTCAAACAACATTATAATTTTTCTACAAAAAAGCCGGCAATAACGCCGGCTTTCTTTCTATAAAATGTAAGCAGTTGTAACGCTGCCCATTGGAGCAAACTACCCTTGGTTAGTTCGCTACAACACTTTCATCAGAAATTGGCAGTACAAGTGCGTCAGACGCAATATAACCCGCCACTTCTTTTTGCATTTCCGTTGTTACCGCTGCGCTCGCCGCAGGGCTTAAGCTAGAAGCATGAGCACCACTATTGAACTGTACAATTCCGCTAATTGGATCTGTACCAGGACCTTGCGTGGTTGTCACTTGCTCTAAGCCAATGGTCGCTGCCAGAGGAAGCTGACCTGACAATGGTAACGCTGTTGAAATTGGAATAACTTGATCCGGAAGGTTCGCGTCGCTGCCATCACCCACTACGGTCATCATATGAACTGGCGTATTGCTACCCAGTGTCTGAGCGTAGTTAGTAGGGTCTCCTGCATCCATTACCGTTTGCGCAGCAAAAGCAAACTCTGCAAATACTGCATTTACTTGGGCAGCCTGCTCAGCAGTAAGATTTTCTTCGAAAATCGCTACCGCTGCGCGAAGTTGTTCTTCGCTCACATCAGTGGTTTCATACAGTTGATTTAGCAAGGCAACAAACTCTTCAGAAGCCTGAGACAGCAACAGACCTTTGATAAGAGGACCAAACGCGGCTGACTCAATTAGGAACTGAGCAACACCGCCCCCTGGAGACTCAAGAGAAGCTTGCTTGACAGCAAACATGCCATCAAGTGCTGCTAAATCGCCGCCCATCGACGTGTTTGCCACTGAAGCAAAATTACCACCAGTGATAGCGCCTAGAGACACACCCATAATCGATACACGTGACATATCAAACTTAACATTTTGCGCTGCTGTGGTATCGACAACTGCGTTTAGTCCTAAACGTAGACCAAGTAAATCTGACACGCTTTGGCGTAGATTGTCCCGAGCCGTAGGCAAGCTGGCAAGGTTCATATAGTGAGTTGCGCTAACCGTAGTCGCGTTCAGTTCATCTGTACCGTCGCCATTAAGGTCAAAACCGCGGCTACCGTGTAATGGTTGGTCGATTGCTACTGACGCAATACCTGCTAGAGACAGAGTACCTGTGATGGCAAGCATATCTTCTTTTTGGCTGGTAATGCCGTGCGCTAGAATAACCACTGGCCAACCGGCTTCAGGCATGCTGATAGGAAAACCTAAAGCACCTGCAATTGCTGGGTCAGGAATAGTAACCTGAACGTCTAACGTTTCTGTTCCCATGTTTCCGCCAGTAGGCTGTGGATATGGGTTGAATTTAGTAATGTTTCTTGCGCTATCTAACATTTCGCCGTTAATACGAACGTCAGCAAGGCCTAGTGAAGAACACATTGCTGCATTAGGACCTGGTTCTGCGTCTGCAAGTAATTCTTGAGGAGCACCAGCTAAAACAATACCACTGTCACAAGCTGCCTTCCAGAAATCATTTACTGGAGCAAGTGGGTTCTCTGCACTTGGAACACCCAAGAAATAAGGCAATGCAATATTACCTTCATAACGTTGAGCTGCACAGAATGGACCGGCTTGCGCTAAAATGCCCGTAGAAACACCAACAGCAAATTCGTTCAGCGCACCCCATTGAGCAGAAAGTTGACCAGACGCCGTACCCGCAAGTCCTGCACAAGTTTCTAACAAGCTGAAATCAGTAGCGTCAATCGCTGCTTGAATGTTATCTGGTAGACCTTGTTTACCCTGCTCTACTGCGCCAGCTACAACAGTAGCGTTTACAAGACCAAGTGCTTCCATGGCATTAGGCGCTGCAGATACATCGCTTACCGTGATTGCAGGTAGTGCAGTTGGAGCGGACGGGTCACCGCCAGCAGCCAGTTGTGCAAAACGGCTAATCATGACCTTCTTGATGGTATCAAGCGAGTTGGCAATAGACTGTGTGGTGAAAGCTGACACGTAAGTAATGTCTTCACGGTCGAAACCCGCACCAAGCACTGGATTAACTAACGAATTAACTAAGCCTTGTAATTGAAGCTGTGCTGCACTTGATAGAGGATTAGTGTCGATGTCTTGTCTTACTGAGTCCCACGTAGTTGAACCCTGAACCGATTTGCCAGAAGAGTCTTTCAAATCAGTGGTCATTACTAACATGTAGCCCTGAGCTGCTTTTAGCGGCTTAAGAGGAACAAAAGTGATTGTGTTGCTATCAGCAAGGCTGAGTACGTAATCAACACCAAAGGTAAGTTGATCGCCAAGCTTACAACCCGCAGAAGGTGTTGTAACCTGCGCACAGTCAGGATCACTTTGGTCAAGACCTAACGTTGCTTCAAAAAGCAACACACCAGAAGATAATGTACTTGCATCAAGCGATGCGCCGGCAGGTGTTTCTACATTGATTAGAAACGGGTGTTGAGTTGACCAACCGTCTAACACGTTGAGTGCATTTTGCGGGTCAGCAAAATCTGTAGGGTCATCGACCGGAATATTCAGTGTGTAATCAAAGAAACCATCATCGCCTGGAAGCATCAGAAGGTCGTTTGGAATGTTCAAGTTCCCATTAGCTGGGTCAAAAACGATTCGTGAAAATGGTGTTTGGACTTCTGTTTCGGCCTGAATGTCGGAAAGGGTTTCATCGGAGCCACCACAGCCTGCTAGACCCAGCGCAAGGGCCACACTGGAACTTAATACGAGTTTTCTCATCTCTACTCCCTACAAGCATTGTTGTTATTCTGTGTCTAAAACTTAACTCTATTAAAAGTAGCTTGGTCTACCCTGTCTTTACAGGCGTAGATGATAGTTTTAAACATGTTAGACCAGTTGTATCTTCCTCAATCTTATTGACTTTGTTGCAACTTTGCAAAGTTTTGTTAACTACTTTTGTTAACTTTTTTTACGTTTGAAGAAATTTTCATTCATTGTTTTACTTGTGAGTCAGGCTGAGTATGATCTGGGGTTTGATTCTTAATTGGGTCTACAGGCCCCAATCATTGCGATATAAATGAACCTTTTGAAGGAAAATGATGAACGATTACAATGCACCAGCGGATTTATTGCGCGATAAAGTTATTCTTATCACCGGGGCTGGCGATGGAATTGGTGCACAAGCCGCAAAAACGTATGCTGCACATGGCGCTATTTGTATTTTATTAGGCCGCACCGTGTCTAAACTTGAAGCTGTGTACGACGACATTGTCGCAGCAGGTGGTCAAGAACCCGCCATTGTTCCTTTAGATATCAAAGGCGCAACGCCCTCTCATTATCAGCAAATGACGCAAACCATTATTGACCAGTTTGGCCGATTAGATGGTGTTCTTCACAATGCGAGTATTTTAGGCCACCTTAGTGCATTTAAAGATATTGATGCGCAAGAATGGCAAGACGTGATGCAAATCAACCTAAATGGCATGGTCTTCATGACACAAGCGCTTATTCCCGCTCTAGAGAAGGCAGAAAGTGCATCGGTAATTTTCACCACCTCTAGCGTAGGCAGAAAAGGTCGCGCATTTTGGGGTACGTACGCCGTATCAAAATTCGCAACAGAAGGCGTTATGCAAACCCTTGCTGATGAATATCGAAATAAGTCACTGCGCTTTAACTGTATTAATCCAGGTGGTACCCGCACACAAATGCGCGCTCAAGCGTTTCCAGCAGAAAACCCTGAAACACTAAAAACACCTGAAGATATTATGCCTATGTATCTTTATCTAATGGGCGAAGACAGTAAGGAAACAACCGGACAGTCACTTGATTGCCAACCAAAGTAATTAACGAAAGCAATGTTCCATTAAACAAAAAAACCGCTTAAGCAGCACTTAAGCGGTTTTTTATTTACAGCGCATAAATGGCTAAAGGCCAGTGCCTACTCGCCCATTTTGGCCCATGTATCTCGTAGACCTACAGTGCGGTTAAAGACCGGCTTGTCGTCTGTGCTGTCTTTATCTACACAGAAGTAGCCAGTGCGTTCAAACTGCCATGCTCCTACTTCAGGAACATTGTCTGCCAATCCTGCTTCTACCCAACCGTGTTTTACTTCCAACGAATCAGGGTTAATCGCATCGGTAAAGTTTTCTTCCGCTGCTGGGTTAGGCACGTTAAACAAGCGGTCGTAAAGCCTAAACTCCGCTGCCTGTGCTGTTGCTGCATCCACCCAATGAATAACACCTTTAACTTTGCGGCCATCAGCCGGATCTTTACCAAGCGTATCAGGGTCATATGTACAGTAAACGGTAGTGACATTACCATTTTCATCTTTTTCCACGCGATTAGCTTTAACCACGTAGGCGTTGCGAAGACGAACTTCTTTATCAAGCACTAAGCGCTTAAACTTCTTGTTCGCCGACTCTCGGAAGTCTTCTGCTTCTATATACACTTCGCGACTGAATCCGATGTTACGCGTACCCATACTTTCATCGTTAGGATGATTTGGCGCAACAAGCGTTTCTGTCTGGCCTTCCTCATAATTTTCGATAACGAGCTTTATTGGATCTAGTACGGCCATTGCGCGAGGAGCATTTGCATTTAGGTCGTCGCGTATGCACGCTTCTAGCATGGACATTTCAACCATGTTGTCCATCTTAGTCACACCAATGCGTTTACAAAACTCAACGATTGAACCCGGTGTGTAGCCACGACGGCGTAAACCCGCAATGGTAGGCATGCGAGGGTCGTCCCAGCCATGTACATGGTTTTCGTCGACTAACTGAATAAGACGACGCTTGCTTAATACCGTATATTCTAGATTAAGACGTGAGAATTCATACTGTCTTGGCGTGCAGTCGATAGAAATGTTTTCGATAACCCAATCATAAAGACGACGGTTATCCTGGAACTCTAGTGTACACAGGGAGTGCGTTATTCCCTCAATGGCGTCTGAGATACAATGTGTAAAATCGTACATTGGATACACGCACCATTTATCACCAGTTTGATGATGGTGAGCATGCTTAACGCGATAAATTACCGGGTCACGCATACACATAAATGGCGATGCCATATCAATTTTCGCACGCAGACTACACTCACCTTCTTTATATTCGCCTGCCGTCATTTTGGCAAACTCACTGAGGTTAGTTTCAACGTCTGTATCGCGATAAGGGCTATTTTGACCAGGCTCTTTAAGTGTGCCACGCATTTCGCGCATAACGTCTTGCGCTGAAAAATCTACATAGGCTAAGCCTTTTTCAATAAGTTCAACGGCGTATGCGTGTAGTTGGTCAAAGTAATTCGATGAATAGCGCGCTTCTCCGTCCCACGTAAATCCAAGCCATTGCACATCTTCCTTAATTGAATTAACGAAGGTAATGTCTTCTTTTGCAGGGTTGGTATCGTCAAAGCGTAAATTGCACGTACCTGTGTAGTCTTGAGCAATACCAAAATTCAAGCAGATAGACTTGGCGTGGCCAATGTGTAAGAAGCCATTCGGCTCTGGTGGAAACCGTGTTTTAATTGCGTCATGTAGACCACTAGACAGGTCTTTATCAATAATCTGACGGATAAAATTGGTCGGACGGTGTTCAGTCTCGGCCATTCGCTTGTTCCCCTTATGCACGTAATATTTCAAAATCTCGCTGAGTATAACACTCTCGCAATTACTTCAACCATGTTTTATTCAAAGAAGCCTGACAAGTGATTGAATTAAGAGCGATCTGCAAATACCTTCTAAAACTAAATGCCGTTATGACTTCCAAAATATAAATAAGCACTGACGAAATCGTAATTTTGCGTGGCATTTGAGCGACTGCGTCTCAAAATGCGCGCGTCATTATAAAAATATGGTAATCTAAATTCGCGACAACAAGGTCGTAGCAGCAAATCATGGTGTTTATGAAAGAAAAAGCAACCTCTTTTGACATTGCCCACTTGGCAGGTGTTTCGCAGTCGACGGTTTCGCGAGCGTTAAATAATAGCCCGCTAGTTAATCAAGAAACTAGAGATCGCGTTCAGCGTATTGCCCGGGAACTCAATTACAAAGTGGATAAAAACGCAAGTAACTTGAGAAAGCAAAAGAGCAGCACAATTGCCCTACTCTTGTTTGAAGATCCTACGTCCGATGATTCGATGATTAATCCGTTCTTCCTAGCGATGCTCGGCAGTATTACTCGCGCGTGTGCGCAAGCAAACTATGATCTGCTTGTGTCCTTCCAAAATTTAGATGATGACTGGCACGCAGAATATGAAGACTCAAATAAGGCTGACGGCATTATTCTATTAGGATATGGCGACTATACTGATTACCAAAACAAAGTCGCGCAACTTGAATCGCAGGGCACCCACTTTGTTCGTTGGGGTGCGCCAGATGAAGCCCACCCAGGGGTTAGTATCGGTTGTGATAACTATCAAGGTGGCCAAAGCATAACGTCACATTTAATTGGCTTGGGTAAAACTTCCTTTGCGTTTATTGGCGACAATGGCGATCACGCCCCTGAATTCAAAGCGCGTTTTAACGGTTATTTTGAAACACTTCATTCTCATGGGCTCGATCAGTCAAGTGTTCAACGCAATGCTATTTCGACTGAGGATGCGGGGTCAGAAGCGGTGAAATCATTGCTGCAAAGTGGCGAACTTCCCCAAGCAATTGTCTGCGCATCAGACCTTATTGCAATGGGCGTGCTTAGAGCGCTGCGCCAGGCAAAAGTGAATGTGCCTGATGATGTAGCCGTGGTTGGCTATGACAATATTGCGGTTTCAGCCTACACCACGCCTTCGCTCACCACTGTTCAGCAAAATACCAAACTGGCGGGAGAGTTATTGGTAAACACCTTATTAAAAGCCATTAACAACGAAGACGTTCAGGATTATTTAATGCCTGCGGATATTATTATTAGGCAGTCATGTGGCAGTGAGTAAGCGTGTGCAAATTACACCCTAGAAACTAAACAAAAAGCCCCGGGCGTTAAACAACCACGGGGCTTTTTTATTGTGCGCTAAACACGTTTTATTGGCGGGCCAACTGATGCTTAATTTGAGCAAGTAATGCGCTGTTACTTACTTGACCTTCGCGCACCCATACCTGAACGCCATTGGGCTTAACCGTTGCGGTTAACGCATCACCGAGTTCTACCGTTTGCGTTTCTCCAGATAATTGTTCCGTCCAGTCGCCCGATTGCATAAAGTCACTAACCGCAAAAGATTGTGCGGCATTACCCTTATTAAGCAATACAAGTGCAGTCTGCTGTGTTTCTGCAGTATCAACAACGCGATAAAACGCCGCTTGATGACCGTCAAGTTCAACGTTGACTTGAACACCGCGCTGCAGTGCTACCGTGTTTTTACGCACATTGGCAATCTTTGTAAGCGCCTGTTGAATAGGATGTGTCTTGGCTTGGTCTAGGCGCTCTTGGCCAACATAGTTACGATTGCCAGCATGTTCCGCCGTACCGCGCATGAAGCCAATTTCAGATCCCATGTATACAACCGGAATACCTCTTACTGTAAACACCCAGTTATGCGCATTAATAAAGCCTTCATCAGTGGCATTAATGCGCGCCATATCGTGGTTATCGTAGAACGTAGTTAATTCATATGGATTGTTATATGGCCCGTGCGTAAGATGAAGCACCGTTTCTAAGTCAGCAAAATCACTCTCTAGCGGCTTTTCAAATACATTCACCATGGCCTTTTGCATAGGAAAGTCTAATACACTGACGCCCCCATTTTTCGGTAACGTATGCTGGGCAATGTTGTTCGCCTCATAGTCAAATGCTTCGCCAAACATAAAAAATTCAGGGTTTTGCTCGCGTATACGATCTGACGCTTCACGCCAAAACGCATGAGGCACATGCCTGATTGTATCTATTCTAAATGCATCAGCACCTTGAGAAATCCAATACAAATAGCTGTTGATGAGATAATCGCGTACGGCGGGGTTTTCGTCATCTAGATTAGAAAGCTTTACTAAATCTGGATAGTTGTGAAAAAAGCTATGAAGCGGGTTGTTTTCAGGGTCAAGCTCTTCAGGTGCCAAGTTTTGATGATCAGCAACCAGATTTCCATCACTGTCATATATTTCCCCGTAGCCGGGTAAGTCCTTTTCCATGGTGAAGCTTGGTGTGCCATGATTTGCCACAATATCAAACACGGACTTAAGGCCATGCTGACGCATTTTCGCCGTATAGTCACTAACGCTTAAATTGGCGCTAACCAAATGCTCGTCAGCTTTATAGAAATTCGTTGCCCAATAGCCGTGATAACCCGTTTTACCACCGTCTTTAAAGGCACCGCCATAAGTAATGGGTTCATCGCCATTAAACGCATAGTCCGGGTTATCGTGGACAGGCGTCATCCATACTGCCGTGAACCCCATTTCTTTAATATAATCGGCGTTGTTTAAGATACCCTGTAAATCACCGCCCATGTAACCCACATAGGCTTTCTTACCTTCAGGACCTTCTAAGGGCAGTTGCCACGTAGGGTGATCGCCTCCCTGCTCTTCATGATTGTTCGAAGGGTCGCCGTCTACAAAGCGATCTGTCACAACAAAGTACACCGCTTCGCTAGCAAATGGCGTAGTGGTACCCACGATAGCGTGGCTGTTTTCTCGTATATCCTTAGATGTAGGAACAGATGTACTCGAGCAGGCTGAGCAAAATAAACCAGCTAACGTTAATGCGATTGTTGTACGATTAAATGACATATTAAGCTCCCTGCGCTTCTTCAATTTCTTGCTTATCGGCCTCGTTCACGAAGAAAACTGAAACCGCACCAATTAACATAGAAACTCCGGCAACAACGATAATGTACTTTGCGTCGTTGTCGAAAACAGAACTTAGAATCCAGCCAGCAGTTAGACCCGAAACAATTTGAGGGGCGGCAACGGTAAAGTTGAAGATACCCATATAAACACCCGTTTTATTTGCAGGTAACGCACCAGCTAACATAGCGTAAGGCATAGCAAGAATGGCAGCCCACGCTATACCTACGCCTACCATAGGGATTAACAGCTTCACTGCGCCCAAAGGTACTGTTACTTCAGTAATCACTAAGTTTACGTTGATCATCGTCAGGTCTTGGAATAACAAGAAGCTTACGTAGCTCAGGCCACCTAGCGCTAAAGACGAAGCGTAAACCGTTTTGCGACCAAACTTGTCAGCAAGTTTTGCCAAGAAAATAGAAAAAATCGCAGCAAATACCGAATACGCAGCAAATAGAATCCCTACCCAATCACCAGCAGCTCCCTTGGCCATGATGATGGTTTCAGGCACCATCGGGGCTGCAGCAATATAAGCTGGGTCAAACCACTGCTTATCTACATTCCATATATGTTGCGTAATAGCAGGTGTGGTATACACCCACATAATAAAGAGCGCAAACCACGAGAAAAACTGCACGACAGCAAGTTGTTTCATTGTCTTTGGCATATCTTTTACTAACGTGAAAAACTCACTTAAGCGTTGTCCTAGCGGTGCTTTAGGCGCTTTTTCAGTTGCAGGCTGCTCTTCGGTAAGCCCTTTATAGCGGTTGTATTCATCTGGTGCGTATTCTTTGGTACGAACTACCGTCCAAATGACCGTACCAAGCAGTACTGTAGCGCCAATGTAGAAAGCCCAAACAACAGAAGGTGCAACCTCACCCATTTGTGCCGTATTTTCAAGGCCAATAACATTGGTAAGTACAAATGGCAGTATTGAGCCGATAACTGCGCCTATATTAATCAGTAACGACTGAATCGAATAGCCAACATTGCGTTGTGACGGCGGTACCATGTCTGACACCAATGAGCGAAACGGCTGAAAACATACGTTAAACGACGCGTCCATAAGTGCAACCATTAACGCGCCCATTACCATAGGTGCCAAGAAGGCAACAAATATCGGCGCATTCGGCAGTAAAATCATACCCAATACTGCGGCGATTGCACCAGCAAGAATGAACGGGCGGCGTCGACCTAATCGATTCCACGTTCTATCAGATGCTGAGCCAACAATTGGTTGAACGATTAACCCCATGATTGGCGCGACGAGCCAAAATAGTGATAGCGAGTGAAGGTCTGCCCCTAAGTCTGAAAGGATCCGACTTACGTTTGCGTTTTGCAGTGCAAAACCGAATTGAACACCTAGAAAGCCAAAGCTGACGTTCCATATTTGCCAGAAAGAAAGGCGTGGTTGAGTTGCTTGCATACTTTGCTCTATTTATTGTTTTACTATAGTTAATACGATTACTGCACAATGAAAACACTAGCAGACATTGCTGGTAAGCTTAAGGTATCCGTCGTCTTAAAAGATATCCCATCGCTAACTCGTGTTAACGTCTGGTGTGTGCTTAGCACCTCTGCATACTTATTTAGAGGCAGGTCCACTGGCTTTTTATTTAAGATGACCAATATTTTATCAGACTGATTAGTATGTGATTTATCTGCACCACTGGCTGAATCGACATTTGCCTCTCGAATATAGGTATAAACCCCATTCTCCGGTGCAAAATGCTTCAACAGGCCTTTAAACTGCATAGGGTGTGATTTACGCAGTTGAAGTAACCCCTTCACACGCTGCTGTGCCCAACGCTCATCATCCGTTAGACCGTGCCCGGTAAAAGCGTTTTTGTCATTGTCCGAAGGCCACCCGCCTGGAAAGTCAGAACGAATAATACCGTGGTCTTCACTGCCTTCGTTACCCATTAAAATTTCTGTACCGTAAAAAACTTGTGGAATACCGCGCGTAGTGAGCAATAGCGTCATAGCCATATTCCATTTGTCTTTATCATTACCGAGCTGAGTAAAAATGCGGCTCATATCGTGGTTATCAGGAAAGATGACCAAATTATTCGGGTCGCCATACAAAAAGTCAGTAGCTAAGGTTTCGTATACAGAGATGAAGCCAGAATTCCAGCTTTCATCATTACTCAACGCTTCAACGACTGCGGCTTGAAGCGGGAAATCCATAACCGATGGTAGAGCGCTATCGTAGTCATCGTGGCGGTGGCTACCCGCCTGCCAATATGCCGTGATTGCGGGGTTAACTGACCACTCTTCCCCTACTATATTGAAATTCGGGTACTCGTCCATTATGCGGTTTGTCCATTGGCTCAAAAACGCCTTATCAGGATAGGAGTACGTATCCACACGTATTCCACTTAGCCCAGCGCTTTCAACCCACCAAATCGCGTTTTGAATAAGGTAGTTCGCTAAATGCGGATTGCGCTGATTTAAGTCCGGCATGGTTGGCACAAACCAACCATCGCTAAACCCTTTTATATCGCTTGCTATGGCGTGAGGGTCGTGAAGAGCTTCACGCTTGTGGGTTGTCCCTACAAATTTACCGTTGTTATTGATCCAGTCGTGTGACGGCGTATCTTTCATCCATAAATGATTACTGCCTATATGGTTAAGTACCATATCCATTATAATGCCAAGACCCTTTGATTTAGCTTCAGTACTTAACGCAATAAAATCGTCATTGGAACCAAATCTAGGGTCTATTTTGTAGTAATCCGTGGTGGAATAGCCATGATAACTGTATTTATCCATGGCATTTTCGAGCATGGGCATTGTCCATATTTGAGTAAAGCCCATATCCTGAATGTAGTTGAGGTTATCAACAATACCTTGAATGTCACCACCGTGGCGACCACCTTTGAATGAACGGTCTGCGGGATCGCCATAACCCTTAACATTATCATTTTCCTTATTACCATTGGCATATCTGTCGGGGGCAATAAGATAAATAGCATCTTGAGGCCCAAAGCCTTTGCGCGACGCTGAGCCTTGTGCTCTTTTTTCTAACGTGTAAGTTAAATCACGGGTCGTACCATCGCTGTCAGTAAGCCTGATAACGAGTTCCTGGGCACTAACATTCGACGTGTCTAGCGTTACGAATAGATAGTTTTCACTATCAAGGGCTTGGCTATGCTTAACGCTTACATCGCCTTTCGCTATTGAAACAGTGTCATCGGCAACATCATCACCATAAAGCATCAGTTCTACATTACTGTTTTGCATACCAACCCACCAATTCGGCGGGTAAACATCAATGCCACTGTTTGCAGATGATTGAACTGAGAACAAAGGAAATGTAGTGATACAGCTGAGGAGAAGCGGAATTGCGCGCTTTTGGATTTTTTTATGACCACTGTCATTAATTACACGATTACGTTTTGGCACATCAACCCCATGTTAAAAATACGTTAAGTACAAGATGGTGATGAGATACTACCTTGCCCGTCCGATCTGACCAATGCTCTGCATACGTATTCACGAAACACCATGTAAAAAAACATGGTGTTTCGCGTTAACTCAGCAGCATGTGATAAAACCTAATTAGAAGGCGAATACTTTAGTCTCAAGCCCTTCCAATGTGAACGAAGCGTTGTAGTTAATGCCCTCTTTTTCTAGTGTTATGCCTTCATGAGAAAGCATAGGCGCTAGCGTGATCCGATCGCTATCTTTACCTAAAACATTTGAAGGAACAACAAGCTTCATTGCACCTGTAGGCTTATCGTCAAAATTCGCCACAACCACAAATCCGTGCTCGCCTTGCGCACGCACAAAAGCAAATTGCTGCTCAGTATAGGCTGAATCTTTCACATCAAGATTGAGCGCGTGTAGGCTTTGATATTCACCTGTAACAGCAGGGTTTGTGGCAGCAATAGCCATCACGTCTTGGTAAAATTGGTGAAGTGCTTTTTCATCTTCAGTAGATTTCCCTGCATCAAACTTACCGTCGTTCATAAAACGCTGATGGGCAGGAACGCCTACATAATCGAAAATTGACGTACGTGTTGGATCTCCAAAACCTGTCTCTTCACTACCGTCTTCACCCACATCTTGACCAAAGTACAACAACGTAGGCGAACTGCTAATAAGCGCACTCACTGCAAGCGCGGGTTTACCTTTCTGGGCACTACCGGCAAAGTCGGGGCTGGCTATACGTTGTTCGTCGTGATTTTCTAAAAAATGAAGCATATGCGGGGCGATATCATTGATTTCATCATGAATAGTAACCAGTTTGCTTACTTCTCCACTCCCCTGCATAATCGTTTTTAATGTGTCGTAGAAACCCACCTTGTCGTAAAGGTAATCCATTTTGCCTTGGTGGATATACTCGCGATACTTATCTGGTTGATAAACTTCCGCTAGCAAGAACGCATTAGGTGCCTTTTGTTTAATACTGCTATTTAGAAACGACCAAAACTCGACAGGCACCATTTCGGCCATATCGTAGCGGAAACCGTCGACACCTTTATCTATCCAATAATGTGCAATATCTCTGAATTTATACCACGAATCTGGTACGTCTTTTTCGTGCCAAAATGCGGCATGTTCTTCAATAGACTTATCACTGTACTCTTCAGGTAAAACTGGAAAGTCGTAGGTGCCGTCAGGCTTCACGCCATAGTTCACTTTTACGGTCTCATACCAGTCATTTATATCCGGTTTCGAAGCTCTAGCACCGTTGCCTGTCCATTTTGCTGGGAACTCTTCGAACTTACCGTCAGATAGTGGATGCTTTTCACCACCTAGAGGTTGATAGTTATCAGCTGTGGGCACTTGAAACGCTTCACCTACTACATAGTAAAAGTTGTTATCACGGGCGTATTCAACAGACGTGTCGTCGTGCGCGCCGAAATCACTTACACCTTCAGGTGCAGAAAGTGAATGGTAATCACGGGCGACATGATTAGGCACGATATCGATAATAACCTTCATTCCCGCTGCGTGAGTCCTGGCAATTAGCGCTTCAAATTCTTCTAAACGCTTGGCTGGATCATCGGCTAGGTCTGGATTAACGTTGTAGTAATCTTTAACTGCGTAGGGAGAGCCCGCTCTGCCTTTCACTACATCTGGGTCGTCGTTTGAAATACCAAATTCAGTGTAGTCATTAATCACCGCATGGTGCGGCACACCGGTATACCAGATATGACTGGTTCCCAAAGATTTTATGGCCTTTAGCGCTTCGGGAGTAAAATCACTAAACTTACCTACCCCATTGTGCTCAATTGTGCCCCAAGGCTGGTTATTTGTATTCGTGTTTCCAAACAAGCGAGTAAAAACTTGATAAACAACAGGTTTACCTTGCCTTTCAGCAGAATCGTTTAGCGTCGAACTTTCGCCGTTTTGACCAAATGGTTTCAGACTAGCGTCTTTGATCACCGGATTTTGATTATTCACTGGAGAGGTCGGCCCTGTACACGCTGTTAATCCAATTGACAGCATAGCAATTGACAAGGGTTTAAGACAAAAACGAAATTGGAAATTTGGCATGGCAATCATTGTGATAAACGTAAATTATGCCAACAGGATACGCGTTAACTGGATGTTAAAAAACATGCATACGTATTCAAACATAAAAAAACCGCCTGACGAGGCGGCTTAGTATTCCAGATAGCATGGTGTCATGCTGCATGGGCTATGCGAAGAGGCTTTCGAGTATGCTCAATGGTGGGAACGGCCACATCGCCAATAGCTTGTAACGCACTATTTAGTTCTGAATGAATCTTTCTGTGAAAACCTTTTAGTGGTTTTGCTAAATCATCAAGCAGTACATGCGGTGACAATCTATATGGCATACGTTTGCCATTGAATTCAATAGCTTCACCTACTGGATTAAAATGAATACCGAATGCCTTCATTCTTCTTGCTAACTTAGGCTCCATAAGCACATAGGCATGCTTAACGTTTAAATGAAGGCACACACTCGTTGCCATTAAGTACAGTGCAATTGAAAGATAAGGAAAATGCTCAACGTTAAATGGAACATTTTTCTTTTGTTTAACTTTTTCAATTTTTTCAGAGGGTAGGATTTTAGAGCGTAACTGTCGCACTCTAAATTCTCTCGGTATTGCAAGGCGAGAGATTTCACAGACGCTTTGTGGGGACAAGTTTGAAGGTAGCAATGCACCATCGCCAATTACTTCCGCACACTTTTCTTCTAATGGAAGTGCCAAGCCAGCTTCAGTTGGCAAGACCAACCTTATCGTGCCTGCACACTCTCCTGTTGGCAAATGCTTGATGTAGCAATTGATCGCGCGATCATCAAACTTATCTTTTTCTAATGCAGTGGCATTTTTCTGCTCGAAGTTCATTTCTTCACAATACACTTTGTGTCGCGTTTTATAACTCACCTGCTTTTCACTTTCTTCGTTAGCAATCACAAGTTCGTAACGACTAAAGAAGAAATTAGAAATACTCTCTTCGAGTGAGAAACGACTAGGGAGTACCCTAGAAAATGTTTGTGGTAGTCGACTCAGTTTGTTAGACACGGCGCCATTAAACGCTCGAACTGCGCTCATTGTTCTCATCTTCAACGCAAAGCTCCCCTGATTTAATTTATTATTAGGCTTGTGGGTAACTTCCTGTTCGCAACGACAGCCTTAGTTATTTAATTACTATTTAATCTTAGATTTGTTATTCGTATCTCTACTTTGTCTGATAAGTGCATCCCCACTTACGTAATCAGACTTTGACAGACGGTCATACAGCAACACATTTGCTGTGGCCGCTAAATTCATGCATGAAAAAGTAGGAACGTAGACAACATGATCGCACCAAGACAAAACGTCTTCGCCAATACTGCCATCTTCAGGACCTAGCAAGTAAAACGCATTGCTCGGGTGCTCAAACAAAGGTAGTGGTGTAGCACCCTCTACCAGTTCAACCGCTACGACTGACGCACCTTCAGGCACTACTTCTTTTAAGTCGTCGACCCCAATGGTCGGAATGACTTTATGAAACGCTTTCGTATCCGCATTAAAATCTTTAGCAAATCGATAGCGCTGACCAGTATAAAAAACGCTGGCCACACCATAACAACCTGCAGCTCGCAGTATAGAAGCAACATTTACGGGATTTTTCGGGTTTATTAACCCAATTGACATTTTCTGATTCGCAATTTGCACGTTTATATTTATTTTATTTTTATTCAGCATTTGATATTGCCACGTTCTTTCTCACGCATCTAGACAGGTTAGCGTAAACTAACCTTAAGTATGATTAAATATATCTAAATAGCGGTAGACACAAAACTCGCGATTCAACTATGCCAATAAGCATTTCTGCCAATGAGCATTGGTCTCCTCTTGCTATCGAGAAGCACGTGATATTGCAAAGCGTGGTCAATTATAATTTCTATATTTTAATAACGTGTGACAGTTTGGTCTATTTACTCAATCCCTTTTTTAAGAAGGATTTAATGTTGAGATAAATGAACCACCTGAAATCTTCGCATCGTTAAAAAAACAGCGTTTATTGCCACCTGTTCAGCAAGATGCAGACCAATTTAATGAAAATATTGCACATTGCCTGCAAAGTTTACATAAAAATGCTTCATAAACTCGATAAAATTCATTTTTTTCAAAATGTTACTAAAATAGGAAAAATGGCAACTTATGTTCAAACGGGAAGTCAACAGCGCTAGTTATAAGCGGTGTGAGGGAAATAGCGTTGCTAAGTTCAACAATTCACGCTGTGTAAGACTGGTACTAGAAGTAAGAACCAGTAACTTAAGCTTAAACTGTTGCCAAATTGAAACAGGGTAAGATGCTGAAAATTAAAGTTTTATTGGAGATAAAAAAAAGCTTGGAAAAAAAACCAAGCTCTATAAGCCTTTTGTTGCGATTTGCATACAGGCTTTGTACAGAAAGAAGAAATCAGTCTGGTAGCTATGCGCTTTTGCGCTGTCTTTCCACTAAATTCTCATAGCAATGTTTAAGATAGCGTCTTGCCATGCGCCGCCCTTGACCGTAGCCTCGCAATAACTTCTTCTTATCCATAGTTAAACGCTTAACGCAAAAAGCTTCATCAGGCGCTATCACACGGATTGTGCAGTCGTCGGGTGGATTATTGAGAAAAGCTAACGTTTCGTTATAAATGGCTGCACGCTGCAACATCTTATCGAGTAGCGCAGGCTGGTTGCGATACATCTTTTGCATTAGCCAAACAGACTTTACTTCTGGTTTTGTAAAACCTAACGGTTGAGAAAGAATAACCGTGATATCCTTCGCACCCATTTTGTATGCTTGGATAGCAGGTATTGCATCTGCCACTCCCCCGTCCAAGTATCGCGTACCGTTTATTGAAATTTCGTCTCGGTATGCAGTTGGCAACGCACAGGAAGCTACCATTAAATCATCAACATTATCTTTGGTGGCTTGTATATATTCACATTCACCTGACTCTGCATTAGTAATCCCAACATACAGTGGCATGCTGCTTTTTTCACCTGGTGCAGGAATATTCATGGACTGTTTAGAGTGATGCCATAGCCAATGAACATCTGTCATGTGCCCACCTTTTATGAAACGAAGCGGGCTAAAAAACTCCCTCTTTGTGGCGTATTGCGTGATGATGGTTTTACTAAGCCCATGCATTTTCGACACGTAGGTTGAAAGATTAGTTGCGCCAGCTGAAACACCAATCGCGAAGTCGAACGAATGGTAGTCATGCTCCATGAATTTGTCTAACACGCCTGCTGCAAAAACTCCGCGCATAGCGCCACCTTCAACAACGAGTGCACGTTTCATTTTCATCTCCTTTTGAATAATTTCAACCACTCTGGTACGACCACTATTTTCTTGGTGATACTACTAGAGAATCAAGAGATATGCCAAAAACAAAAAACCGCAAACTACGTCGCGGTTTTTAAATCTTGGTTTATTAGAAATTTACCAAGTTAGCATCTGTTCGGTCTTACTTTTTCGTAACCGTTAACGTAGGTGCATTTCCATCAGGGCCAGATACCTTAAACTCGTATAGACCAGACTCTGCAACTTCAATCATTAGATTATTGTTACTTGCGCCAAGTATTTTCGGCTCGCTAGGCGTTACTACGTTGCTTGCTGCATCGTTCGGGTTGCCAAGGTTTACTGTCGACCAGTCTTCAGAAGCGACTTTGAATTCAATACTACCTGCGCTCAATTCAATGTCTGCGGTATAAACACCTTCTCCTTGATATTCAAACATATCGACAGCTCCCCAGCCATTCATACCACCACGGATATAAACTTGAGTGTCGCCCCAAAACGCTTCTTTAAATACACCAACGGTTGGCGCATTTAAATCAGTGACGTTGAATACGAACACATAGCGGTCGGCGGTTTCAATGTTCAAAATAAGATTGTCGTTAGTAGCGGCGAGCCCCAAAGTCTGACCAGGCGCAAGGTTGCGATCTGAATCATCTGCTGATATCGCACCGAAGTTCACGGTACTCCAATCTTCTGAAGCAACCTTAAACTCGTAAGTCCCTGGCTCAACATCACGAGAGAAAGTGTAAATACGTCCGCCTTGGTAAGCAAACTCCTCAGCCGTACCCCAGTCGTTCATTGCACCACGAAGATACACTGGTGTGCCAACATAGGGCTCTTCGTTCTCAACCATAAGGATTGGTGCTTCGCTATCAGTCGCATCAATAGTAAACAGATAGGTCGCGCTCGTCGCTGGTGTAAATGAAAGGTTGGTATTAGTACGTGCAAGAACCTTTTCTTCGCCCGCTATTACTGTACCTTCTTCACCATCCGCTGCGCCAAAGTTCACTGTACTCCAATCTTCAGATGCGAATTTGAATCCATATGTAACGCCACCTTCAAGTGTAGCTGTTACGGTGTACTTACCGTTACCCTGATAGGTAAATGCATCATCCGTTGACCAACCATTCATATCTCCACGCAGGTAAGCGATGGTGTCGCCGTAAGGAACAACATCAGGCGCACCAGACGTGGCATACGCTGATAGACCATAACCTTGAGCTCCAGACTGTGGTTTTACGAAAACAGCAATAGTTAGTGCAGGAACGGTAAAGGTTCCATTACCATCTTCACCTTCTACAAATGTGGCGCCGCGTACCGCTGCATCGACAGAATTCATTTGTGTGGCGTGAAGCGAAAAGCCTGTTGCTGTGTTTACCGTGATAGACTTCTCTTCATACCCCGTATTCACAAGCACCATAACCGCATCATTCATCATGTCTAAATCTAGGCGAGGTACTTCGCTGTTTTCAGATATGCCGTCATCAATGCTCATCGCTATAAGACCACGCTGCTGGCGTTCGCCAATATTGTGGAAACCTATACGGTCGATGATGTCTTCAGCGGTGGTTAATCTAAACAGCGGACTTGTCATTCGAATATTAAGCAATTCTGCAAACACATCAGAGGCAAACATTATATCTGCCATTGAGGCCGCGCGATTTGGATTGTAAATGAATTCACCCATTTCTTCCCAACGGGCTTCGTTGTCTTGTGCCAACGGTAAACCTACGTTCCAGTTGTTCGTTTCGTAGGTGAAATCGACGTAGTTAAACCAGTCGCCCGCATCATAGGTATTTCTATCCATTGATTTTGAGCGAAGCATGTCGCCGCCCATTTGTAAAAACGGAATACCTTGAGACACAAGATTAATACCCATTGCTACATTTTGGGCACGAACCCGCTGTTCTAAAGTAATATCTTGTGGAAGCGTGTAGTTTAACTGATCCCACAGTGTTTCATTATCGTGCTTCGACACGTAGTTAATGATATCCGCAGGATCTTCTGCATAGCCGCCTAAGTTACTGGTAGCGCCTGCACTTCCTGAAGACGTCTCCAAAACATAGTCTTTTAACGTTCCGATCATGCCCATTTTTACGCGGTCTTGCGCGCTTAATAGCCCTTCATCTTCCGGTCTAAAGATAGCGCCCTGGCGAATAGCTTCGCGAATACGGTCGTTATAGGTACCAATCTCGGTACCAGCCATATTGAGCTGGCTCGCTTGCTCGTAACCGCGGTCTATTTTAGTCCAGCCTTCACCGTAGAAATAGTTGTCAGCATCGATAGCTTGGACTGCATCACGCAAGCGTACCATAGTGTCTTTTGTAGCTTGGCTCATGATGTCGAAACGGAATGAATCATACTTATAATGCTCAGCCCACATGAGCAGCGAATCTTCCATGAACTTTTCCATCATGACATTGCGAGGCTCTGTGTCATCACAGCACGTTTCACGAACAATCGCACCAGTATCCACTTCATAACGGTGGTAGTAACCCGGTACCGCTTTGTCTAATACTGACTTACTGAAAACACCCGACGCATTGGTATGGTTATAGACTACATCAAGTGCAACACGTAGCCCCATCTCGTGAAGTGCTTGGATCATGGCGCGCATTTCTACAATGCGTTCTACTCCCTCTGCACTCGACGCATAGCTGCCTTCCGGCGCGTTAAAGTGATGAGGATCATAGCCCCAGTTGAATGTATCTAGATTGCGTAAATCATTAGTAAGCTGCTGGGCTTTACCCGCTTGAGATAAAGGATCGTAACTGTTGTAAACGTCAATTAACAATGCATCAGCGCTTTCTTCTTCACATACCGCAGCACTGCTATTTAAGCGACACAGTTTGCCTACCGTATCGTATAAATCTACCGTTTTTGTTGGATCCTCATCGATAGTTGCAATGTCATTTGCTGGAAGTATATGGAAGTAAGTAAGCCCTGCTTCAACAAGCTTTTTAAGGTGCTCAACCGGTGCTGTGCCCTCTTCAGTAAAGGCAAGGTATTTACCTCTATTTTCCTCAGACGTAGACATATCACGTACGCTAAAGTCACGAACGTGCCCTTCGTAAATGACTGCATCTTCATAATTTTCAACCGTCGGAATAGTATGAGTATCCCAGCCTTGTGGTTTTAAATCATCATCAGCTAGATTTACGAAGCGAGAGAAACGGCCGTTTGTGCTTAGTGACACAGAATATGGGTCTGTAACAAGCAGCGTTTCTACATTCCCCGTAATAGGGTGATAGACGGTAACTTCATAACGGTAAAGCTGACGGTCTAGGGACATATCGCCTTCATGACGCCAGACACCAGACGTATCATCGCGAACCATATCAATACGTTGGCTTAATGTCTTGTTGTCGTTATAAATCAGAAGATCAACATTTGAAGCAGTAGGCGCCCACAATGCGGCAGTAATACCTGTATCAGAGTAGATACCACCAAGTTGAGCTTCGTCGGCATCGTCTTCACCGAGCGTATATAGTGCGTCTATTCCGTTAGCCAGTTGGATCCCGGTCGCAACAACAAGCGCACCGTCAGCATCGTAACCCCCTACTACGGCTTGTGTCGTCAACACGGTTTTAGCATCTTCAACCGACCAGTCGCCTTCCCAAGCCTGCATAGCAGATAAGTGCGGCGCACGGTCAGATTGCTCTTCGGTAAGTGTTGTACTCATTAACGTTACTTGAGTACCGTTAATACCCTCTTCCAGAGTGCTCTCTAAGTCAGCCTGTGCTGAATAGTGAAGTTTCACCTCTGAAACGGTTTCAGGTACGTCCCATAAAATAGTGTTGGCATCTAACCAATGCGCGCCAAAACCCTCGATATCAACAGGCTGAGGACCAAGAGACATGATAGGGAACTCAAATATGGTTGCCTCGCCTGAAAGGGTAAAATTCATGCGTACAAATGTTTCATCATCTTGTACTAAAGAACCCTGGAAGTCTCCGCCCCCCATTTCTTTTCCGGCATCGTCAGTGCCTTTGTGGATGATGAAATTGTGGCAGCTTCCATACCCGTCTTTAAGGTCTAGAATCCAATACGCACCATAGTTTGGATCGATACCGCTATGAATGCGACCGTTGGCCCAATCCGTGTCTGCGTCAGCATAAGCATCACACTCGTCATTGTTCCAAGTATGTAGTCTCCAGCCTTCATAAGCTGCATCGTTACTTGAGTTATCAGCGTCAACAGCAGCCCGATTATAATAAAGTACAGCTTGATTAGATGAAGGGGTAAATACAGGTGCAGGTAAACTTGGATCAGCACCTGCTTCACATGCATCGTTCGCTTCATTAGGTACGAGCGGCGCATCGCATTGAATAGGTGGTGGCGGTTCACAAGCCGTACCTGATGAATTAGGTACATTTGGAACCTCACAGGTAAGCAGATCGTTGGTGCCCGACTCTACGCCCGAGCCACCGCAACCTGCAAGTGTATATGCGCCTACTACGAGTAACGCAGCGCGCACTACTCTTTTTTTAGTAAACATAGAATTCTCCTGAATATTTTCGCTACTTTTGGCAACCGAATATTCCGTCGTGTTGCTAAATAAATTACCTAAGATGCTGTTTTTCATAGTTGATATGTCATCCCTAGGTAATATTGCGTTCCAAAGTATTGGATAGTGCCGGTTTGCTCTTCTGATGAGAAATAGCTCTTCGTTGGCTCGTCTGTTAGGTTATTAACTTGAAATAGTACGCTCCAATTGTCGTTAATCTCGTACGACGCTTGGTAATCAATAACCAATTCTTCGTCAAAGTTAACCACCTGGTCGTTTACCGCTACTTGCTGCGAAACAAATGCATCGCGATATCGGCTAGACAAGCGAGTTTCAAAACCTTCGTATTCCCAAAACACGGTTAGCGTAGCAACGTTTTCAGAAAGACCTGGTAAGTTAGCGGCATACACGTCATCACCTAGCGTGCGCTGAATTTCACTTTCGGTGTAAGAGTAACTTGCGCTAACGCCTAAGCCTGACCACATGCCAGGCAGCATGCTATAAATTTGCGTATAGGCGATTTCTAAACCGCGAATATAGCCACCTTCGGCATTGTTTACGGCTGTGCTGTAGCTACCATTTTCAGTAGGGACGGTAATAAAGATGGGGTCGCCATTTTCATCAAGCGCTAGTTCGGCTTCCTGTCCTGCAAACTCTGGCGTCAAGTAAACCGGCACACTTACGTTATCAGGAATTACAATGCCGTTTGCTTCAAAATCATAAGGCTCTATTTCGATGTCTTCTACGAACGATTCAATGTCTTTATAAAAGCCAGCAACAACTAATGCGCCTTCCGTATCTGAGAAATAATACTCCCACGAAACGTCGTATTGAGTTGCATAGAATGGTTCTAAATAAGGGCTGTTACGGGCGCTACCACTAACCCTTGCCGTAGGGTTGGAAAGCGTAATTTCACCCGAGTCTCTGTCTTGGAAAGCGGTAACCGTTTCAATAGTGGTTGACGCATTTGCGGCAAAACGGTTTATTGGCGCTCTGCCCATCACCTTTGCGGCGGCTACACGAAGTTGCGTGTCATCTGTAAGTTTAAAGTTCAGGTTAATTGAAGGCAAAACGTCAGAATATTCGTGACTTATCAACGCTGGGCGATAAAAGTTATTAATTAGCCCTACGTCGTCGGTAATGTTTTGTGCACCAGCCGTAGGGTCACTAACTTCAACCGATGTTCCGGTCTCAAGGTCTTCAATTAACTGAGTAGCACGCTGTAGCGTCGTTGAACTTTGTTTACTTTTAACGTAACGAACACCAACATTACCTGTAACAGGAATACTGCCAATTTCTGTATTAATGTTTGCCATCAAGTAGGCAGAATTCACTGTTTCAAATACATCGCCACTTTCTTGTAGCGTCCACGCAGTAGCAGGCCCGGTACCTGGACCATTGATAACGCCGGCAGCGCCTGGTCCCCACGTTTGAACAGGCTGTGGCCTACCGCTTGGAAACCAAGCATTAAGTGCACTGTCTAGATCAACGGAAAGATAACTTGGAAAATAACCAAAATCACCGCTCCAATTAACCTCTTCGATCATATCAGAAGTTAACTGAAGTGGCGGTTCGCTTACTGAGAATGCACTATCGTTTCCGTATTCAAACACAGAGCGGTCATTGTTATATTCCCGGTCTGAGTATCGATAGCCAAATTCAAAGCCAGAAATGATTGGCACATCGACATAATATTGGAAGTCTACGCGATAGGCGTCTAACTCATCTTTGTTTTCATACGGATAAATACCGTATTTACTTACCATTACACGGTCTAAGTCTGTAAAAGCATCACTTTGATTAAAACCGATATCAGGTAAGTTTAAACCGTTGAGTAAATAAGAAATTTGGACGTTTTCGTCGAACACGGGGTTTGCCGCTGTCGCATCTTCGCCAACAAGCGACCACAGTAAGCCGTTTCTAAAGTCGCTTTCAGCACTTGAGCGGGAGACGTCAAATTGAACCGCTAAATCTGGCGATATTTCCCAGCTAGCATTCACGCCTAAGTTTGTGACACTGTCGAAATCTTGATTGTCGTCGTTTACCAACTCAACACGGGTAAAGCTGTTGTCTGTACGAGAAAATGTGCCGCCAATTACGCTATTATTTACTACTACAGGATTAGTTATACCAGCGTTTATTCCACCTAGCTTAACGCGAAATCCACGTGCAAAGGCTTCGGAGTCAAATTTCGAGATAAAAGCATCAGCTTTAAGTGTAAAGGTATCGATAGGTGCCCATTCAAACGCGGCAACGTAGCCATCGCGAGTCTCTTCCCCGCCCTTGTGCTGCATTTCAAAGCCTTCTGAAATGAGTTCACAATTGGGGCAATCTGCTGGCCCGTCTATATCACCTTCAAGTCCGTCTACATCAACTTGACCGTTATAAGCTAAACCAATGAATTGAGTAGAAACACTCGGTTGGAATAAACGAGCATAACCTAGTGATACACCTAGCGTATCGTCAAGGAATTTACCTTGGTATGAAAAACTCAGTCTATGTCCATACTCTGTAGCATCACTCACCTCTGACGCTCTATCGTTGTACATGCCACGCATGTTGGCGCTGAATTTATGCTGCTCTTCAATGGCAAGCGGTGATGCAGTTTTAAGTTCCACCGTACCCGCTATACCCCCCTCAATAAGCGATGCCTTGGGTGATTTATAAACCGCTGCCTCACTAATAAGCTCTGAAGGATACTGATCAAACTCAATTGCTCGGCTTCCGCTGGTCGATACCTGCTCTCTACCGTTTAATGTAGAAAACACAAAGTCACCGGATAGACCACGAATGTTTATCTGCGCGGCTTGCCCCCCGGTTCTTACCGCAGAGATACCCGGCAAGCGGGTCAGTGCATCCGCCATCGACACATCGGGAAGTCCGCCCAAATCGTCTGCAGATATTTGTTCAGAAACCGTATCGGAGAAGCGTTTCTGGTTTAGTGATTGGATCAAGCTGGTACTAAAACCACGTACTTCAATACGCTCTAGGGTATCTTCTTGTGGTCGTTCAACTTCGTCTATTGAGGTGTCTGGTGACTCTTGGGCATAAAGAGGAGCTGCGCTAAACGCGACCCCACTACTTATCAAGGCCGCCATGATAGTGCTGGGTTTGAATGTTTTCATTGGTGTCCCATTCCTTGTTTATTATCGACACTTTTAGGACTACCACACCCAAAAATGCCTCTTATGGTTCAACACCAAATACTACTGTTTTGTATAAAAAGGGAGCAATGCTATGCATACGTATTCATTTACATAGGCGCAACATATTTTTAATTTACCAGTAAAAAACCAGCATAATTGTAACAATTCATCCTTAAAAACGAATAAAGCAGCCTTTTGGCTGCTTTATCCTTTACCTGTTTAGTTAGCTAATGCGTTCGTTCGCAGCACTTCTAACCATATGAAATTATTCAACTCATTGCGCGCTTATACTTTGCAACCATCCCATTTATATACTCGTCATGTGTCGGCAACTTAGCAATGGGCTCTTTTTTGATTTCCAACAACCTTGTTAACATTTGATTTAACTGAACTTCAGGCACACTGTTTACCAAACCGTGATAATCCTTAGGAGTAATCCCCTGACCGTACAAGACCTGTAGCCATGAGCTTTCAAGGAATAGATCATTTTGTTCTCGTAGCAGATTTCCGCTTTCTTTAAACAACGCAATTTTATGTGCTAGGGAATCGGGCAAAGTAATATTTCGCATGTCATTGAAAAAGGCACTATCGGTTCGCTCATTTACGGTGTAATGCAAAACAAGAAAATCTCTGATTTGTTCGAACTCTAATTCAGACTGCTTGTTATATTCCGTTTCCAAGCTCGGTGCAAAGCCGTTGTGGGGAAACAACTGAATTAAGCGAACAATTGCGGATTGAATGAGGTGAATACTGGTAGATTCAAGTGGCTCTAAGAATCCACTTGATAGACCTACTGCTACTACGTTTTTATACCACTGCTTACGTCGTCTGCCCGTCGTAAACTTTATCAGTTTAGGGTCACCCAATGGTTTGGTATCTAAGTTTGACAACAAGGTGTCACAGGCCTGATCATCACTGATATAGCGTGAACTATATACGTGGCCATTACCATTTCTGTGTTGCAGTGGGATCCTCCATTGCCAACCCGCATCGTGGGCAATAGAGCGCGTGTAAGGCGCGGTTTTTTCATGTCGCTCAGACGGTACAGCAATGGCACTATCACAAGGAAGTAAGTGAGACCAATCGTCGTAACCAGCGCCCAGCGCTTCCTCTATCAATAGCCCCTTAAAGCCCGTGCAATCAACAAATAAGTCCCCTTCAACCACGTCCCCACTTTCTAAGTGAAGTGCTTGAATAAAACCGCTGTCGGTAAAACGTTGAACACGTGAAATTTTACCTTCTTTGCGTACAACCCCCATATTTTCACTCAGCTTTCGTAAATACTGAGCGTATAAACTGGCGTCAAAATGATAAGCGAAAGGTAGCTCAACGACTGGGTCTTTGGCATTTATCTGCGCAAATCGTCCCGCTTCAGCGGCATGGTAATTTAGGTCAAAATCCCACAGGTCGTCTTTTAGGCCTTGCTGGCGCGCCTTTACCCAGTAGTGATGAAAATGACAAAACGCCATGCTTTTGCCCGGCGCACCAAAGGTGTGATAGTAGCTTTCACCCTTCGTTTTCCAATTTTCGAACCGTATAGCAAGTTTTATCGTTGCTTTAGTATCATGAAGAAACTGTGCTTCGTCGATACCTAACACTTGGTTTACTAGGCGTATTGGCGGGATGGTAGCTTCGCCAACACCGACCGTACCAATCGCTTCAGATTCAACCAGAGTAATATCAACTGCTTTACCCAACACCTTTTTCATTAATGATGCAGCTAACCAACCTGCCGTTCCACCGCCGGCAATCACTACACGCTTTATCGGTTTATTATGAGGATCTTGCATAAACTTCTCGCAATTCGTACCAAAAATTTTGAAGGGTTCCTTTCATACAAAAAGAAAAGCCACCATTTGCTCTCTCTTTTAGCACAAGCTAAAACAAAAAGCAGCAGGTGGCTTTACACACACGAAGAAATTAGAACTTGTAGTTAAATCCTAGCAAGTAGTTAGTTCCATAAGTTTGGAACTGCGTGATTTGACGGCCGTCAGCCGCTGACGCTTGAATATCATCTTCATCGGTCAGGTTCTGTGCTTGTAAAGTAACACGCAGGCCTTCTAGATATTCGATACCAGACTCGCTAAAGTCATAGCCAATTTGCGCATCAACAAGCGTACCGCCTTGCTTCGTTGCATCAACTAACGCCAAACTAACACCACGTTCTTCAGTTAGGTACTGATCGCGTTTTGTTGCCGCAAGACGGAATTCGAAACCAGCATTCTCATAGAAGAAAGTCATACTGTAAGACTCTTCTGATAGTCCAGGAATACGTGTTTCAGTTTGCCCCGGAGCCGCGTCAACTTCACCATCCATAAAGGTGGCACTTGCGAACAAGCCGAAGCCTTCAAGTGAATCGTGGATCATGTCAAATGGAAGTGAACCTTGTAATTCGTAACCTCGAACAAAACCTTCGAACCCATCTAGTACACTGCTTACTTGACCTGTGAACAATACAGGAGTTTGACCTTCAGAGCCCTGATGTAGCTCAGGAATATAAAACTCTGTGAAATCAGCCACAATTGACGTGCTGCGGTGCCAATTTTTAATGTCTTTATAGAAGAACGACACAGCTACATAACCTGTATCTGCAAAGTAGTTCTCATAAGCTAAGTCAAACTGGTTAGCTTCAAGCGGACGCAATTCAGGGTTACCAGCACTACCACCCCATGGACCATTTTCAATTTCAGTGCTAGTAATTTGGTTATCGTTGAACGAGAACGTAACCTGAGTATTTGGACGCATGTCATCCATACGCGGACGAGAAATAACTTTGCTCAAGCCCAAGCGCACAAACTGGCCCTCAGCCACTTCTGCTGAAAGGTTAAGTGTTGGAAGAACATCTGTGTAGTCTGCGCCACCTGTTACAGGGCTAGCAATGGTGTAGCCTTCGCGGTCAGAGGTTGCAGAGAAACCTGTTGATTCTTGATCTGCACTTACTACTTGAAGGCCTACGTTACCGCGCACCCAAATATCGCCAACTTCCATTTCCAAGTCTAGTTTGGTGTAAAGGGTTAGTAGCTCTTCATCAACGGTATAAGTATCACCTAAGCGATCATTTTGAACGCGGCTTGCATCGCTTTCAATGTAATAACCACTTTCGAAAAGACCTAGCGAGTCGTACGCTAACACGCCGTCAATTCCAATAAAGTTAAGGTTCGTTACGCCTAGCACTTCAGGAATAGCAGCATTTCCAGGATATGAAGGCGCTGTTAGGTAAGCACCGTTATTGTCTTTAGATTTAGAGCGGTCAGAATATACAACACCAGCAGATAGGCCAGTAACCACACCCCAATCTACATAGCCTTTAACGTCGAAACGAAGGGTATCAAGCTCTTCTTCGAAAAGCGGCTGGTTTACGAAACCATCCTGTGCGTCAGACTCAAGTAACGGACGTGCGCCCCATGCTTGCGGACCTGCAAGGCTAATAAGTGTTGGGTCGGTAAGGTCAACTGGTGCAATAGTTGGGTGGTCAGAGAACATTACTCCAGAAGATGTCATTTCCCAGCTACGTGCAGTAATTGGACGGCCTTCAGTACCAGCACGACCTACACCTGAGTAGCTTTCTACATCGATAATTTCTTTTTCAACTTTACCGGTAGAGTAATCTAGTTCTAGTGTCCAAGAGTCGTTGATTTGGTATTCAGCATTAATGCCTACTGTGGTTAGGTCTGCTTCTTGACGACGCGCATCGTTACGAACAACGCTATAGAAACCATCAGAGTAACCACTAGTTACCAGACCGTTTTCAACACCAGTGATTGTGTAAGCGCTTGTACCCCACTCTGCACCGCCTTCTTCAAGACCACGGCGTACATCGTCTTCAACGAAATCGATATAAAGCGCATCAAGTTGAATATTGAGCTTATCGGTAGGTGCCCACTGGACTACAGCGGCAATTGAGTCACGTTCTAGCATTGCTGAACGCTGGAATGAATCGTGACCGCCCAATACAACAGTACCATCAGGAACGTCTACAGTGTCTTGACCATCATAACGACGAGGGTTCCAAAGAGGATTTCCGTTATCGTCAAACGTGTTTTCTGGTGTAGTGTTTACTGTGGCGTAACCCCAACCGCGGAAGTGTTGCTCCTGACGTGGAGACTCCATGCTCGCAACAGTTAGCGCTAAACCAATCGTATCGTCGGCAAATTGATCGACAAAGTTTAAAGAAATGCGATGACCGTCGTTGTCAAAATCTGGGTTTGGAGAGTCTTCAGCATTTTTCTCGAACGTGCCGTTTACGGTAAACGTGCTTTCTGCCGTTAGAGGCTTAACCGTTTGAAGGTCAATTGAACCACCGATATTTTGGGTAGTCATGCCCGCTTCTGGTGTTTTGTATACCAGAATGTTTGAAATGATTTCCGTTGGATAAAGGTCAAACTCAACCCCACGGTTATCACCCATACCTAGAAGCTCACGACCGTTCAGTGACGTACCAACGTAGTTCTCGTTAAAACCACGAACAGAGATACCACTTGTACGACCGTTACGACGTTCACCAGTTACACCAGGAAGACGTGCGATTGATTCTGCAATACTGGTATCTGGTAACTTACCAATATCTTCTGCTGATAACGCTTCAACAATTGAGGTGTTATCCATTTTGATTGCTTGAGCACGCTGTAAGCTGCCGCGAATACCGCTAACTTGAATTACTTCAAGATTTGCTTCATCAACAGCATCAGTGTTTGCATCTTGTGCAAATGCTGGTGCACTACCAAACGCCATACCGCCTGAAATAAGCGCAGCTTTAATTAGGTTGGGTTTAAATTGTTTCATAAAACGGGTGTCCCATACGGTTATAGTTGTTGTCTTTTTGTTGTTCTTATGACAATTAAATGACAATACATCTCGTCGGGATAATGCTATAGAGGACCTAGGGTTTGCACAATTGCCTGCATACGTATTCAATAAAATTTGTGCAACACGCCGTTAACAAAGGATATGCAGGCCTTTATGTAATTTAACAACACAATATGGATTATACGGGGCTTTTACGGCAGATAGTTGTAATTTTGTTACATGCATTTCTGCAGAGTTGTTAATAAGCGCGCACAAAAAAGCCCGCTTAAAGCGGGCTTTTATCACAAAATTGTTAAGCGTTAGCTTACCAACCTGTAGTCTCGCGAAGCGCCTTGCCGATTTCAGCAAGTGAACGTACAGTTTTAACGCCAGCGTCTTCTAGTGCTTTGAATTTCTCATCAGCAGTACCTTTACCGCCTGCGATGATTGCACCAGCGTGACCCATACGCTTACCTGGAGGAGCAGTAACACCAGCAATGTAAGAAACAACAGGCTTGGTTACATTAGCTTTAATGAACGCTGCGGCTTCTTCTTCAGCTGTACCACCGATCTCACCGATCATTACGATAGCTTCAGTTTGTGGATCGTCTTGGAACATCTGAAGGATGTCGATGAAGTTTGAACCAGGAATTGGGTCGCCACCGATACCAACACAAGTAGACTGGCCAAAACCTTCGTCAGTGGTTTGCTTAACCGCTTCGTACGTAAGTGTACCAGAGCGAGAAACAATACCTACTTTACCAGGCTTGTGGATGTGACCAGGCATGATACCAATTTTACACTCTCCAGGAGTGATTACACCTGGGCAGTTTGGACCGATCATGCGAACGCCTTTCGCTTCTACGTATTCTTTAACGTAAAGCATATCTAGCGTTGGGATACCTTCAGTGATACATACGATTAGCTCGATACCCGCATCTGCAGCTTCAACAATTGAATCTTTACAGAAAGGTGCTGGTACATAGATAACTGTTGCAGTTGCGCCAGTTGCTTCTACCGCTTCACGTACAGTATTGAATACTGGAAGACCTAGGTGCTCAGTGCCGCCTTTACCTGGTGTTACACCACCAACCATTTGCGTACCGTAAGCAATTGCTTGCTCAGAGTGGAAAGTACCCTGACCGCCAGTGAAACCCTGACAAATTACTTTAGTATCTTTATTAATTAATACAGACATTATTTGCCCTCCGCTGCAGCAACAACTTTCTGCGCTGCATCAGTTAGCGATTCAGCAGCAATGATATCTAGACCAGAGTTCGCTAGAACTTCACGGCCAAGCTCTGCATTGGTACCTTCAAGACGTACAACTACAGGTACTTCTACGCCAACTTCTTTAACCGCACCAATGATACCTTCTGCAATCATGTCACAGCGAACGATACCACCGAAGATGTTAACCAATACCGCTTTAACATTGTCATCAGAAAGGATGATTTTGAATGCTTCAGCTACACGCTCTTTAGTTGCGCCGCCACCAACGTCTAGGAAGTTAGCTGGCTTGCCACCGTGTAGGTTTACGATGTCCATAGTACCCATTGCTAGGCCTGCACCGTTAACCATACAACCTACATTACCGTCTAGCGCAACATAGTTAAGTTCCCACTGAGCAGCATGAGCTTCACGCGCATCTTCTTGTGAAGGATCTTGCATATCTTTCAGCTTAGGCTGACGATATAGCGCGTTACCATCGATACCTACTTTCGCGTCTAGGCAGTGTAGGTTACCGTCAGTTTTGATAACTAGCGGGTTGATTTCGATAAGCGCAACGTCAAGCTCTTCAAACATCTTAGCTAGGCCAAGGAAGATTTGAGTGAATTGCTTGATTTGTACGCCAGAAAGACCTAGAGCAAACGCCATTTCGCGCGCTTGATAAGGCTGAGGACCTACAATTGGGTCGATTTCAGCTTTAAGGATTTTCTCTGGAGTTTCTTCTGCAACAGTTTCAATCTCAACGCCACCTTCAGTAGATGCCATGAATACAACGCGACGGGTTGTACGGTCAACTACTGCACCAAGGTAAAGCTCGTTAGCGATATCTGTGCAAGATTCAACTAGGATTTTGCTCACAGGCTGACCGTTTTCGTCAGTCTGGAAAGTCACCAAATTTTTGCCAAGCCAGTTTTCAGCGAAAGCGCGAATGTCGTCTTTGTTTTTAACTAGCTTTACACCGCCAGCTTTACCGCGACCGCCCGCGTGTACCTGACACTTAACTACCCACTCGTTTCCGCCAATTCGGTCAGCGGCTTCTACAGCACCTTGAGCAGTGTCTGCTGCGTATCCTTCAGAAACAGGCAAACCGTATTCTTTGAATAGCTGCTTACCTTGGTATTCATGCAAATTCATGGTGTTTCTATCCGATTTTTAGTAAGACAAAAGCCGCAAATGCGACTTGATTAGTTTGACTGATATTATAGGGCAAATATCAGCGTTGCGTTAGGCGCAAAGCAAGCATACACAAGCTAAACGCCTAACCACAATTCCGTGAGACGAAAGTCTTATACGTCTAGAAGTAGACGTGTTGGATCTTCTAGCATCTCTTTAACGGTTACCAAGAAACCTACTGATTCTTTACCATCGATAATACGGTGGTCATAAGAAAGCGCTAGGTACATCATTGGTAGAATTTCTACTTTGCCATTAACAGCCATTGGACGATCTTGGATTTTATGCATACCCAAAATAGCGCTCTGTGGCGGGTTAATGATTGGTGTAGACATTAGTGAACCAAACACACCACCGTTGGTGATTGTGAAATTACCACCTTGTAGTTCAGCCAATGACAGCTTACCGTCACGGCCTTTAAGTGCTAGTTCCTTAATTCCTTTTTCAACACCTGCCATGCCTAGTGTGTCAGTATCTTTAAGTACTGGTGTTACAAGGCCACGTGGTGTAGAAACAGCAATCGATACATCGAAGTAGTTGTGATAAACAATGTCATCACCGTCGATAGACGCGTTAACTTCAGGGAAACGCTTAAGGGCTTCGGTTACCGCTTTCACGTAGAAAGACATGAAACCAAGGCGAATACCGTGACGCTTCTCAAAGCTGTCTTGATACTGCTTACGAAGGTCCATGATTGGCTTCATGTTTACTTCGTTAAACGTTGTTAGCATTGCTGTAGAGTTCTTCGCTTCAAGAAGACGGTTAGCAATTGTCTTGCGAAGACGCGTCATAGGAACACGCTTCTCGGTACGATTACCCGTTGGTAAGTCAGCTGAAACAGATTCAGACGCAGCAGGCGCTGCCTTCGCTGAGCTGTCGCCGCCTTTAAGGTATTTCTCTACGTCTTCTTTAGTGATACGGCCATTTTTGCCAGTGCCTTTCACTTTAGCTGCGTCAACACCTTTTTCTGCAAGTAAACGACGAACAGAAGGACTAAGCGCATCGCTGCTCTCGTCACTGTCATCGCTTTCGCTTGACGCTGCTGGAGCAGAAGCGCCGCTTGCTGCACCTTCTACAAATTTAGCAATCACTTCTTCAGCTGTTACGGTGGCGCCCTCTTCTGCGATAATTTCAGCAAGAGAACCGTCTGCAGGAGCAACAACTTCTAGTACTACTTTATCAGTTTCGATATCAACCAAATTTTGGTCGCGAGAAACTGCTTCACCTACAGCTACGTGCCACGTTGCGATTGTGGCGTCAGCTACAGATTCAGGAAGTACTGGTACTTTAACATCAGATGTTTTTCCAGAAGCCGCTGGAGCCGCATCTGATTTAGAATCGTCTTTCGCTTTGCTTTCAGTTTTAGCTTCAGCTGGTGCAGCAGCACCACCCTTTTCTAGTTTAGCAATAACTTGCTCGCCTAAAACAGTTGCACCCTCTTCGTTTAGGATCTCACCAATTGTACCGTCCGCTGGCGCCACAACTTCTAAAACCACTTTATCAGTTTCAATATCAACCAGGTTCTGGTCTCGTTTAACTGCGTCACCGGCCTTTACGTGCCAGGTTGCAATGGTGGCATCGGCAACTGACTCAGGTAGAACCGGAACTTTTATCTCAATTGTCATTACTGTTCCTTATTTAATTGTGAGTGCGTTTTCAACCAGGGCTTTCTGTTGCTGGTTGTGAACGGATACATAACCTACTGCAGGTGACGAGGATGCATCACGGCCTGCATATGTTAATTTTGCACCATCTGGAATTGCTTGCCAGAAATGGTGTTGGCTACAGTACCAAGCGCCTTGGTTTTGAGGCTCTTCTTGACACCAAACCCAATCTTTTACATGGCTGTATTGTGCCACAACTTTAGCGCATTCTTCTTGTGGGAATGGATAAAGTTGCTCTAAACGGATGATTGCAACGTCTGTTTGCTCATTTTTACGGCGCTGGTCTAACAAATCATAGTAAACCTTGCCCGAACACATAACGACACGCTTCACATTCTTCGGATCGATATCATCAATTTCACCGATTACGTTGTGGAATTTACCTTCTGCTAGTTCTTCAAGTGAAGATACCGCAAGAGGATGACGTAATAGTGACTTAGGCGACATTACGATAAGTGGCTTACGCATAGGGCGCACCACTTGGCGACGAAGCATGTTGTAAACCTGTGCAGGTGTAGAAGGCACACACACTTGCCAGTTGTGGTCAGCACACATTTGAAGGAAACGTTCAAGGCGTGCAGAGCTGTGCTCTGGTCCCTGACCTTCATAACCATGTGGCAGTAGAACGGTCAGACCACACAAACGGCCCCACTTCGCTTCACCCGAGCTCAAGAACTGATCAAATACAACCTGAGCGCCGTTAGCGAAGTCACCAAACTGGGCTTCCCAAATAGTCAGACACGTAGGCTCCGCTGTCGCATAACCATACTCAAATGCCATAACCGCTTCTTCTGAAAGCACAGAGTCGTAAATTTCGATCTCGCCCTGTCCTTCACGAACATGCTGTAGTGGCATATATGTCGACGCATCTTTTTGATTGTGCAATACCGCGTGACGGTGGAAGAAAGTACCACGGCCTGAATCCTGACCGGTAATACGAATATCTTCGCCGGCATCAACGATAGTTGCATAGGCCAAGTTTTCAGCCATGCCCCAATCAAGCATTTTCTCGCCAGCAACCATCGCTTTACGGTCTTGGTAAAGCTTGTTTACGCGAGACTGAAGCTTGTGCTCTTCAGGAATAGTAGTGATTGACTCACCTAGCTCTTTGAGCTTCTCAACTGAAAGCGAACCATCGTAAGGCGTATCCCAGTCGTGACCAAGATATGGAGACCAGTCAACGCTGTGCTCTGTCATTGGACGCCACTCTTCAACAACGCACGCGCCGTGGTCGAGCGCTTCACGATATTCTTCAAGATAGCGGTCTGCATCACGTTGCTCAATCACACCTTCAGCTATTAACTGGTCAGCATAAAGAACACGTGGGACCGGGTGCTTCTTGATTTTTTGGTACATCAACGGCTGCGTGGCGTTTGGCTCATCCGCTTCGTTGTGACCATGGCGACGGTAACAAACTAGGTCAATTACTACGTCTTTCTTAAACTTATTGCGGTATTCAAGCGCAAGCTGCGTAACAAAGGCAACCGCTTCTGGATCGTCTGAGTTCACATGGAAAATCGGTGCCTGCACCATCTTCGCGATGTCAGTACAATATTGCGTTGAACGGGTATCTTCAGTCTTCGATGTGGTGAAACCAACTTGGTTATTTACCACAATACGAACCGTACCGCCTACCGCAAAGCCGCGAGTTTGCGACATATTGAAGGTTTCTTGTACTACACCCTGACCAGCAATTGCCGAGTCACCGTGAATAGTGATAGGAAGTACTGTATTCGTGTCATCATTGCGGCGCGCAAGACGTGCACGTACAGAACCCATAACTACAGGGTTTACAATCTCAAGGTGAGACGGGTTAAACGCTAGTGCTAAGTGAACATTGCCACCAGGTGTTGCGAAGTCAGACGAGAAACCTGCGTGGTATTTCACGTCACCCGCGCCTAGTGAGTCGTCGTGCTTACCTGAAAATTCATCAAACAGCACCGATGGGTTTTTACCCAATACGTTAACTAGCACGTTCAAACGACCACGGTGAGCCATGCCGATAACCACTTCTTTGGTACCTGCAGTGCCAGCCTTGGTGATTAAACCTTTCAGCATAGGAATAAGTGCATCGCCGCCTTCTAGAGAGAAACGCTTTGCCCCTGGGAATTTAGAACCCAAGTACTTTTCCATTCCGTCAGCCGCAGTAAGACCTTTAAGAATTCCTAGCTTTTCGTCGCGAGAAATTTCAGGCTTTGCTTGAACAGATTCAATTTTTTGTTGCAACCAGCGTTTCTGTTCAGTATCGGTAATATGCATGTACTCTGCACCGATAGAGCCACAGTATGTGCGGTTTAACGATTTAAACAGTTCACCCAATGGCATTGAATCTTTGCCAATGGCATACGAACCTACATTGAATACTGAATCGAAATCTTGCTCAGAAAGGCTGTGGTGAGAAAGTTCTAAATCGCGTACACGCTCTTGTTTCCATAGACCTAGCGGGTCAAGGTTTGCGTGCTGATGACCGCGGAAGCGGAACGCATTGATTAACTGAAGAACTTTAACTTGCCTGTCGTCTGAAACATTTGCAGAAGGCACAGACGGACTAGACATGCGGGCGGTTGGCCCTAACGCAGCAAGTTGCCTAAATTGATTTTTAATTGTTGTATGATTGGTTTCTAACTCTACGCCATCGACTTTGGGGAGGTTATCGAAGATTTGTCGCCAATTTTCAGAGACACTTTGCGGGTCTTCTAAATAAGTTTCATACAACTCTTCAACATAGGCAGCGTTGGCACCTGCCATGTGCGAGGAATCCCACCACGCTTTCATCACGCTTTCTTGCATTTAATTTGCCTTGCTACGTTTTATAAAATCTAGTTAACAATCAAGATGTATTATAAGGTTATTCTCAGCATAACCAAGTGTTATAACAGCGAATATATAAAAAAATAGCCATCCTTTTGGGATGGCTATTTAGAGCATCACTATCTGTAACTTTAAGAAGTTATCAGAATATAGTACTAAACAGCCCGTTGTAAAAGCATAGACTTAATTTGGCCTATCGCTTTCGTAGGGTTTAAGCCCTTAGGACATACACTTACACAGTTCATGATACCGTGACAGCGGAATACGCTGAACGCATCATCAAGGTCGTTAAGACGCTCTTCAGTTGCCGTATCACGGCTATCGATAAGGAAACGATACGCGTGAAGTAGACCAGCAGGACCGATGAACTTATCAGGGTTCCACCAGAAAGATGGGCATGACGTTGAACAACATGCACATAGAATACACTCGTAAAGACCGTCAAGTTTCGCACGCTCTTCAGGTGACTGTAAGTGTTCGCGCGCTGGCGGCTGCTTACTGTCGTTGATTAAGAACGGCTTAATCTTTTCGTACTGTGTGTAGAACTGCGTCATATCAACAACAAGGTCACGTACAACAGGTAGACCTGGAAGTGGACGTACTACTATTTTACCTTTGCCCAGTGCAGATAAAGGAGTGATACACGCAAGGCCATTTTTGCCGTTCATGTTCACGCCGTCTGAACCACACACACCTTCACGGCAAGAGCGACGGAAAGAAAGCGTCGGATCTTGCTCTTTAAGTGCAAGTAGCGCGTCTAGCACCATCATGTCCTGACCTTCCTCTACTTCTAGAGTGTAGTCTTGCATGCGAGGCTTCGCATCTACTTCTGGGTTGTAACGATAAATCGAAAAAGTTAATTGCATGATCGTTGCCTCTCTTAATATGAACGCACTTTAGGCGGGAATGCTTCCCTAAGCTTAGGCGCCATATTCACTTCACGTTTAAGCATTTTATCAGTGTTCGGATCGTAGATGCTGTGGCATAACCAGTTATCGTCATCACGGTCCGGGAAGTCGAAGCGGCTGTGAGCACCACGGCTTTCCGTTCTGAAGTTCGCTGCTACTGCTGTGCTGTACGCGGTTTCCATTAGGTTATCAAGCTCTAAACATTCAATACGCTGGGTATTGAAGTCTGCGCTCTTGTCGTCAAGGCGTGCATGCTTAAGACGCTCGCGAATTTCGCTAAGCTCTTTAAGACCTTCCGCCATTGCTTCACCTTCACGGAATACTGAGAAGTTAAGCTGCATGCATTTCTGCAAGTCTTTCTTAATTTGTACTGGGTCTTCGCCCTTACCTTTCTCTGAATTTTCCCAACGGTTGAAACGCGTCATAGAGGCTTCAAGATCAGACTCTGATGCGTCGCGTGTTGGTGCCATTTCAGACAATGTCTTACCAAGGTGTAAACCGGTCGCGCGACCGAATACAACAAGGTCAAGAAGTGAGTTACCGCCAAGACGGTTCGCACCGTGTACAGATACACAGGCTATCTCACCACAAGCAAATAGACCGTTAACAACCTTGTCGTTACCGTTTTCATCAACCGTTAGACATTGGCCATCAACATTTGTAGGAATACCACCCATCATATAGTGACAAGTAGGAATTACTGGAATTGGCTCTTTCACTGGGTCAACGTGTGCAAACGTACGTGAAAGTTCAAGGATACCAGGTAGACGAGACTCAAGAACGTCTTTACCAAGGTGGTCAAGCTTAAGCTTAATGTGAGTACCCCATGGGCCTTCACAACCACGACCTTCACGAATTTCAGTCATCATTGAACGCGCAACAACGTCACGACCAGCAAGGTCTTTCGCGTTAGGCGCATAACGTTCCATGAAACGTTCGCCGTCTTTGTTTAGAAGGTAACCACCTTCACCACGACAACCTTCTGTTACCAATGTTCCTGCGCCAGCGATACCCGTTGGGTGGAACTGCCACATTTCCATATCTTGAACTGCAACGCCTGCACGAAGTGCCATACCAACACCGTCACCGGTATTGATGTGTGCATTTGTAGTAGATGCGTAGATACGACCCGCACCACCTGTTGCAAGTACAACTGCGCGAGACTTGAAGTAAACTACTTCACCAGATTCGATATCAATCGCGGTACAACCAACAACGTCTCCGTCTTGGTTCTTAACTAGGTCAAGTGCATACCACTCAGAGAAAACTTTTGTTTTGTTCTTTACGTTTTGCTGGTAAAGAAGGTGTAGAAGCGCGTGACCAGTACGGTCAGCTGCAGCTGCTGTACGAGCGCCCTGCTCGCCACCAAAGTTCTTAGACTGACCGCCAAAAGGACGCTGGTAGATTTTACCGTTTTCGAAACGAGAAAATGGTAGACCCATATTTTCCATTTCGATAATTGCTTCCGGACCAGTTTTACACATGTATTCGATAGCGTCTTGGTCACCGATATAATCAGAACCCTTAACGGTGTCATACATGTGCCATTCCCAATTGTCTTCGTGTGAATTACCAAGTGCTACAGTAATACCACCTTGAGCAGACACAGTATGAGAACGGGTTGGAAATACTTTTGATAACAGTGCACATGATTTACCAGACTGCGAAATCTGTAGTGCTGCGCGCATACCTGCACCGCCAGCACCAATTACTACTGCATCAAACTCGTGAACGGGTAAACTCATTTTACACTCCCCACAATACGAATAGGCCAACAGCTACATAGCCGAATGCGATGATATTTAAGATATATTGTAGTCCTGCGCGCAGACCTGCTGATTTAACATAGTCTGTAAGCACCTGCCAAAGGCCGATGCGCACGTGGATCATCACTGCTACTAGTGCTGCCAATGTGAAAACTTTCATAGCCAGGCCAGAGAACAACCCTCGCCATTCGATAAACGTTAGGTTATCGGTGGTAATAAAGAACCACGCCATGAAAACCGAGTACGCGAAAATAATTGCTGCTGTAGCGCGAAGTGAAACGTAGTCTTGTACGCCGTCACGCTTAATGCTTGCTTGGTTGGTTACCATAATGCAACTCCCAATACTACGGTCAGTACAACCCAAAGTGCGATTACAGCTTTTGCACTTGTGTTACCCGACTCTAATTCTTCCCAGTGACCTAAATCCATAACAACGTGTCTTAGGCCGCCTAGAATGTGATATGTCAGCGCTGAAGCTGTGCCAATTGCGACAAATTTTCCAAAGAAACCGTCCATGATTGCTTGTACGTCCGCGAAACCTTCAGCCGAATGAACAGAAACTGCCCATGCCCAGATAACAAAAAGTAGCGCGAAGAACATTGCAACACCGGTTACACGGTGGAGAATTGACGAAATAGCAGAGGGCGGAAATTTAATAGTATTGAGTTCTAAATTTACTGGTCTTTGCTTTTTCACAATGTATGCCTGTTTAATCCGTAGGGGATAATGAATTTCTTACCTTTATTATGTCCTGAGTAAGTGAATTCGATTTTTAACCTGTTAATTGCCTCATCCATTGAGTTGTTAACAATTTGTGAATTATTCTTTAATGCCTGTAACAGAATAATTATTCCATTTCCAAAGCACCGCTGAGTATATCCAGCGTAGTATATAATTACAATTTTTTGTGCCGTAGTAAGACTTTAGTCGCTATATACACTTTTATGATAATTATTTTGAATAAAAAGAGATCAAAATTGAGCGCAACACGTTTAAACGAGCGCAATTACAGTGTTAAGAAGTTTACCAGCAGCTAAATGGAATAACTATGCATAACAACGAGAAATTAAGCACTTTTAATCTGTATGCGTATTTATTCCTCATCAAAAGGTTACTTTTTAAACTAACCTGTTAATATATTTATCGTTCGGTGGTTTACCTTTATCGAAAAGCCATTGATAATTGCACCGTATCGGGCAAAGTGAAATCCCAACGAGTTAATTAATCGTTATCTGATTGCTAGTATTTTTTTAAGCAATTCGGAATATTTATTGTGCAAATATGCAATTAAATTGACTTGTTGGTGCATAATAAAGTACAAATACGCCCACTTTTCCCAACGAAGCGGATATTTTCGTCCGTTTTCGCTGCAAACAGAACCATTCTGAGGAGAGCATTTTATGGCAGATCAGAAAGCCATTCTTAAAGCCGGCGGTAAGGAAATCGAGCTTCCTATCTTGTCTGGCACCGAAGGACAAGATGTAATCGATGTCCGTACGTTAGGCCAGCACGGTTATTTCACGTACGACCCAGGTTTTATGGCGACAGGATCTTGCGAGTCTTCAATTACCTACATTGATGGCGCTCAAGGTGTATTATTACACCGCGGTTTCCCTATCGAAGAACTAGCGCGTGACGCAGACTACTTAGAAGTTTGTCACATGCTTCTTCACGGTGATGCACCAACAAAAGAACAGTACGAAGAATTTAAAGAGACAATTACTCGTCACACCATGGTACATGAACAAATTAACATGTTCTTCCACGGTTTCCGCAACGACGCCCACCCTATGGCAATGCTATGTGGTACCGTTGGCGCGATGTCTTCGTTCTACCACAGCGATTTAGACGTTTCTAATGAAGAACAGCGCATTCGCAGCGCACACCGTCTAATTGCTAAAATGCCTACTCTTGTTGCTATGTGCTACAAGTACAATGTAGGTCAGCCGTTTGTTTATCCACGAAACGACTTAAGCTATGCAGCTAACTTCCTGAACATGATGTTCTCTGTACCAGCAGAAGAATATCAAATCAGCCCAGCTGTTGAGCGTGCGATGGACCGTATCTTTACGCTTCACGCAGACCACGAACAGAATGCTTCAACGTCTACCGTTCGTCTTGCCGGTTCTTCTGGTGCGAACCCATATGCATGTATTTCTGCTGGTGTTGCTTCACTTTGGGGTCCTGCTCATGGTGGTGCAAACGAAGCATGTCTGAACATGCTAGAAGAAATTGGCACAGTTGATCGTATTCCTGAGTTTATTGCACGCGCTAAAGACAAGAATGACCCATTCCGTCTTATGGGCTTCGGTCACCGTGTTTATAAGAACCACGATCCACGTGCAACGGTAATGCGTGAAAGCTGTCACGAAGTACTAAGCGAACTTAATGTTAAAGATCCACTACTAGAAGTAGCAATGGAGCTTGAAAAGATTGCATTGAGTGACCCGTACTTTGCAGAGAAGAAACTGTTCCCGAACGTAGACTTCTATTCTGGTATCGTACTTAAAGCGATTGGTATTCCAACTAACATGTTTACGTGTATTTTTGCCCTGTCTCGTACAGTAGGTTGGATTTCACACTGGCATGAAATGATGAGCGACCCTAAACAAAAAATTGGTCGTCCTCGTCAGCTTTACACTGGTCATAACCAGCGTAAGTACACGCCAATTAAGTAGTAAATTAGTAAATACTGAGCTAAGTATTACGCTTAATAGTAAAAATAGCGCCTTTAAGGCGCTATTTTTGTTTATACAAGATTACTTCAAGGAACAACAATGCCCTATTCAGCGGTTTTTCTAGGTATTGCCGGTCTCATTCCTTTTGTGGCTATGCCACTGGCTTATCAGCTTAACCTGTTATCGCTTACACAAAGCGCCGTTTACTTTGTCCAATACTCAGCCGTGCTATTGTCTTTCTTTGGTGGTATCCATTGGTGGGACGCAATAAGTAATCAACGTTACGACAAGCAAATGTTAGTCGCTATGTTGCCGACCATAATTGGGTGGTTGTGTTTAGTGTTCTCTCACGACGTGAAGGTGTTTGGCGTTTTATCGCTAAGCTACGTCGCCGTACTTATTTACGACAAGTTTATCCTTAGTCTTCCTAAAGAGCAGATTGTAAGTTACATAAGCTTGCGGATGGGATTAACAAGTGTCGTTGTTATCTGTCACGCCTGGATGATTTACTTGCTCGTATAACGTTACTACTAACAGCTTAGCGTTAAAGGCATGACATTAGTTAATTGCAAAAAAGTAATAGAGGCAAAAGCCTGCGGTGATTAAGCGAGTGTCTAACTCAAACCGTAAAGTTACGCATAACCAGCTTAAGCGATTGATAAATAGAACTTTAACAAGTTCAAATCTCGAAAACAAAAAAGGCGATAATATCACTATATTATCGCCTTCGTTTTTTACTTATCTAGGGCCTGTTGACCTAGCGTTATTAACGAAAAGTACCGTGGTTATTCAGCGCGAATGAGCGAAAGTAGCTCTTCGGTTTTTTGTTCCATCAACGCTATGTCGCCTTTACTTTCAACGTTTAAACGAATAACTGGCTCAGTATTCGATTTACGTAAATTAAAGCGCCATGTGCCAAACTCCAGACCCAAACCATCAGTAGTATCGATTACGCTGGCTAGTGGCTGATATTTACTTGTAACGCGTTCCAGCGCTGCGTCAGCATCTTTTAGTTTACTGTTAATTTCACCAGAAGATGGAAACGCTTCAATTCGCGCTTTTACCATACTCGCTAGTGTTTGCTTTTTCACACACACCAATTCGGCAATTAACAACCAAGGGATCATGCCTGAATCACAGTAGGCAAAATCTCTAAAGTAATGGTGCGCACTCATTTCACCGCCATAGACCGCATCTTCTTTGCGCATACGCTCCTTAATGAACGCATGGCCGGTTTTCGACTTAATGGGTGTACCACCTGCATTCGCTACGATATCTTCTGTATTCCAGTATACGCGAGGGTCATAAATGATTTTACTGTCGGTGTTTTTCTCGATAAAGGCTTCAGCAAGCAAGCCAACGATATAATATCCTTCAATAAATTCACCATCAGCGTCAAACAAGAAGCAACGGTCGAAATCACCATCCCATGCAATGCCAAAATCAGCTCCCGACGCTTTAACAGCGTCAGCCGTATCAGCACGGTTTTCAGGTAACAATGGATTGGGGATGCCGTTTGGAAATGTACCATCAGCATTGTGATGTACTTTAACAAACTCTATCGGAACACCCTGCACTTTCATTTCTTTTTCAATAGCGTCTAGCGCGGGGCCTGCGGCACCATTACCTGCATTAACCACCACTTTTAACGGCGTAAAATTACTTAAATTCACATAAGACAGCATGTGAGATACATAGTCAGACATACACGATTTAACCGCATATTTATCGGTCTCAGAAAGCTTGTCTTCTTTTACATGGGCCGTACCGTTAAAAAACGCATCAGCATCAATCAACGCACCCTCAGTGTAGTGTGCTAATCGCTCTGACACGAAGCTATCTTCTAGTGCTTCCGCTTTCTCTTTTATCGCGTTTAGGCCTGTGTCGCCACTAATTGGAACAGAGCCTGACTTCACCAGTTTCATACCGTTGTAATTAATGGGGTTATGACTTGCTGTTACTTCAATGCCACCGTCAACGCCAAGGTGTTTGGTAGCGAAATAAATTTCTTCTGTTCCTGCCATGCCAATATCGGTCACTGTTGCACCAGCATCGATTAGACCCGCGCTTAACGCTAATTTTAATGGTGTTGACGTAAGACGCACATCACTACCAACAACAACAGTTTTCGCATTTAATTCTTGCGCAAAAGCATAGCCAATTCGATACGCTACATCTTCAGTCAGTTGTGAGTTCAATTCGCCACGAATATCGTACGCTTTAAAGCAGGTAATTGGGGTTGCCATTTGGATCGAAATTCCCTGTGTTTTAACTATTTATGATTACATTATCGCTTTTTACAACAAAAAAGCGCATACGCCCCTTTGTTATCGTCGTAAAAGAGATTAGACATACTGATATTAAATCACTAGAGGGAGTGAATTACTAATTCAATTTGAACAGCACAACGTTTTGCTAACGCTGTTTTCAACCGATGAGTTTAAAGCGCGAGTTCGAAGTAGATACTGTTATGGAAAGCGCCTTGATGACGATACTTTCGGCGAAAGCACAGCTTTGGACTAAAACCATTCTTGATAAGAACTTTTTCAGAAGCGGCGTTATTATCCATGACTTCAGCAGTGAGCAATTTTATGCCCATGCTTTTGGCCTCCTCAATTAAAAATGAGACGCAGCGAGAAGCAATGCCTTTTCCACAATCCTTCTCTGCAACTCGATAGCCGATTTCCGCCTTGTCGCCTGCTCTATTTTTGATGTTAGCACGCGCTACAATCTGGTTATTTCGTTGCTCATCAACAAGCACAAAACCCCAAGCTCTTTTCTGCTGTTGTAAGTAAAGCAATTCGCTAATGTGGTAGCCAACGCCATCCAATGAATAAAACGCTGCCTCTCTTGGTGCTATAGACAATTCAAAATAGGCTTTGTTACTACGCTCAAATTCTAAAAGTGATAGCACATGTTTTTCGGCGACGCTTTCAAAATGCATTGGCAGTGCAGCTCCTTGCTGAACCTAATGAAGAGGTATTGACTAAAAGCCCAGTCTACTACCAGTCCGCATAGATAATTACCCATCGTCGAATCAAATCAGGCAAACCTTGTATCTACTTTGCTAATGAACCGCTTTGGTAATCGTTAAATGCCTGAACAATTTCCTGCTGAGTGTTCATTACAAAAGGCCCATATTGGACAACAGGCTCTTTAATAGGTTTACCTGAGACCACTATAAACTTACAACCTGTATCAGCGGATACAGATAGCTGCTTGCCACTTTGTGACAAAACACCCAGCTCTCCCTGCGACACAATTGTTTCTTTGCTAAGTTCGCCGCTATTAATGACCACGCTTCCCTCGTACACATAAATAAAGGCAGCTTCATCCGAACCCAGTGCAATTCCGAACTCCCGCTTCGTAGTGCAACGTCTAAAAAAGTAGGAGCAACCGCCGTTGTCTTCACAGGCCCTTTCACACCGTCAATTTCACCTGCTAACACTTTGATTACTGCATCTTGAATGTGTACTGTAGGCACACTATCTGGCTGTATGTCTTGATAGTTCGGCGCTGACATTTTCTCTACGGCCGGAAGATTCACCCACAGCTGAAAGCCTTGTAACAAGCCCTCCTCCTGCTCTGGCATTTCTTCATGTATTATGCCTCGACCCGCATTCATCCATTGAATGCCACCAGCATCAATAACCCCCTCATTGCCTACAGAGTCTTTATGGCGCATTTTTCCTGCAAGCATGTAAGTAACTGTCTGAAAACCACGGTGAGGATGTGGTGGAAAACCAGCAATGTATTCACCTGGATTATCTGAACCAAAAAAATCCAACATTAAAAAGGGATCGAGGCGAGGTAGATCAGGTTGTCCGATAATACGAGTAAGCGACACCCCCGCGCCATCACTTGTTGGCATACCTGTAACCACTTTCTCTATCGATTTTTGTTCACTCACTTCCACTGACATAATGTGTATCTACCTTAAATCTTAGCCTTCACTATCTTTTACTTACTTCACGTTTAGCTTTTTGTATTACCGACCTTGGGTGCTTCAACGTCCCATTTTATCGCGACCGTGAGGCGACATAAGATCTTGCTCTGGCCCGACGGGGATTACCTGGGTTGGATTTATCATAGTGTGGCTGTAGTAATAGTGCCTTTTGATATGGTCGAAGTTTACCGTTTCAGCAACGCCCGGAACTTGATAAAGTTCTTTCATATAGCCGTAGATGTTTGGATAGTCTGCGATTTGCTTTTTATTGCATTTAAAGTGCCCGTGATACACAGCGTCGAAGCGTATCAGCGTGGTAAATAAGCGCCAGTCGGCTTCTGTTATTTTGCTGCCAACCAAATAACGTTGTTTACTCAACCTTTCTTCAACCCTACCTAGCGCGCAGAACAATGCAGTTACTGCCTCTTCATAGGCCTCTTGCGTTGTAGCAAATCCAGCTTTATACACGCCATTATTTATGTCGTGATACACCATATTGTTGATGGCATCAATTTCTTCACGTTGGGCGTTAGGATAATAATCGTCTTCATTATTAGTCAGTGAATTAAACCCACTGTTAAAAATACGAATAATTTCAGCTGATTCATTATTAACGATAGTTTCTGTTCGTTTATCCCAAAGGATTGGAACAGTGACACGGGTGGTTATCTCAGGTTCTGCCTTAGTATAAATTTGATGGGCATAATCAAAGTTATAAAGCTTATCCCCCGTTGAACCTGGGTAATCTTTAAACTCCCAGCCTTGATCAAGCATCTCAGGGTGTACCACCGAAACATCAATATGCGCTTCCAATCCCTTTAACTTTCTAAATATGAGCGCTCTGTGGGCCCAAGGACAAGCTAACGAGACATAAAGATGATAGCGACCAGATTCAGCGGGAAACGTGGCGTTATCTTCATTACTAACTTTGTCACGAAATTTAGATGCTTGGCGCTCAAATTTCCCACCATTTTTGCTGGTGTCGTACCACTTGTCTTGCCATTTTCCATCAACGAGTAAGCCCATATGCCTGCCCCTTTTTATTACTTCATTAAACAATGAATTCATTTAAACATGTATTGGGTAGAACGTATGTCGCTTAAAATCGGATTTATTATTCGAAAAAACTGGAGTGTATTGATCTTTAGTGTTCACTTTTGAGATGATGCGCGCCCTGCTAGCGTGTTTGCACGTTTTTGTGAAAACACACGCCTTTGAGTTAGTTTATTTTTAAGTGAAGTGAAACATGTCTGATGATCCACGTTTAGGCGGTATTGTGCGTTTGTATGGCGCACAGCAAACTAATAATTTAGCCAACAGTCATGTGGCTGTAGTCGGCATTGGCGGTGTGGGAAGTTGGACTGCAGAAGCACTAGCTCGTTCGGGCATTGGTACTATAACCCTTATTGATTTAGACGATGTTTGCGTAACTAATACAAATCGTCAAATTCACGCGCTTTCCAATACCATAGGAGAAGCAAAGGTCGACGCCATTGCATCGAGAATTCACTTGATAAATCCTGCTTGCAAAGTGAATTGTATTGAGGATTTTGTCACTCCAGACAATACGGCCACGCTTTTAACCAAAGAAATGCACGCTGTAGTCGATGCCACTGACAGTATTCGCGCTAAAGCGGCGATGATAGCTCACTGTAAACGCAACAAAATCCCCATTGTTACGGTTGGCGGTGCAGGCGGTCAAATAGACCCAACTCAAGTCACTAAAGGCGATTTAGCTAAAACAACACAAGACCCCCTAGCAGCTAAGCTACGCAATGAGCTTAGACGTAACTATAATTTTAGTAAAAACCCAAAACGCCGCTTTGGCGTTGAATGTATCTATTCAACAGAGCAATTGCGCTACCCACAACCTGACGGCTCGGTTTGTTACAACAAATCTGCAATGGAAGGTGGTACTCGACTAGACTGTGCAGGCGGCTTTGGTGCTGTGGTCACGGTAACCGCCACCTTTGGTATGTTTGCCGCTGCAAGTGTAATAAATAGATTAACTGGACAAAAATAGACTTTGGCCGATAACTTGCGCACAATAGTCAAAAATTTATAACACCTTGTCTTAACGACTTTTTAAGCGTTAGCGTGTTATAACAAAAGTATCGGTGAGAAGGAGAACAACATGTCACCTGATGAACTCAATAAATTAATGGCAGATTGCGCGAAGGACGCTGTGGTAACAGCAGCTGATGAGTTCGATATTGTACTCGACCACTCACCTGCTAGCGTAGCACTGGTGGACGACATTTTACTTAGTTTCGTAGATAAATATCACGATTTAGCGTTAGAAGATGAAGCAGTGTTCACCATCTGTAATATCTTTGGCGCTTACGTTGGAGAAATTTTAAAAGCGCAGCTAGATGGTGAATGGATTTACGATCAGTCAAATCCTAAAGCACCTGCCGTTTTTCTTCAGGTTGGTGAAAATACCTATGCCTTAGCGGGTATTTGCTATGAACGTCTGGTTAACGACAGTCAAATCAGCGTATTTGCCTACTATGAACAGGCGTTGGGGAACCACTTACGCAGCCACTAACGTTCTCACAGATTTTGCACTCAGTTTAACCTCTGTTCAATTGAGTGCATTTAATATATTTCCGATAAAGATGTTTTTGGAGAATGAGGTTCAGGGGTTAGGTGTTTCCCAATCCTCTACCATCCACTTTAAATGACGACTTTTTGAAATTGCGTACAAGGCTATACTGTAAAAAACGATTTTTACACCCGTAATAGTTTCAAACCCCCAGTGATGATGCATAGCGTAGTAAAGCTGCACACTCAACAATGCCAACACTCCCAATTGAGCCAGCGGAATAACCCATCGGCGCCATGCTAAAAAGCCTTTTTTCCATAAGCGATCTCGTTGGCTAACCAAAGATAACGCAATTAACACAGGTAAACTTGCCGCTAACCCCAACCCTAACGTTTCTTTTTGTGGGTAAAAGAACGTAAGTAGCTCACTAGTTTGAGTGCGGGAAGCCAGAGAAAAGACGAACGCGAGCCAGTCAATGCATAGAAGTATAAACACGCTGTAAAGCCAACGGGGAGGAAGAATTCGCCCTGACTCATCATAAAAAGTTAGCGGTAATTTAAGCATGCATTCACTTCTATTTTATTAATTTGAACCCTAAAGCGCATTCAACTCTGATAATGTTTACTTTCAAGAAGTGTTAAATGTGGGGGTGAGTAAGGTATTTTTAAACCTTGTTCGTGCCGCTTTTACAATGAAACCCGTGGCCGTTTAAACTTGTTTTCACATTTAGTGCCTAACTTACGGCTGTACTGTGAGGATACGTCAATAATTTATATCTTGGTCGCTAATTATATATACTGCGTACAAGCATGTTTTCCTGTATAATCCGCGGCCATTTTAAGCTCAGTCATTTTCCAGGTGATATTTTAGATGACAGTAGAAACGTTTAATCCAAACAAAGTAGTAAATAAAACCACCACGCTAGAAACGCCAGTGAAGGTATTAAGTGACAACAAACCTTCGCAACAAAGCAATGGCAGCAGAATTGGTTTTGTTAGCTTAGGTTGCCCTAAGAACTTAGTTGATTCAGAGCGTATTCTTACTCAACTTCGCACCGAAGGTTATGACGTAGTCCCTACCTACAACGATGCCGACTTGGTTATCGTTAACACCTGTGGATTCATTGACGCGGCGGTAGAAGAGTCATTAGACACCATAGGCGAAGCACTTAAAGAAAACGGCAAAGTTATCGTTACCGGGTGTTTAGGTGTTAAAGAAGACGAAATTAGAGAGCTTCATCCAAATGTACTGGCTATCACGGGGCCTCATGCCTACGAAACGGTAGTTGAGCAAGTACACGATCATCTTCCAAAACCCCAGCACAATCCGTTTGAAGATCTGATCCCTGACCATGGTGTAAAATTAACGCCTCGTCATTATGCTTATTTAAAGATTTCAGAAGGCTGTAACCACCGTTGCACGTTCTGTATCATTCCTTCTATGCGTGGCGACCTTGTCAGCCGCCCAGTGGGTAACGTACTCGATGAAGCTAAGCGTTTGAAAGACGCTGGTGTTAAAGAGCTATTAGTTATTTCACAAGACACTAGCGCCTATGGTGTTGATGTTAAGCACAGAACAGGCTTTTGGAACGGCATGCCGGTTAAAGCACACATGCAACAGTTGTGTGAAAAGCTGGGCGAAATGGGCATTTGGGTCCGATTACATTACGTGTATCCTTACCCGCATGTGGATGACCTAATTCCACTAATGAACGAAGGTAAGATCCTTCCCTACTTGGATATTCCGTTTCAACACGCCAACAAACGTATTCTTAAGTTAATGAAACGCCCAGGTAGTGCTGAGCGCGTATTAGAGCGCGTTAAAAAGTGGCGCGAACAGTGCCCATCATTAGTCATTCGTTCGACATTCATCGTCGGCTTTCCGGGCGAAACGGAAGAAGAGTTTGAAGAGTTATTGGACTTCCTTCGCGAAGCGCAGCTTGATCGTGTTGGTGCATTCGCCTATTCCCCTGTTGAAGGTGCAAGAGCAAACGACCTCCCCGACCCAGTGCCAGAAGAAGTGAAACAAGCTCGCCTTGCACGGTTTATGGAAGTACAGGGCGAAATAAGCGCAGCGCGACTTCAAGCGAGAATCGGTAACGAATATCAAGTTGTTATCGACAGCGTTGATGCGGAAGGTGCCGTCGGCCGTACCTATGCAGACGCACCGGAAGTTGATGGTCTGGTTCATTTAAACGGCGTTTATGACGTAAAACCTGGCGATCGTGTTTGGGCTGAAGTTATTCACGCTAACGAACACGACGTATGGGCAGTATTGTCTGAAGACCAAGACGAAGAAGACGAAGGCGAAGTAGCTGATCCCGCGCTGTAACTTTCGATTAACTGCAGTCTATACTCGAAAGTCACCTATTCGTTATGTTTGTAACCCTATCGGCTAATTGCCAGTCGATAGGGTTTTATGTATAACAGACCCTATACATAATTAAACAAGTAAAACTATCAATGCCATCTTCTGTGGTACGTGAATAAAATATGGCAATGTTACCCTACTCCAAACTTAAACACTTTTCCCGCCACATCTTGTCATTTGGCATAGTGCTCATTTTAACTTTCGTATTCAACCCTCGTGCACTTGCCAGTACAGAGTGTAAGACTTTACACACCGCGGGAGCACAACAGTGGTTTCCCTACGCATTTAACGAGTTTGAAGGAAGGTTGAAAGCCACGGGGATAGCATTTGACGTTCTAACCCTGCTAGCACGGGATTTAGGTGTCGCACTAAAGATAGAAACCGGGCTCCCCTGGAAACGAATAGAATCCAAACTCGACGCGGGCGAGCTTGATATTTTGGCGGGAAACTATTGGAACGAAGCTCGTAGTCGAAAATGGCTTATCACCGCACCGTTTGCAGCAGAAGAGGTTTACGTTGTGCTCTCTCCTTCACTTTCTCAAACGCGAGGTACCGACCTTTCGCTTAACGCACTCGCGCAATATATTGGTGTGATGCCTCGAGGAATAAGCTTAGGTGAAAAATTCGATAGCATTAAATCAAACTTGAATATTATCGAAGTTAAAGACCACGACAAAATGTATGAAATGATGCGTCGACATCGCGCTGATTACGCAGTTTCACCACAAAGCGCAGCACTAAGCCACTTGAGCGACCCAGAAAATGACGGCATGCTAATAAGCCAGTCACCTATATCTTCAAACAATGTACATTTTGCTATCTCCGCCAAATCTAAGTGCGCATCACTATTTCCAGAGTTTAACCAAGCCCTTAGCGCTCGTTTAAAAGACGGGTCTATTAAGCAAATCATTGATACGTATGATTTAACGCGCTAAAAAGCTAAGGCGCGTTGGAATCATGTAGTTAAGAACACGTGTAGTTAAAGACACGTACAGTTAAAGACACGTACAGTTAAAGACAGGTGTAGTTAAAAGTAAAAGAGCGCTTTTCGTAAGCGCTCTCTTGGTGTGATGCATTATTGATTGAGTTTGTGGCAAGCCACATTAAACCTACCAAGGCAACTCGTCACCATTTGAACGGATGAAGCGACCTGCGTTAGATACATTTAGCTCATCTATGCGTTGTGACAAACGCTCAGCACAGGTATCAGCATCAATATCTCCCGCTCCATTCACCATTTCTGTTTGAACGAATCCAGGATGGAAAATACCTACTGCAATCCCCTTGGGTTTCAGATCATTCGCCATGGACACTCCCGCCGCGTTTAGTGCGGCTTTGGACATTCGGTAGCCATAGTAGCCGCCTGACCCATTGTCTGCCATTGAACCCATGCGACTGGTAATCATGGCAATTTTACCGTCATTTGCCATTGCCGGTAATAGTGTTTGAGTAACTAACAATGGACCTAATGCATTAACCCTAAATTGATAATCGATGGTATTTGGATCCCAATCGTCAATACTCTCGCGTCCGAGCACTCCGGCATTATTAATGAGCAAATCGATGTTAACATCCATTAAAGGTGCAAGCTTTTCAGCCAACATTTCTGGTTGGGATACGTCCACACCTTTGATGATTGTCACACCTGCACTGTTTAGCTCGTCGCAACTGTTTCGACAGGTAGCATAAACTTTCGCACCACGTGCTTTATATTGCTTGGTAAGCGCAAGGCCTATGCCTCTGTTGCCACCGGTAATAACTACGTTCATAACGGTTCCCTTGTTACTATGTGTATGCGTTTAAAAGGTTTCACTCACCTTTTACAAGAACTGGCTGTTTAGATAAGGCTTGTTGCTAATTTACTACAAAGCGTCAGCCCTATTTCAGCACTCATTTCTTATTAACTTATAGTCTTTAAAAGACGTTCTAGATCTTCTGGGGTATCAATTCCAACTGGCGGTGGCGCTATCGCCACCTCACAGTGAATCTTATCGCCATACCATATGGCTCGAAGCTGTTCTAAGGATTCAATTTGCTCCAGAGAGCTAGGCGCATAGGCAACATATTGCTTAATGTATTCAGCACGATAGGCATAAATACCTATATGGCGTTTGTACAGCGACGTATTTGCAGATTGCGGGTTTGCCATCATGTGATCGCGTTCAAAAGGAATAGGAGAACGTGAAAAATAGATAGACTCACCCTTTTCGTTTACCAATACCTTAACGATATTGGGGTTAAACACATCCTCAACACGTTCAATAGGCGTAGATAACGTAGCCATCTGACACTGAGGCGCATTGGCTAGATTATCTGCAACCTGCCTGATGTTTTCGGCGGGAATAAATGGCTCATCCCCCTGTACGTTAACCACAATCGTAGAACTCGCAATGCCTTCTTTTTCGATAACCTCGGCAATGCGCTCTGTTCCAGATTGGTGGTTGACAGACGTCATGCATACTTGAGCAAAACCTAGCACGACGTTTTGAATACGTTCATCGTCGGTGGCAACAATGACGTTATCTGCTCCAGCTTCTTTAGCACGTTCAACCACATGTTGAATCATCGGCTTTCCGTCAATAAGCGCTAAGGGTTTGCCAGGAAACCGACTTGAGCCGTATCGAGCAGGGATCACAACTGTAAATGACATAACTTTATTTCGCCCTTATCTACCACTTAGTTTAACGTTTTATTACCGTGTTGCGTCTACATCGTCTAACGACAATGCTGTTGCTTTACTTTCGATAAGTACAGGGATGCCATCTTTAATATCGAAAGCCAATCTATCAAATCGACACACTAACTGGGTGCTATCATCACTCAGAACTAATTTTCCCTTACACACTGGGCAAGCCAAAACTTCTAAAAGCTTTTTATCAAAGGCCATTGTTATTATTCCTGTCCGTCTTGGTTGATCTTCAAACCTGCCTTGGCAAGTTTCACATTTACTAAATTAAAAAAGTCTGGCGCTAAATGCGCGGTAACAGGTAAAAACCAGCAGTCGTTATGAGCAAAAGGTGCAGCTTTAACGGCGTCTTTTTCTGTCATTAAGACTCTGCCATTCGGTATGTCTGACCGTGTGATTGCGTGGTGATCCGCCAGCGGTGTAGCCGAAGAAAGCTGGATACCCATTTCTTTAAGCTGAGAGAAAAAACGCTGAGGTGAACCTATTCCAGCAATTGCGCTGCACGGCACTTTTTGTATCTCTTCAAGGGGACTGGTTCTTACTCTGTTTGAAACAGAGGTGAAGTCCCCTGGTACTAAGGTCATTAGATATTGAGGCGCTACAGCATGGCTAAATGTCGGCATTGAACGGCTATTATGTACTAGCGCATCAACGGTACCAAGGCGCCATTGTCCTTCGCGAAGGGGCCCCATTGGCAGCAAATAACCACTGCCTACTTTTCTATCGTCCATCACCACAATTTCAACGTCGCGATGAAGTGCGTAATGTTGAAGGCCGTCATCACAAATAATTAAATCGCAGTGTAATTCGTCACTTAAGTACGCGGCTCCGCGCGCGCGGACTGGATCGATAACAACGTCGCACTGGCTTCTAATGGCCAGTAAACGAGGTTCGTCACCCACTTCAGACGCATCATCTTCGCCTTTCACTAATCGCGGGTATTCTGATGATTTAGCGCCATAACCACGACTTAAAATACCGACCTTTATGCCCTGCTTCTGGTAATAATCGGCTAAAGCTAATACGACTGGCGTTTTTCCGTTGCCGCCCACTGATATGTTGCCAACGACAATCACGGGAGCATTAGCCTTAAAGGCCTTTTTGAGTCCAATTTTAAAAAGTAATCGTCGAATTGCCGAAATAAAGTAGAACAGCAGCGCAAATGGTGAGAGCAGCCACACTAAAGGATGGCCGAAATACCATTTATCGTGCTTGGTTTTACTTTGTGATTGACTCACTTAGTCTCACCAAATTGCAACGCGTGCAGTTGCGCGTAGTGACCACCTTTTTCAAGCAATTCGTTGTGTTTACCTTTTTCAATAATGCGCCCCTGCTCCACTACCATAATGCAATCTGCGTTTTCGATGGTAGACAAGCGGTGCGCCACAACAATGCTGGTGCATCGTTTTTGCAGCGTTTCTAATGCGTCTTGGATCAAACGCTCAGATTCTGTATCAAGGGCAGATGTCGCTTCGTCAAGAATAAGTATGGGCGCTTCGGCAAGTATTGCCCTTGCAATGGCAATACGCTGACGTTGACCACCAGAAAGCATCAAGCCGTTTTCACCAATTACCGTATCTAGTCCTTCAGGTAAGTTCGATAAGAACTCTTCAACATGCGCCATTTTTGCCGCATTCTCGATGTCTTTGCGAGATACATTTTGGCGCGCACCATAAGCAATATTGTTGGCTATGGTATCGTTAAATAGCGTAACGTTTTGCGATACCACGGCAAACTGCGCCCGCAGATCTTTAAGATCAATATCGTTGAGCGCCGTGTCATCCAAGCGAATTTCACCTTCTTGCGGTACATAAAAGCGTGTAAGCAGCGACGAGATGGTCGATTTACCACTTCCCGAGCGCCCTACCAAAGCAATCGACTGCCCAGGGTTTGCGATAAAGCTCACATTCGATAACGCGGGCGTCTGTTTTCCTGGATAAGAGAACGTAACGTCGTCAAATTCAATTTTTCCTGTTGCGCGCTCTACTTTGGTTTTCCCTTTATCTTCTTCGTCTGCTTCATCAAGAATTTCAAAAATACTGGCGCAGGCTGCCATACCTTTTTGAAATTGGTTATTAATGGTAGTGAGCTGTTTAAGAGGTTTAAGCAGCATCACCATACAAAAGACCACATTAATAAATACGCCTGCTGTAAGCTTTTCAAGCATACCGGGCGTGCTGGCAATAAACAGAACGACTGCAAGGGCAATTGACGCTATTACCTGTATTGAAGACACACTCAAAATAGAGGTGACATTCAGCTTCATTGACTGTTGACGGTTGTGATTGTTTTTCTGCTCGAAACGCTTTTGCTCTATTTCTTGACCGCCAAACATGATCACAACTTTGTGACCTTTCACCGCTTGCTCTACCGACGATGTTAGGTTGCCCATTGATTGTTGAATGTTTTTACTTACAACGCGAAAACGCTTACTAACGATAGAAACAATCGCTGCCACAATCGGGCCAATTAAAAGAAATATGAGAGAAAGCTGCCATGAGTAATAGAACATGACACACAGCAAACCGATGACCAGTGCGCCTTCCCTCACCAATGTTAGCAGCGCCTTACCAGATGCATTAGCCACTTGCTCTGTATCGTAGGTGACTTTACTGATAAGCCCGCCAACCGCATGATTATCGTGAAATGCCACTGGAAGATGAATGTATTTTTCAAACAACTGCTGGCGCATGCGCATTACCACCTGAGCACCAATCCAGCTTAGCGTGTAACTACCTAAAAAGTTGAAAACACCCCGTAACAAAAAGAGCGGCACAATCGCATATGCGGCTAGACGTAGATAGTCATGGTCGTTTTTCCCCAGTGATTCGTCAATCATTGGCTGAAGCTGGGAAAATACGAAGGTATCTACCGCGGAATAACCAATCATACCGATGATGGCAAAAACGAAAGGCACTTTATACGCTTTAAGATACTGTAAAAAGCGCTTAATTTGATAATCCGAGTTGTCGGCTTGTTGCATGTAGTTTTTTTAACCTGTTTGAAACGTTAACAATAACGCGTTGGAAGTATTGTACTCGTTCTCGCTCTAATTCACTAATATAGCGGCAAAATTGGTTAGTCTGCCAACTAAGTGAATAATGTGTGGCCACTTCATACCTATTTAAAGGTATTCGTGTACTTCTTCGTTTCGTTACAAGCTAATATTTTTGGCATTTGGCGATATTACTTAGTCTTTGAGGTGTCGCGGTGTAATGCCTGGTAAATACCAGCGTTTATTCAACGTTCCACGTTGGGAATCTATATGGAAAGAATTCTTATCGAAGGTTGCGCTTATATATCCGTGATAGCTTGTTAAATATTGCGTTACGCCCAAACGCTCGTAACGTTTAGCCACAACATACGCAGGAAACTGCCATCGATTCTCATAACCTTGCGTAAAGATCACAGCTTTTGGTGCAACGTGTTCTATAAAAACATTAGTAGAAGACGTTTTGCTTCCGTGATGCGGCGCAATAAGAATGTCGGCACTTAGATTTGTAGAACTCGCTAAAGTATCCATTGAAGCCCCCTCTGAAAAACCATCCATGATTTCACGGGTTATCAACGCGTACTCACTTGTTTTCTCAATGTCACCAGGAATTAACACGCTACCAGCGTCGCTTGTTATTTTAACCACACACGACATGGCATTGTTGTCTTCTTTGTTGCCATTTGGCGGCCATAGAAAATTGATTGTTAAGTTCTGCCAGCGTATACGCTTTCCTCGCTCACAACCTAATGTTGGTGTGTAGAAAGTGGCTTTTTTAGCTAAGGCGTGTTGTCCAATGGCTAATGCCCCACCTGCATGATCGTTGTCACTATGCGTATGAACTACAACATCTATATTCGAAATATGCTTACTTTCTAAAAAAGGTAACAGGTGTTTCGTTGCAGTATGAGCATTGCCATTAAACTGAGCGCCAGAATCAATAATCATAGCCCGACCACCCGCAGTCACTGCAATAGCACTGGCCTGGCCCGCATCAAATACATGCAGCGCCCATGCCGATTCATTGGTAGGTAACCACTTTTGAAAAATGCTTAGCGATGGGAGCAAGAGAAGCGCTACGCAGATAGCTTTGTACCGCCATGTTGGCAAAAGAAAAATAAAAAAAGCGACAATTAGACAAAGTGCCGCACCACTACTTACGTAAAAATTGATAGCGCTCCCAGAAAACTGACTAAGAACGTTCAAAAGCGATAACAAATACCCTAAACACACATCACTGTAATGCATAAGCATGCCCGTAACTTGTTGTGCGAAAGGCAACTCAGCAAAATGAAGGACTAACAACGAAATTAAACAAATAGGTAAAAGTAACGATATGACGGGCAAGGCGATTAAGTTGGTAACAACTGCAATAAAACTGGCGCTACCAAACCATATTAGGGTTAGGGGCATCATTATTACGGTAAGTGCTACTTGTAGTTTAAACAAAGACACATACCATGGTGCTCGCTGTAGCCCCCAAACAACAACTAAAAACCAAATGCACAGTACAGCCCCTATGCTCAAGTAAAAGCTAGCGCTTAGTATAGAAAGAGGAAACAGCAACAAGCTCAAAGTAAGCATTGTCAACGCAACATTTACTGGCCGCCATGCATGTCGAGAAAGAGACAGCACGCTCCCCATAGTTACCAGTATCAGCGCACGCACAACCGGCAATGCGCTTGCACTAAGCAACGCGTAACAAAAACAAGCAGCGACAAGCACACAAAGCACAGAGGCTCTAATTGGCGCGCTGGTTTGAAACATCTTACTTGTTTGCTGCTCTCTGTTCTTTCGACCTGTTGCCGGATAGTTGATGGAGGCTGAACGTACTAACCAATATTTCGCTCTGCCTAATAGGCCTGTAACATGCGTGAGTAAAAATATAACGGGGTTAAAAAACAATAAGCAGACCCCAGCGATAAGTGATAGATGCATGCCTGATATACTAAACATGTGCCCAGTGCCGGTGCGTTGTAACAGCGTCCAATCACCCAACGTAAAGCCCGTTTTATCCCCTAGCAGCAATGCGCGCCACCATTTTTCATGAACCAGGTCTAGCTTCTGCAATGTTGTAGCAAGTTCATAACGCACTGAGTGATTATGCTTTGTTTTATCGTGCTCTATCGACTTGATATAGCCAGTTGCATGAATAAATTGGCTAACCAACTGCTGTTGTCGGCTAGCTCCAACAGGATTAGCTGTACCGTATGCTGGTTTAAGTTTTACAATTGCGGTGAAGGTATCGCCGTTGTGCAAACAATTTAATTTCACCTGAGACGGAGAAACTGATTGAGGTCGCACGCCTTTAGTTCCCTGTTGAGCATATGCGATTTTCTTATTGGCTAAGCTTTCGCTTTTTCGATCATTTGGGAATTCATAACGTTGGTGACTAAGACGAGCTTTGAAATTAAACGTGCTAGTTAAAACACGCTTAGGCAAGGGGGAAAGTATACCCTTGTCTAGAAATGTCGCTGTGCTTTCACGGTTGACCGACTCAATAGCGACAACATAGTGATAAGTCGCTTCCGGCACCCTAGCTGTGCCGAAGACACATCCCCCCGACACAACTCGACCTGAAATTGTGACATCTTGTTGAATTTTCCCTTGGGGCAGTTGCCAAGCGTAGTAAAAATGCCCTACACTCGCCACCCAAAGTACTCCAGACAGCAGCCCGCTCACTGCCCAACATAGCAGCACCTCTGGAAATGCATGATGTTCAGCGGGTTTTGTCGTCGAAATGAATATAATGATAGTCACAGATATTATTAAAATGGCAATCATCAATGCCATGCTGTGAGTACTTGGAAGTTTTTGCCAGGAAACTGCACTTATTGCGCTAGCGCAAAAACAGCTTAAGCAAATTGTGATACGATTGACCATGTTTTCACGTAGCAATTGACAGTGAGTGAATGTGGGTGGTGCAAATTCATGTTGCGCAATTCCGTTTACTGTTATTTTTTCTGTCTTTTTTGATTTTATTTTCGAGATGCATTGATATTTATGCCTAAGAAATTTATCCGACGTTTTTTGCCAGATCACCAAAGCATTAAGCAAAACAAAGCTTTAAAAATTTTTGGTAGCGTATTGCACGAGCCTAATCTTTGGCACTTAAACCGTCGTTCTGCATCTGGTGCATTTGGCATAGGTTTATTTTTCGCGTTTTGGCCGGTACCGTTTCAAATGTGGCTTTCTGCCGGTTTAGCTATTCCATTTCGAGCAAACCTGCCCTTATCTGTTGCAACTGTTTGGGTGACTAACCCATTTACTATTCCGCCTATATTCTATGGGGCTTACAAGGTTGGTACTACTGTACTTGGGACCAAGCCTGAGCATTTTGAATTTCAGTTTAGTTGGCAGTGGGTTGTAGAAAGCATTAATACCATTGGCCCTGCATTTTTAGTCGGGTGTGGAATTTGCTCGGTTGTGTTTGGTCTAGCGGGTTATTTCTCTTTAAACTGGGTTTGGCGCTTTCAAGTGAAAAAAGCTTGGGAAAGGCGCAGACAAATGCGGAATCAAGAAGCCCACTAGCGTGAGAGCCCTACACTTGAGGGTTTGTAGAAATATTCACCTTTTCTCAAGCCCTTTACAACGTTCAGTACAAATTACGCAGTAAGAGACAAAACAAGAATTATAAAAAAACGCCACTTCATAGAAGTGGCGTTTTTTTTTGGTATCTATCAATATGAGTTCGGCGTCAATCTATTCAGGAAAACCATTACGCCGAGCGCTCTTATTGAATTTAAGCCAGACAGGCTACTTTTCATGCTCTGATAAAAAAGCGATAAGCGCAGCTTCGTCCCATACCTCCACATCTAGCTCTTGTGCTTTGGTTAGCTTGGAACCCGCTTTTTCTCCTGCAACTAGGAAGTCGGTATTCTTACTTACCGAGCCTGCCACTTTTGCACCAAGTAACTGCAAACGTGCTTTCGCGTCAGAACGTCCCATTTCACTGAGTGTACCGGTAATAACGCACGTTTTGCCTTCAAGAGGCAAGTTATCCGAATCAGGCTTTTCAATAGCTGGCCAGTTAATTCCTTCTTTTAACAGCGCATCAATAACATCAGTATTGTGTGACTCGTTAAAGAAATTGAAAATGTGGGTAGCCACCACTTCACCAACGTCTTGGACTTCAACCAGTGCTTCAAGCGACGCCTCGCGAATAGCCTCCAAGGTTTCGAAGTGCGCAGCCAAGTTTGCCGCAGTAGCTTCGCCAACCTCACGGATCCCCAATGCGTATAGGAACTTGGCAAGCGTGGTTTGCTTTGAAGCTTCTAGCGATGCCAGTAGCTTACTGGCAGACTTTTCAGCCATGCGCTCTAGCCCAACAACGTCGCCTAACGAAAGCGTGAAAAAGTCGGCGGGACTGTGCACAAGATCAGCGTCAACTAACTGATCGACTAACTTGTCGCCCAGACCATCAATATCGAATGCTTTACGCGAAGCAAAATGCTTAAGCGCCTGCTTGCGTTGTGCTGCACAAATTAACCCACCGGTGCAACGGGCAACCGCTTCGTCTTCTAGTTTCTCAACCTGCGAATCACACACTGGGCATTGGCTTGGGAAGGTAATGTCAGTTTCGCTACCTGTGCGATTAGCTTCTACCACAGATACCACTTGAGGAATTACGTCACCCGCACGTCGAATTACCACGGTGTCGCCAACTTTAACGCCTAATCTGGAAATTTCGTCCTGATTGTGAAGAGTAGCATTAGATACTGTAACTCCGCCTACAAACACGGGCTCTAAGCGGGCAACCGGCGTGATCGCACCAGTCCTTCCTACCTGAAACTCAACGTCCAGTAACTTAGTCACTTCTTCTTGCGCAGGAAACTTCTGCGCAATTGCCCAGCGAGGCGCTCGAGCCACAAAGCCAAGGGCATTTTGCAGGTCAATACGGTTTACCTTAAACACCACGCCGTCAATGTCGTATGGCAAACTGTCGCGCTTTTCCAAAATGTGGTTGTAGTATGCCAAGCAGCCCTTACCGCCCTCGGCGGTGTCAATATCAGGGCACAGCGGCAGCCCCCAATTACCCAACTGCTTAAGGCGCTCGCTGTGTGTTGTGGGCAGTTCAAAACTTTCGGGTTGCACAACGCCTAGCGAATAAGCATAAAACATCAGCGGGCGCTTGGCTGTAATTTTAGAGTCTAACTGTCGTAAACTGCCAGCCGCTGCATTACGGGGGTTGGCAAAAACCTTGCCTCCGGCCTCTTTTTGATGCTCATTTAATTTTGCAAAGCCATCACGGGGCATAAACACTTCACCGCGCACTTCTACGCGCTCAGGAAAATGGTCACCACGAAGCGTTAACGGCACATTAGAGATGGTACGAACGTTCGCCGTGATATTCTCTCCTACCTGACCGTCACCACGGGTTGCAGCACGCACTAATTCACCATTTTCATACAGAATACTTACCGCTAAACCATCTAGCTTGGGTTCGCAGCTAAAATCTAACGTTGCCGAATCTTTTAGTCTGTCTTTTAAACGTTTTTCGAAGGCAAGCAGTGATTCTTCATCAAAGGCGTTATCCAGCGACAACATAGGAACATCATGGGTAACTTGTTCAAAGGCCGATAACGCTGCGCCCCCTACTTTTTGACTGGGAGAATTCGGGCTTTGAAGCGTAGGATATTGTTTTTCTAGCACAATAAGCGCCTGCATATCTCTATCATATACTGCATCAGGAACCGAAGGGTCATCCATCACATAGTACTGATAGTTGTACTCATTAAGTGTGTTGCGAAGTGTTGCTATTTGTTGCTTTGCTTGTTCTAAAGAATCTGACATGGAGTTGTTGTCACGCCGTTTAAATAGTTAAAAGTATTACAATTCGTTGCCAAGGCCTATTCGCCCAAGCCACTGTATGTTCCAAATGGGCTGCAAAAACCTGATCTATTTCAGTCAGGTTGTGAAACGTACAGCCACGCTACAATGCTATGGCTTGCTAGCCCTTGTTATACATCAAAGATCAATAGACCCTAATCAACAGAAAAGGACCTGGGTATGAGCCAAGTCCTTTTTTGTTGTTGCACCTGCATGAATAATCCACAAGATTGAGGCGCAAGTGATAAGTTAACGCTAGCTGCGCGCAATCATACGCTTGCGCTCGAACTCACGAATTTTCTCGACGTATTGCTGTAAGCCCTGCTTCGTTAATACGCTTCGGCGCCCATCAAGTACTTGTGCGCCGAACTCATCTGCCAATTTGCGGGCGGCATTGTGCATCATGTTAAACACTTGATGAGGGTCACCCTCAATAGGCAATATCATAAACAGTGAAATACCTTGGGTTTCAAAGTTCTCTAGGTTATCAATATCGAAAACCCCAGGCTTAAACATGTTAGCAAGGCTAAACAATACTGGCCCTTTGCCATTTGAGTTTACGTGGCGATGGAAGATGTCTTGATCGCCAAATTTAAACCCTAATGTTAATAGCATAGGTAGTAGCGCCGCGCCTGAGATAGGCTCGCCTTCTGGCGTTCTTACATTTAATACTAAAACCTCAGGTTCAATCGACGACTTAGCGGTCTTTGGTGTACTTCCAGCACCATCATTACCTGACTCATTAGCACTAAAGCTTTCATCGCCGAAATCAGCGCTAGCTGCTTCGCTGGTGTCAAAATCAATACGCATTTGATCGTCACCAAAATTCGGCTCTTCACGTCTTCTCACTGGCGTTTTGCTTCGTTTGTTACGTGCAAAACGTCGCGGCTGTTCATTTTCTTCATGAACATCGCTGGATGAAACAGACTCTTCGGGTGCATCTAAACTAAAATCAGCAACTTCTCTTTCGTCTTTAGCCGGCGGCTGCACTGTTTCAGGCTCTTCCTCCAGCGTTGGGTCAATATAAAACTTCTGTGCAGGACGAACAGGCTCTGCACGCCCTCTTTCTTGATGACCGCCCGCCTGACTCTGAATTGGATCATGCGATTGCGCGTTATCCGCTCTCTCTTGATTACTTGGAGCATTTGGCTGTTCGCTTTCTTCACGCTGAGCATGTGACGCTAAAGACGTTTCCTCTTGCTCTTCGCCTTCACGAAGTAAGAAGCCAGGAGGATCAGGGAACGCGGCAAGGTTTTCGTCGCCTCTGTTAGCACCTTTTGTTGATGGGCCATCGGGACGAGTTTGCCCTTTCATGTGTGGCTTCGGATTCGTAACCACAGAGCCATAGAGCTTTGGTGCTTTCTCAGCTTCTTCTTTCCCGTCAGACGGCATAGCTGAATTACCAACGCTGCTTGAGCGTTTACCCGCATGCTCACCGTGTGCGCCCTCTTTTCCATCACCGTGCTCTTTTGACGTGGCATGTTGAGACAAGCTATCGTCGTCATCAAGTTCTTCGCTGCTGTAAGCATGTTTTTCATTGATATCGTGATGTGCAGGGCCATTTGCCGTATTCGTCGATACATTGCTTGCAGCCTCATGCTCTTGGTTTTGTGATTTGCTAACCACGCGCACCGCGCCAATGCCAAGCTCGTCAAAGCCTTCTTGCTCGTCGGACTCGAAATCGTTGTCATCATCTTGCCACTGACGGGGCTCTAAGCGCTCTTTTTCCGAAGGCTTACTGTTTTTACGAATTTTCCAAATACCATGGGCAAGCACTGCGATGATAAAAACCGTGCCTCCAAGGAGTAAAAATAGACGTAATTGATCTTCCATTTAATTTCTTTCGCCCTTTGTTATGCTTCTGCGAAGGCTACAGCCTCGTCCACATCTACCGCCACCATGCGCGAAACTCCCGGTTCCGCCATGGTAACACCGGTGAGGTGACTGGCCATTTCCATCGCTATTTTATTGTGGGTGATATAAATAAACTGCACTGTTTGTGACATTTCTGACACTAAGTTACAAAAGCGCCCTACATTTGCATCATCCAATGGTGCATCTACTTCATCCAGCAAACAAAATGGAGCCGGATTTAATCTGAAAATAGCAAACACCAATGATAAAGCGGTTAGTGCTTTTTCTCCACCGCTTAAGAGGTGAATCGTACTATTTTTCTTACCAGGGGGGCGAGCCATTATCGTCACCCCAGTTTCTAACAAATCGTCATCGGTAAGCGCAAGATACGCCGAACCGCCCCCAAACACTTTGGGAAATAACGTTTTAAGGTCTTCGTTAACCTGTTCAAAGGTAGTAGAAAAGCGCGTGCGGGTTTCTTTATCAATTTTCCGAATGGCCGATTGTAGCGTTTCCAAGGCTTCAGTAAGGTCGTTGTGCTGTGTATCTAAATGTGACTTTCTTTCCGACTGGGTTTCATATTCTTCAACCGCAGCTAAGTTCACTGCCCCCAAACGCTGCAAATTAGCCTGCGTTTTTTCAAGGTCTTCTTGCCAGCGTTTCTCTTCGGCATCTTCAGGTAAGGTTTCTAGAATGCTCTTCAGCGACTGCTGCGTTTCATCAAGCTGTTCTAAAATCGTATTCGCACGTACCCGATACCCTTCAATATCAATGTTGAGTTTATCGATATTGGTTTGTCGCGTTTGAATGTCTTTACCCAGAGCTTGATGCCCTTTTTCAGCTTCTCGCAACCACTGCTCTATATCTTCAAGACTACTTTGCTTAGCACTTTTCAGCTGTTCTAATTCCGCTTTGTTTTCCAACAACGACTGAAGCTCTGCTTCTTGAATTTCTTCAGGAGACGTCAGCTGTGTAAGTTCTTTTTGTAATCTTTCTTTGTTTTTTATGTACTCTTCACGCTGCTGAAGGTTACGTGTAACCTGTTGACTATATAAATTCTGGTGGTTCTCTAGTTGCTGCTTCTTAAGTGCAAGCTCATGATTTTGCGACGTTAATGTATCAACTAACGCGCGCAACTCTGACGTAGTTCGCTCATTTGCATCACGCTTAGCGTTCACATCGTCAATGTGTACTTCGTGTTCAAGAATTTGTGCCTCTTGAAGCTCTAATTTTTCCGAAAGCTGAGCTAACTGCTCTTCTTCTTTCGCTAACATTAACTCTTGCTTTGCTAACTCGTCATTAAGTTTGGCAGTGCGTGTAGACTGCTGCTCTTGCTGCATTTCAAGCAAAGAAAGTTTATTTTTAATCTGTGCGCGCTGGTTTTCTTTTTCACCCAAGGCGCTCTGAATAGCCTGCTTTTGCGCTACGCTCTGTTCAAGTGCCTGTTTGGCGCGCTCTAGTGAATGCTCAATCTCATCTATAAGGCTTTCAGTTTCTTCAATGCTTTCTACCAGTCCCTTAATTTTGTTCGCCCGCAGCAAAGCACCGTCGCTTGCTTCGCCAGGTTTCACTACCCACTGCGAGCTAGCCCACAACCCTGAAGGCGAGATTGCGCTAGTAAACCCCTTAGCTAGGCCTTCAGGTTCATCTTCTTTATCAAGAACGCTTACAAAAGCACTTTCAATCGTTTCCGCAAGTTCGTCATCGTTGCTACAAAGGTAAATGTCATTAAAAAATGCGGGAACACGCTGTGTTGACGATTCATTAGTGCTAGATTCAGTTAATAAAGCGTGTGCAAGTGAACCCGATCTGGCAGTGCTTACAAACGCCTTATCGGTAAACACTTTAATGCCGCTTGGCAAATTATCTTGGTTTTGCAGCAGTGCCTGTATGTCATGGCTTTTAGCAACAACGGGGTCTTTGGTGTGTTGTAAAATCGATTCTACGCAAGGCGCAAGAGTTTGGTTAGAGCTAAACTGCTGCCACAGCTTTTCTATTCCGTCTAACGTTACGTCTTCATTATTTGAGGCATCTTGTTGAAGCGCTTCTAGCGCAGCTTTTGTGGACAGTGCAGTTTGTAACTGGCCCTGGGTATCACGGCGCTTCGCTTCTATTGCGTTGACTTCGCCTTGTTGCTGCGACACCTTTTGATTGGACTCTTGAAGTAATTGCTTAGCTTCATCAATGTCAAAATCGAGTTCGCTACATTGCTCTTCTAAAAGTGTTATCTGACTGGCAAAATCTTCTTCATCTAGCTGTTTTAGCTCGTCTTGTAGTTCGCTGATACGCTGAGAAGTGCGTAACTGCATGCTCATCGTTGACTGAATTTGGCTATGGCATTGCTGAACATTCTGACGAAGTTGATTATAGGTTTGTTCTTGCGCTCGCGCTTGTGCGTTAAATTCTCTTAGCGCTTGTTCAGCGTCTTCAAAACGCTCTTTGGCATGCTCTAACTCTGCTTCCTTAAGGGCAAATTCAGGCTCAATGTTTTCAAGCGCCTCATTTGATACTGCAAGTGCTTCCTGTGCCTCGTCAATAGAGTGGTTAAGCAATTCATGTTGCTCGCGAATTCTTGCTAACTCTTGCTCAACCTGCCCTTTGCGTTGTTTTGCGTGCAGCGCATTTTGCTCTAGTCGTGTGATTGCGTTACTAGTAGTAAACAGCTGCTGCTGAAGATCATCAATAGTTTGTTTTGTTTCCAGCTGCTTGGTTTTGTACGACTCAAGCCCCGCTTCATCGCCCTGTAGTCGAGCCACTAAGTCGTCCACTTCTAACTGTAGTGATTGCTGCTGTTTTTGCAGCGCTTCAATATGTTCACTATTTTTTAGAAAACGAAGGGCTGCTAACTGGCCTTTCAGCTCTCTGGCTTGTGCACGTAGCGTTTTGTAACGAGTAGCCGCGGCCGCCTGACGCTGTAATTTTTCGAGCTGCTTGCCTAATTCATCGCGCACATCATTCAAGCGTTCAAGGTTATCTTGCGTGTGCCTTATACGGTTCTCTGTCTCTCTGCGGCGCTCTTTGTACTTTGAGATACCCGCGGCTTCTTCTATGAATACACGCAAATCCTGTGGCTTAGATTCAATAAGCCGCGAGATCATACCTTGCTCAATGATGGCGTAAGACCGGGGGCCTAGCCCTGTTCCTAAAAACAGATCGGTGACATCACGCCGGCGACATTTAGTGCCGTTTAGAAAATAGGTAGAGGTGGCGTCCCGTGTAACTAGGCGTTTAACAGATAGCTCATTGTAGTTGGCAAACTCACCCACTATCCGCCCTGCACTGTTATCGAAAACAAGTTCAACGCTACATTGCCCCACTGGCTTACGAGACGAAGAGCCATTAAAAATCACGTCGGTCATTGCATCGCCGCGTAAGTTTTTGGCAGAACTTTCACCTAAAACCCAACGTACAGCATCAATGACATTCGACTTGCCGCAGCCGTTAGGACCTACGATGGCGGTCATTTCGCCGGGGAATGGAATAGTAGTTGGCTCAACAAAGGACTTGAAACCCGCGAGCTTAATCTTTTTAAGCCTCACACATCATCCCTCTTAAACACAAAGCTGCACGCGGTATCGCCTTGATATTAGCCAGAAACCAGCTAACCATCGGCTGAAATAGCAGTTGATGTAGAAATGATGCAATCACACGGCAGATTCTTTTGTTATTATGCTTCGACTCTACCAAATCTAACAGCTTGTAACAATTACCATTTCACTGAGATAGGCAGAGAATACGCCAAGCGCGTATGATAGAGCAGATAGTTAACAAACACAGCGTTTCAAACGCGAAGGAGTACGAATGAGTTCAGGCGGTGTACATTATTTCTTTGAAGGCTTTTCGCTTATAAAAACCAAAGGATTAAAGCGTTTTGTTTTTGTACCCCTAACAATAAACTTAGTGCTTTTTTCTGTGGCTTTTTACTTCTTATTTGGCCAAATAGAAATGGGTATCGCTTATGTGATTGATCTTGTACCTGAATGGTTAGGCTGGATAAAAACAGCGATCAGCTTTTTCTTGTGGCCCCTAGCAGTCATCAGCGTATTGCTCATTTTCGCACTGATCTTTGGCACACTCGCAAACTGGATTGCAGCACCGTTTAATGGCGTTCTATCAGAAAAGGTTGAGCGTCATTTAACGGGTCAAGATTTAGGTGACGAGGGCGTGATGTCTTTAGTTAAAGACATTCCTCGAACAGTAGGCCGCGAACTCACCAAGCTGGTTTGGTATTTACCTCGCGCTATTGGTTTTTTGTTATTGTTCTTTTTTCTGCCCATTATTGGGCAAGTCTTGTGGTTCTTATTTAACGCCTGGATGATGGCAATTCAGTACTGCGATTACCCATACGACAACCACAAAATAGATTTTACGCGCATGCGCCTGCACCTTGGCGAACACAAAGGGAAAGCGATGACGTTTGGAATGATGGTGAATATATTCTCACTTATTCCCGTGGTTAACTTTATCGTTATGCCCGTAGCAATTTGTGGTGCAACGTCTATGTGGGTAAGAGAGCTTAAAGATACACTCGCCAAATAGTGGCGAGTGCATTGTTTTAGTAATGAGAGCTGCGGTTATTTGCCACCAGTAAACGCTTCGTATTCAGCTAACCAGTGTGCGGCTTCTTTTTGGTTGCCGCTATTGTGGAACGCCTGGAAAAAATTCATTGAAATAGGTCGCTGGGCATTTTGTTTTTCCAGCTGCTGCTGCCACAGTACCAAATATAAAGGCGGGATCACGCCGCTATCGTGATGTTCCATAAAGGTAATTCTGCGACTGGGCTTATAGCTGTTTTTCCCCAATACGGTGCACGTTTTGGCGCGTGCAATAATGGTTGCAGGATCTATCTCTAGCCAATTTTCAACCGTTTCGTGAGGTGCGTACCAATACTCAGAGTCTACGATTAGGTTTGGTGGTGCAAAATCGCTTATTCCATCTTCATCGCACAGCCTATTCGCCATGCCCTTGCCAATAGGATATTCGTCAGCGAAGCCTGCGAAGTGCGCTAGCTCATGAACAAACACTGAATAAGCGTCACTGATGTCTAAGTACATTACGCCGTTTTGAACATTAGCCTTACCCTGCTCTGCCACTACTACTGCATGACTAAATTTCTGCTTTTTCGCAATGCTTGCCAAAGGAGTAATACTACAGCCTAAGATCCCAGCGTTCTTATAATCCGGATCGCAGCTTAGTACATCGGGTTTAAGCCAAATAGGCGGGGCCAGGCAAATAGAAAGGTTCTGCAGGCGCTTGTCGTCATTGAATGAGTTATAAAGACTGTGAGCACGCATGATAGTAGCTAAACTGGTAGCAAAAGGCTGAATACGCTGAAGGCATTTCCCTTCATTCTCCCAGTTAAATGAAGGAGACTGCTTTAGTGCTTGCTGTATAGAATACGGCGTGTAGAGATTGATGGCCTCTAAGGCTTTTTCCGCTTGAAGATGCCCTTTCTTCGCGGCAAAGCTAAAATGCTGCTTGGCCTCAGAAAACTCCCCTTCGTCCCACAGAAGGCGAGCATACTTAAATGCACTTTGCATGTCTAAAGTTGCTGTTGCTGCGAGCAGTGGTTTCGCTAGTTGTTGTTGCCCGTGTAGAAGATACCAATCGGCCAATGCGGCCTGTGCGGGTACGTAGTTTTGTGAAGCCGCGCGTACCAGCCACTTCTCACGTTTTTCTGGCGAATCGGTAGACATTGCAAACGCAAGCTGTGCTTCTGCGACCTCGCCGAGCGCCGCTAAGCGCATAAAGCGCTGTGACGCACCTTCTTCACCTAATATTTGGTACAGCAGCCATGCAGCGTCTGCGTTTTCAAGATTCACTAGCTTTTCTAGAAAATAGGTTGCAGTGGCTTCATCGATATAGTCAGTAGCAATGAAGCCTGCGTTATACGCACGCTCAAATTCACCGAGCAAGCGTGCCTGTGCATTTTCACTGCCCTGCTTTGCAGCTAACCAAAGTAGCGCTAGTGCGTCATGCTTAAGGTGATAGTCAGAATAATTGAAACGTTCGGTAATATCCGAAGTTTGAGCGTCGGGAGAAGATTCTGTGCTGTCCTGTGCCATGCCGTCGGCAGTATTTGCTGAAGCAGAGCTCGCCTTTTCAGTTAGTTCGCTATCTGACACTAGGCTTGCCGGCGTAAGTACCTTGCTTGCATTAGCAATTAGTTGCGGGACATAGCGTCCGCTATCGCCCGCAACTATGAGCAGTGCGAACACTGCTAAAAATAAGCCTCGCATAACGCTTGCTGCTTACTCTTCGCTAACCAGATCGCTGCTAGCTAGTTCACGCAAACGGTTAAGTTCCATTCGTGCGTAGCGGTGTTCAACGTAATCAAATACATTGGTGCTTAATGCAAGCTTGAAGTAATTTGATGCAATACCGCTGTTGCCGCGCTGGGTATGAAATTTACCTAAGTAAAAATACGCTTCACACAACCTGTCTGTTAACGCTTTTTGGCTTTTCACACCGTCTAACAATGAGTTAAGTACATCGTTCTCATCAACAGTACCTAAAAACAAATCCACCAGCGTAGTAGCCCAGTGCTGGTTGTCCAGCGTTGGTCGAATAGAAGCCAAGTATTTTTGTCCTTCAAGCTCTGACACGTCGTGATGCGCAAAGTAGGCCCACAGAGCGCGAAATGGATCGCTGTCATCTTTTTCAAAAAAGCGGTTAAGATCGTTGGTCGCGAGTTCGGCGCGGCCACCGTAATAAAGCGCAATACCGCGATTTAGGAACGCGAAATCATACTCTGGGTTGATTTCCAGCGTGGAGTCGAATGCGTCGTAAGCCTGAATAAAGTCGTTCTGCTGAATATAGTGAATACCCATAGAATTATAGGCTTCAGCCAAATCTGGCTTTAAATTAATGGCTTGGGTGTAATCAAACTGCGCTAAGCCCGATAGGCCCACGCTGTCGTACAACATGCCTCGCTGAAAGTGCAGTTCAGCTTTGTCTTCATCTGATAACGCAGGGCTGGTAAGCACCTGATTGTAACGAGCAATAGCCATTTCGGAACGAGGATTAATGGGCGCAGGTTCGGCTAAAAGCAGGTTTCCCATTTGTGGTCTTTCTGAAACAGGTGGTGTTTGCGCACAACCGGTTAAAATAGCAGCGAATAGAGAAAAAAAGATGAGACTAACGTTTCTGCACATGGTAAAAAAGCATTCTATAAAAAAAGAAAAAACCGCCTGAGTATTAAGTATACGCTTGTTGCGGCGCTAATGCCGCCAACCTTCTCGCATTTGATGATAAAAGTAAAGCGTATTGGGTGGTTAACACAGGTAGCTATGAAGAAAAATAATTTAGAACAACTATCACAACTTGCTTTTGACGCACAGAAAAACTCACACTCACCTTATTCCAACTTTAAAGTTGGTGCTGCGGTGCTTACTCCAAGTGGCGAAACCTTCTCTGGTTGTAATGTAGAAAGTGCTGCTTTTCCATTAGGACAATGCGCTGAAGCCACAGCTATTGGCAATATGGTCACACAGGGACAAAAACGTATTTCGCATATCGTTATTGCGAGCCCGAACGACGAGTTTTGCTTTCCGTGCGGTGGATGCAGACAGAAAATTGCTGAATTTGCCCCAGATGAAACTCCCGTTACCATGGTAAGTCAAAACGGCGAGACATTCGAAACCACCATTGGTGAGTTACTTCCAAATGCCTTTAGAGCACACGATTTAGACAAATAAGTCATTCCTAAAATACTGTTCGTAATCGAGGCTCGAGCGAGTTTCACCGCCTTTACCTCGTTTACGAACGCATCCAGCTAAACACCCTATAAATCAGCACATCAACGGCTTACTCGACTGTTTAATTGAAAGTATTCTTCCTTGCGCATCAAAGGCGAGCGCCACATGCGTGCCAATATTGATATCCCCTTCAATGCGACCGTTAATATTTAATGATGCGATAAGGTTTTCAGAAACCACAACTTGCTGATTTTTGCAGCTCACCAAGAGCCAATACCCATTTTGCGCTGTAAGCGTGGCTGGCTCTAAGGTAACCGCTCTAGCGACTAAATTGCTTTCAATATATTGTTGAGTATAGGCATTAAATCGCGCTTTATAATCAGTTCCGGCTTTACCAGCTAGCAGCTTATCTTCCCCTTCGAATCCGTGATATTGAACAATGTCTACACGGTGTGCTGCCGTTTGAAAAGGCGACGAACTATTACGTTGGAATGTACCGATATTGTATACGCCCAACATGGCAACGATTGCAAATGCCACAGCCGTGAAACGTAGGGTTGAAGAAGCGAAGTACGCTCGAATATTAGCAGCCGTAACGGCAAATACGCGTTTTATTCCACTATCACTTTCTATTGCCTTGTTGTACGCGAGAACCCTTTCACGAATTCGAGCATTAGCCTTTTCACTCATTCCATCATTTTGCTTTTGTACCTGCTGGCTGCGTTTAAACGCATCTTGTAGCTCTTTATCTGATGTAGACATGATTACAGTTTCTCCAGCATGGTTTTAAGGCTGTCTTTGGCATAACGTATCCGGGTTTTAATCGTTTCTTTTTCAGCACTGCAAATAGTGGCGATTTCCGCTAACGAAAAACCTTCAAACTGTAGCGAAAGCGCCTCTTTCTGTTTGTAGGGTAACTGCTCAATACATGCCTTAAACACGTCTTTTTCTATCCCTTTTGCTACGTCATCCTCTACCGAAGACTGTGCATTTTTAAGCAACTCGCTTAACGAAAACGACTCAACTGCCTCGTTGTTAAATTCAAGCTTGGCGTTTTTTCTGAATTCATCAATAAGCGTCCGCCTACCAATAGTGAAAAGCCAAGCCTGAAAATTATCGCCGCTTTTAAATAAGTGACGATTTTCGATAACCTTAATCCATGTGCGCTGACACATATCTTCTGCAACAGTGCTATCACTTAACACCTTCAAAAAATAAAATAGCTTATGGCTGTGTAAGTCATACAGCGCGGCTAACGATGCTTCATCACCTTTTGCGCTGTACCGCAGCATTAGCCTCTCGCTGACTCCCAGCACTTTTTCGCGCTTGCCTTTAAACAGGCTTTGCAAGCTTGCGCCTATACTCATAGGCAGTCCTTATTGTTCTAATTTGAAATCTAATACTACAACCATACCTGATTGACTAACAGGTTTACCGCCATTCAGCTTGGGTTTGTACTTCCATTTTTTAAGCGCTCTGCGCGCAGCTCTATCGAACACGCGCTTGGGCTCAGAATCTAGTACTGTAATATCAGACACTGAGCCACTAGCACTTATTGTAAACCCTAGCTTTACCCAGCCTTCAATACCGTCGCGACTGGCCTCAGGTGGATAAGTGGGGTCTACCCTAAATTGGGGTGTGGCTTGCATATCACCTTGCGCACTGTTCAAGTTAATCGACAAATCTAACCCCGTATTAGGTATGTGCGTTTTTATCTCAAAGCCGCCTGGGCCTTCATTGGGCTCAGGGTCAATCTCGATAACTTTTTGAGGTGGCGTTTTAATTACCTGCTCAATTGGCACCATTGGTTTTTTAGTGATGGTCCGTTCGTCTTCAGGTTGGTAAATAATGGGCTCAAAGAACACCGGTGGGGCTTCGCTTATGTTTACTTTGTCTTGCTTAATGAGCTCTGCCATTAATACGAAAAGCCCTGCCGTAACGGTACATCCAGCTATAGCAATTGTGGCTGCGTTTAAAGCACGTTTAGCGAAAGGCGCTTTTTCAAACGGTAATACACTTTGGTGTGTTAAGTGCTTTGGGTTGGCGTTTGGTAAGATTGTTGTTTGCATAATGTTCCCCCTTTTTTCACTAAACGGGGGAACTGATATAAAGGGGTGAATAAATGTGAACGTTTTTATTTAACGTTGACGTTTTACAATGAACGAAAGGTTAACTTTTATTTTGGTTACTCGGCTTTTCGCCTTCACGAGTAGGCTCTGCAGACGTCTGATTGGCGCGGTTTTCTTCTTGGCGTTTATTCAGTTTAGCAGCGGCCATAAATCCAATAAAAAATATGGCAAAAATAACAACGCCCACCCAAATCAATACATTAAAAAGAAAGTCCATATCATTCCCTAATCACAATTTCGTGAAATAACTTTAACATTTATTTGTTTGAGTAGGTTAATTAGATCACCACTGTAACTACGCCACCAGCTTAGTTATTCAGAAACTTCAACACCAATAGCCATAACAGACTGTCCGTCTTTGATGGCTGGCATTTGATTAACCATCATAACCGTGCCATCAACGGGCGATTTAATGGTTTCAACGAGATTTCCAAAATAGTCCGTGACCGCACCTACATCCTGTCCTGTCTTTACTTTATCGCCTATCACCACAGAAGCTTTGAAGAACCCGTTTTTTGAGCTCTTTGGATATTTGATTGTTTCATAGATAACTGGCTCGGGGTGCTGCTTTGGCGTCTCTGGCAACATTTTCAAAAAATACATGGCGTTTTTAGCCACATCTAGCGCTTTTGCTACCGATTCTTCATCTATCTGTGCCAAATGCCCAATTTCAGTCGTCAGTCCCGGCTTTCCTCTCGTCATCGCTGTGTTAGGGTATGAAATTGAATTGTTGGGATCTCTTGGGCGGTCGCCATACATAACGATATGCTGCATGCCCGTGGCTTTGGCAAATTCAAATGTTAACGCATCAAGTTCTTTGTCGCCCACAAAAGGAGAATACACGTGATTCAGCAACGTTTGGTTTGCGCTACCAGAATGCATGTCGATCAAGAAATCTGTTTTGCCAATAAACTCTCTGGTTAGCAGCTCCGCAATCTGTTCTGTTGGTGTGCCATCAACGCTCCCTGGGAATTCCCGATTTAGGTTTTTCTCATCTTTAGGGTTCAATGCGATTCTATTTGCGTGAAACCCATCTAAGTTTGCCAAGTGCAACACAACCAACGCACCGCTCATCTCTTTAGGATCAATGCTTTGCTGTAGTTGCTGCAACGCATACATAGATGGAAACTCATCGCCATGAATACCAGCGGTAAGCAACAATACAGGACCGTCACTTTTTCCGTTAATAACCGTCACTGGCAAGGTTATGTTGTTTTCTTTAGCAAGATATGACGTTTTCTCCCCCGTTTTTGTTGTCACCCCCATTAATTCATACGGCGCATTTGCACTAACATTGAGGCTAAACGCACAGCATAGGGAAACAACAATGGAGGAAAGAGGATTCTTCTTAAATAGCATAGCTGACAACTCATGAGAAAATAGCGCACTAGTAAGCCAGAACGTTTCAACTTAATCAATAAAGAGTATTTTAAAACACCTTTGCAAAAAAATACCCACTATAAAGCGGGTATTCTCGATGGGTAAATTAGCTTGCTCGCGCGGGCTCCAGTTCGGGGTGCGTGTTCTCTACGTGATGCTTCTCTCGCACAGGTTTTACAAGTAAGTTAGCAATAAATGCCAATACCAATAACCCAGCCATTGCATACATAGTGGTATTGTAGAGCGTTGAGGTTGGGTCTACCGTTCCGGCTGGCGCAATTTCCAGCAAGCGTGCAACCGTTACCGTTTTAGCTTCTACCAATTTTTGCAAGTCAGCCATTGGCGCACCAAACTTACTTGCAAACGCGGCAGGGTCGACTTTTGCCGCTAAATCGGCAATTGCATTTTCTTCTGACATATTGCGCAAATAAGTAATAGCGAATGGCCCTAATACGCCGGCAGTAGACCATGCTGTTAGCAATCGGCCGTGAATGCCGCCTACATGTAAGGTACCAAACAAATCTGCCAAGTATGCAGGAATAGTTGCAAAGCCACCGCCATACATTGTGAAAATTATCATTGTTGCAATGTAGAACCCAATTAACGCGGTGCTGTTCCCCATTCCAGCCCAAAATGGGATAGACAAGTAAAGCAGCGTACCTATTACGAAAAAGCAGTGGTAGGTATTCTTTCTGCCAATATAATCAGACGTAGAAGCCCAGAAGAAGCGCCCTACCATGTTAAACACCGAGATCATCAATACATAGGTACCTGCAAAACCTGCGGTAACAATGGCTAAGTTTCCAAAGATCTCATTGATCATGGTCTTGGCTACGCCAATAACGCCAATACCCGCGGTGACATTGAAACATAATACTATCCAAAGCAACCAAAATTGAGGTGTTTTAAGGGCTTGATCAATATGGACGTGATTTTTCGATACCATTCCTTTCGATGATGCTTCAGGTTTAGGCTGCCAACCTTCTGGTTTCCACCCCTCTTTCGGTACGCGATACTGGAAAGACGCAAACATCATTACAATAAAATAAGCGATACCAAGGGTAAGGAAAGTCGATGCCGCACCAGTTTCGCCCGTACCAACGACATAAACACCGGCTTCGCCACCGAACGAGGCCGCTTGATTTGCAGAGGCAATAACCACTTCTACTTTTCCTGCTGCCGTCTCTGCAAAACGACGCCCTTCTTCGGTAACCAGCGCAACCATGTTTTCTGCACCTAAGTATTCTGGCGCTCTTTGAAAGGTTTCAAGCAGTGCACTAATAAGCGGAGCGCCTATCATTGCACCTCCACCAAAACCCATGATTGCGAGACCTGTTGCCATACCTCGTCGATCGGGAAACCACCGTATAAGTGTTGAGACTGGTGATACGTAACCGAGCCCAAGCCCGAAGCCGCCGAGTACACCGTAGCCCAAGTACAGCAGCCACAGTTGATGGGTAGAGATACCTATCGAACCAACAATAAAACCACCGCCCCACAAAAAAGCCGCAACCACGCCTACAAAACGAGGCCCTACTTTCTCTAGCCATTTACCTGCAAATGCGGCGGCTAAACCAAGGCAAACAATAGCCACTGAGAAGATCCAAACAACCGAAGATAAACTCCAATCGTTAGCAGAAGACGCAACAACGCCCAAGTCTCGAGTTAGCGGCGTGTTGAAAACTGACCACGCATAAACAGACCCGATACAAAGGTGGATTGCGATAGATGCTGGCGGAACCCGCCAGCGGTTATAGCCATCTGGTGCGACAATGTTTTCTTTGCGTAAGAAAGCAAGCGCCCCCGTTCCTGAAGTTGACATACATTTTTCCCCTACATGTATTGTGCGCGTTTCTATGCCGCTTTATTACTGGGGGTGTATGGCTCCCATTATTGTATTAAATCAAAGGTATAGAAACGAAGATGTGTACGTAAGCCAGCGTTATCCTGACCTTTTGTTATACTTAAGTATAACGATACTGTCGCGCAACTTAATTTTTACTTAATGTTTACATATAGAGTAAGACTTTAGTCTTATAAAGACAGTTGCTCTACCTTTGTGGCAGAGCAACAAGCGAAATGGATACTACTATTTTGCGGGTTGTAAATCTGAATCTTCTGCAGTTTCTGCTTTTTCCACGTCACCTTCAATCTGTGCTTTTTGCATGTTAGAGATGTTGTTAATCAATAACCAAGTAACTATGGCTACTGGAATGGACAGGACCTCAGAAACCTGCGAAACCAGATTAACATTCATTATTTCGGAGATTTCTTGTGCCCTTCTGGACATACGAAAAACGACCTGTCCAATCACACTGTTGGCGATCCAGAAAAATCACCATATGCCTAAAATAGGGCCTGCTTTTTCTAACTGCCAATTGTTAGGGTTTTGGCTGGCTTGCCAAATCTCTTTCATCGCTTGATAAGGTTTCCATAACGACACAATAAATACTTTATCCACGTAGTGAGGCGATCAGGCTCCTTAAATTCTACGTTATTTTCCGACATCTCCATTTACCTCTTTCCCCTTACTACTGCGTAAGCGTTATCTTTTGTTAATTGTTATCTGTATTGAGTTAGTTACTGGTTTATTTACTGCCTAGGTGAACTAAGCTTTATTAGCTAATAGTTCCTGTAGCGCTTTCGGCAGTATCGCTTGCGCAATCTTTGTTATGCGAGCCTCATTCTTTTGCCACCAAATTCCCGAATATACGACGCCTAAACCGATCGCTGATAGCGCCACTGGGAAAAGCCAACTATCTTCAAAAACGGTAGAAGCAAGATGACCTAAATATAAACAGCATCCCAAAGCACCAAATATGACAAATACACGTCGAACCAACAGAGCACCAGCGCCAATCATGGCAAGGTTTATACAGAAATAGATAAACTTAGACAGTTCGCAGTCTGAATCTTGGCTGGTAAGGCCGCCCCAAAACGCTAAAACGCCGAAAAGATAAAGCCAAAACGCGTAATCTGCTGTGTTTCGTGCTCTGATGTCCACCCAGAACGCCAATAGCGTCATCAACGCGCCAAAGTACATCGACACAAGTGCTCGGAATTGCCACGTGTAGCTGTTCCATAAGTCCTCATGGTCAATAACGAGCATCACAGCGTCCATACTGATATACCAGAGCGTTACCGCAATCGGCATTATTAAGAACGGGTATTTATATCGCCATGCTACGACAAGTCCAGTTACTAGCGTTCCAAGTTCCATATATAACCATAGCCATTTAACTCGGTGGTGAAACTGGCGAAACACCGTATTTTCGTCGGGCCATAGCCCTAGCCATTGCTGCGCTCCGTAGATAGCAATTGGCGTTAAACAAACTACGAACGTGGCACAGATCCCTGCTGGTATTATTAAATGCTTACGCGCAAAGGAATTGGCAAGCTTTAAGCCCACGCCAGCATAAAGCATAGAGATAAATACGATGCCGGCACCACCAAATTGCTCCCAGCCTAAATTCATAAATAGAGTCATGGCGCCAATTGCAATAAGGCCACCTAAGTAATACAGAATATGGGTGAAGGTAAAAGAGGGAGTATGCTGATTTTCTTCTTGAAAGAAATTGTACAGAGCAATGCCCTGTTGCTCGGAGATGATATTGTTAGCTACTGCTTTTTGAATACTGGCTTTAGATACTTCCATGTACTTCTCTAAATAAGCTTGAAGAGCTGAAGATTATTACTTTACTTTGTTATGGGTAAAAAGCCAGCCTAATAGAAGTTACTCGCTTCCTTTCTCGATATCTAATTCCGCTCTATCGATTAGCGTAAAATAGTCTTCATCAGCGTAAAGCTTTAAAAAGATAGACATTGTGATGCTTGTCATTTCATTTGCCGCCTCTTTGAACCCAGTATTAACGTGAAGATCAAAGCCCGTTGGCGATGCAGAACCCATGAACTCTTGAAGTTCAGTGAATTCTTTTATTGCTTCGGTACTTAACCCTAAAATGTACTCAGTTCGCGCTGGCGTTTTACTCAGCCATCCTGACTCAGCTGGCAGTGTATTTTCTGAAATGACCTCAAGATTATACTTAAAACTTCTTTCTTGCTCTGAGGAGCTAACACCCAAGGTAAGCCAGGTGCTTTCTGGTTTTATTTCGGCTGGCTTGTCTAAGTGAATCTTCGTAAGTAAATGATTGGGGTCGAGTTCAACAAATTTCTCCTCATCAAATGAGCGAAACTCAAGCATTGTTGCAATGGGTATATTGGCACAACTAACTACAAGCAAAGTTAATGAAACAACAAATAATTTTTTGATACTTAACAACAGCGGCTTCCCTTCATTGGTTATTACAAGACATGTTCTAGCCATTCTATACAGCTTTCGTCGTTTCTTTTGCAAAAGCTTTTTCAGATTTATTCCACGTTAAGTGACCAAAAGCGAGCCCCGCAATGGGAAAGATGATCATCGCAATGGCGAGTCTCCCCCAGATATTTTCGGAAGGCTCGATAAACGCCATAAGTAATGACCATAATAAACCGGTAGAGACTCCCCAGCCTAAAACGCCGTAAACTAGAACGAAGCGCTGTTTTCCTTTTTCTCTTATTCTCGCCCACTTTTCTGATTTCATCGCAGATATCCTTTTTCAACTCTAAGCAATCATTGCAAGACAGACAAAAACCACCACAAAGCTTATAAAACCAACAGCAACGGTCCTTCCTTCATCACGACCTGCTCTTGGATATTTTCCGAAGGTCAGCAATTTGAGCACCACATGGCCCGTGCCCTTCAAAACGAATTCCATAATAGCGTCTATGATAATCCACTTTATTACTCGAAGCATAAAGCGGCCCAGCGGTTCAAAAACTTCTTCCATAACCCTTACGCTCTTTAACCTAAAACCTGTTCTATAAAAAGCAACAACCACATTGCAAGAACGGCAACGAAGTTGATAGTAAACACCAAACCACGCAATCTAATATTGTCAGTAAATATTTGTACAAGACTATGCAGCACCCTGCCAATAACAAATACCAACGCAAGGGAGACTTGTGAATTGCTAATTGGCTCACCTAAGGCAATTAGCAAGGCGCAAACAGCGTGAAAAAATAGCGGCCACTCAAACTGATTGCTCAGATTCGCACTTACTTTAGGCTGTAATTCAGCAAACGGGTTTGAACCATCTTTGTTTTTCCCTACTCCCCATACCGAAGGCGCGCGAGCTAGCGTGAGAAATACGTAGAGCAATGCACAAAGAAGAATGTGCATAAACATAGGGGCTATTAAATTAGACATCTTGGTTCAATTATCTCGTTGTTATTAAATTTCGTCAGCAATTAACGCTTGCTCGTTGGGGTAATCAACAATGAGTCTTAGGTACTGAAGCGCTGAACCTCCTAACGCGCCATCAATGCGCCTATCCATCATCGAAGACATAAATTGGTGGAAACTACTGTCTGCTCTTCTTGTGAACCAAACTGGGCCAACGGTTTTATTCCCAATTATTACATAAGGAACACGAATCATGGGTTGATGAGAAAAATTACATGCATCCTCAATCACTAACCATTCCGGGTTAGACTTCACCCATTCATCGAATATTGAAGCGACAATGAAAGAAGTCGCAACTTGACCACCTTCTAGCCCTCCTTTTTCCATCGCCTCTGTCGATGGCCATGCCGAAGCACCTGAATCTAATAACATTGGAATCTGTCTGTCATTAACTGAGATATCGATACTTGGAAAAGCCATTGTATAACCACCATCCAGGCCTTTTTGAAATCCCAAAGGAACCGTCGAAAACTCAGTTGATGTCGGAGTTTCATCTAGCACTTCTACTTTTTTCTCAGGGTAATTAAAATCAATTACTTTTTCAGCATGCCAACGTCCGCCTAGCGTTCCGTCGCTTTTCTTAGTCGAACTAAATTCTTCGGATGGTACTACTTGTAATTTTCCAGCCCACCAATTATTCAATCCCGCCATGGGGATTGACGCTTCTGGATCAAACTGAGGCATATCAGTAACATCGATCACCCCATTTTCAGATTCTTTTTGACTTATCTCCCAACCATATTTTTCGCTGAGCTCTCGTGAGATCGCATTCCAACCACCACCAGTATCAGTAAAAAATGTCAGGGTAGTTCCGTCCGCGAGCTTTGGTTTTAGGTAAATTAAGTTATTCTTAAATTCACTGGGTAACTCTTCAGAAAGACAGATAAAAGGGATTGAAAAGATTAAAAGCGATACTAAATGCTTCTTCATTGGCCTTCCTTTGGCGTTGTTTTTTTATTTTTCCTGGGCAAAAAAGTAAATTCTTCTAGAACAACATTATGTCTTTGAACGCAATATTTAACATCAATAAAACAACCGAAGCGGTTCCTAAAGCTTTTTGCATATTAAGTAATTTGGCATTGGGTTGGCGTTTAGGCATTAAAAACTGTTTTATGTTTAGTTGCGTTACCAAAAACAGCACCGATGCAAGAAGCATTGAAATGAATAGCAATGGCTGACTGCTTTGAAGCGTGGAATAAGCGAAAAAAAGAGGAATGACAGTAAATAGCGATAATACAATTCTGGCGGGAAGTTCATACCTGACCATAAATAACATCCTTGCTTTTGTAGGCGTCGAGTTTTTAAACTCTAGCGGTTGAAACAAAACGGGGCAACGTTTTTTTAATCCCTTTAATTATCCACTCTAACATCTGAATATTTGAATACTCAAACGTCAATCAACGCAACTATCATATCTTTGAACACCTTTCGGCAGACCAAGTGCTACACCGGTGAAAGAGAAAATAAAGATAATCGATATTACAGTTAATCCGGCAAAACTAGACTCGTTTATGTTGGGGCTGACAACTATCGAAAAGGTGTTGATACAAAGCAAAAGCAAGCTTATTTTTGAATACCCTTTAAAGCCTAAAACTCCAGCGAGGATAAGCATTAAAAACGAGCCCGCAACTGCCGGAGTAAATGGCGCAGCGGCCAGTAGCAAACACAAAACCGATATAAGCACAGATAACATTAAGAAGAGTTTTTTCACGTTTTGCCCCTTTTTTTTGCCGAGCAGCTGAAGAGATAAAATAATCACTAAAAGCATAGAGTAAAAACGGCGAATTAATAAACTAAGCACATAATAAAAACCGTTCTGTTGCCACCCATTATTTTCTAACTTGTAATGATTGGCCTACACTGAAAAAGCGTTGAACCAAGCCTACCACCTACTCGTTTTCTGCTTTTCTTAGTATTTTAAAAATTCGGCTAATTGTGATTTCAGACAAGTTCCATTCGTAACCGTCAAAGTCAGTGGTATTGATAAATTGAACAACCACGGTATCGAGGTCTTTGTCATATTCTGCAAGGCTCTGGTAACCGATAACCAAGCCTCCATGCTCGAACACATAAGGGTAAAGTTCCGCTTCGCCTTCATTGAAAATAGCGCCGTTGTTTAGCGCTCGTAAGAACTTACCCACATCTTCTGCTGTCGCTAGCATACCGTAGTCGCGCGCTTTAACATCTTCCTTGTAACCAACGTAATAGCCGCTCATCACGTCGTCCATATTGACTTCGCTCAATGAAAAATAGGTGTTGTTCAATTCAAGCGGAAGTAAAATGTTTTGCTTAATGTACTCGTGGTGACTGTTCCCCAAAACCTTATCCATAATATTGCGAAGCAACAGATAGTTCGTGTTGGAATACTCATATCCATCACCGGGCTCAAAACTCGCCGGAAGATCTAGCGCAAAGTCGAGCGCTCGCTTGCCGTTTTCCGGTTCGTTTTCCCAGTAAGCAGCATTATCAGTAAAGTTAGGGATTCCTGACTTATGCTGCACCATCATTTTAAGCGTTATTTTTTCTGAATGCTCAATTCTGTCTTTGAGTTCGGGTAAATGATCAACGAGTAAATCGTCTAGGGATAGTCGCTGTTCTCGCGCCATTTTGGTGATAGCCACAGCAGTGTACAACTTACTGATACTGGCAATTTTAAATAAAGAGTCGGGGGCAGCGGGTATTTTGTTATCTCTGTCTTTCCAGCCTGCTGTGTAGAAAGCTGGAGGTTTTCCCGCCTCATCCACGTAAACAATTATGCCGTCAAAGCCATGGCTAATAGCCTCATCAACTTGTTCTTGTACTGTGTGTGGCAAAGGTAGGATCCAGGCTTTAACTAATATCCACGGAACGAAAAACAAGGAAACAATAGTACTGACTAGCAGAAGAAACCTGATGATGGTTGTTCTTCGGTTCTTCGTCATTTTACTCCGTCCTTAAAGCTCGGCCTAATATTCTGTAAAAATATGCTTGTCGGTGTCTTCATTTTGGCGTCGACGCGCGATTAGCTTTAACAACTTCGTTAGTCAAACAGCGCGAGGGAGTCTAGTTTAAAATGATAAACTGAAAAGGAATCCCCCTCTTCTTTTAGAGTGATCGTTAGTACTGCGTCGCCATTCTCATATACTGCTGGAACAGTATAGGTAACAAACGTTCCTGAGCCACCAGATGTTAGTGCTCTGGAAGTAACTGTATTGAATTGATATTCGCCAATTTCAACTAACGCCCCCATCTTTGATAGCGCCTTTATAAGCCTTTTAAGGTCATCTTCATTGATATTTTCTACTTCAGACGGAGTGAGGTAACTTTTAAAGATACCTAGCTCCCAAGAGGAGATGTCAGCAATTGCAGTATCCATGTAAGGAATTGCCGTTTTCTCGTATTCAGAAGATTTATAGCCCGACCAAACAGCAATAAGCACAAATAGACAGATAAGGATTAGAAGCGCTATTCCAAATCCTTTTAACAGCTTCTTAAACATACCGTTCCTTTAAAATGTAATAACCTACTTTCTAGCTAGAAAGCTCCCTGTTCTATCGCTGAGCTCTCAGGTAATCGTTTCGAGAAGCAATGGGAATGTTAGTTATAGGCATTAGACACCACACAATCCATACTAGCAGTACCTGAATAAGAATTATACATGTAAAATCAAACCGATAAGAAGCGTCAATGCCTGGCGCATTACCACGAAACTAAGCAACGATCGACATCTCATCCCAACGCAACTTATCAGAATGTGAAATTTACTCATGGTACTTTCGAATTACAGCAATCTTACCGTTCTCTATTTCTAATACTTCCATCATTACTTGACTGTATTCAATAGGTTGATTGTTTTGCGGGTGCACGCCCTTGGCATAATTCTTATATCTGATAGCAATAGCAGAATGATTAAATGTAAAAACATCTAACAACTCAGCACTATATTCTGTATGTGCGCCTAAATAGAATGTCATGCCCTCTCTCATTTGCTCCTTACCGTCAGGTAATCGCGTATCGTCTATCACCCATGGCAAATGTGAATGACCAACATCATCCGCGAGCAAATTTAAGTGATTTTCAAGCTCAACTTTTGTAGCGCCAGGGGCCTGAGTTGCAACCATTGTGTCGAAGTACTGTTGGGCAAGTTGCTTAAGATCTATTTTAATATCTTCAGCCGATACCGTAGCTGACACTAGAAGTGATAATGCAAGAAGTAGATTTTTTTTCACTAGAAACTCCGTTTCACTTATTTCATACATTTTATTTTTAATTAATGAGCTTTAGATGCGAAATTTTTAAACGCGCTATTCCATAGCTCGGAAAGTGCTTCAACCAATGAAAAACTTCACTCTTCACTAATGGGAACCTTACTCAAAAGCTACTGATTGTATTTTGGGCTCAACTTCCAATTTTGACTTTAGGAGGAGTACAAATTCATCAGTTTCCGATATGTGTGCTTTTCTAAGCAAGATTTCAATGAAAGACCTATGTTTATCAATTTGAATTAGCCATTTTTTCAGTTCTGATTTAGGACTATCATCCTCTTCGATAAAAACTGATGAGCCGACCAAGTATTTCTGTCCTTGAAACAAAACATTACAGTACCAACCCCAATCTTCCATAAAAGGCGCTGTTACACTGAACTCGCCATCGAATTGCTCTTTTAACCAAATGAGAAAAGATTCACCGTATATTGGATTTATCATATTTTCATGTTCTTTGGATAAATCGAACATGGCTGTTTTAAAACTAATTGCTACGTGCATTTGTGTCGTCTTTCTTGGCATGTATCAACCCGTTACGGGAACATTAGCTTATCCGCGTGGCTTAACTTCAAAGTAGAACCCGTTGAAAGCAGTAGATGCGATAAAAAGTAAAACGATAATTTTTAGAACAAAACGGATATCATTTCGTTTTTTTACTAGCAGGTCACTACCCGCTTCTTCACAAGCTTTGCCAAAAATTACAGGCCAAAGCTCTCCAAACATACCACGATATAAATCCACAAACTCTGGCTCTCCCCAATTCTGCCAATGAAGTGGCGCCTCACTTTTCCATACATTAACGAAATCGGTAGCGCTTTTTAACAACGCCCAAATAGACAGGATAAAAAGACAAATGACCAGCGTTTGCAGCATGAGAATTCCTTGTAGCAGCTCCCTAAATAAGGGGGAATTGCACGTAAACTATACTTGGGAGCGTAGCGACCTGAGTCTATGTATTATTGTTTCAGAGTGCGCAAACGAGTAACTATAGTGACTTATTATCTTTCAAGTTCCAAACTTTGCCTAACATTGCTCAGTTGGGACATTTTGCGTAATCATCTTTTTATGACCGTGATAGCCATCATAAAACTGCTTATGTGCCGCATAAGAAAATGTATCGTTTCTTTCTGTATATTGCCCAATCCAATCAATAAGCATTGCTAAGTTGTCATCTTGGGCTTGCTTTGTTTTGTATTTATGGGGCTCCCAAGGTCTCGCCTTTGCGTTTGAAATGCAGGATTCAATGGGTAAGTTCATAAATATAATTTCAGTAGACTGCTGTTCTACAGTTTTTAGTAAGTCTGTATAACAGCCTTCAATTACCCATTTGTCGTTGGAAGAAATAAACGTCTTTATCTCTTCTTCAGACTCTACGATAGGCTTTCTCTCAGGTGGGCTAGTAGGATTCCACGCTAATGTATCTAGATCTAAATGAGCCAAACCTTGTGTCTTGCATAAGTGCTTTGCCAGCGTAGATTTTCCAGAACCAGAGTTTCCAAATATTAGAATTCTTGCCAATGTTCTATTCCTTAGACCAAATAACAGTAACTTCACCCAGCGTAGATTGTTTTATCGCATTTAACCTATTAACTGCTAAACGTAGATGATGACAAATCATAGGTAGCGTATCTTTATTAGTCGCATCTACAGAGATACCGCATCAGCTAGACGTTCCTATTACTTGTGAAATTCAGCCCATTTATTTTTTTCTCGCACAAATCCAATATCTGTCACAGCATGAGACCACTGACTTTCAGGGTTATGCACAATACCTCTCACTGTTTCAAGGCTCTCAGTATCTTCTGAACCCGTAACAATCAACACATCTCTGGATGGCACGTAGACTACTATATCTCCTCTCACCGGAAAGTTTTCTTTCGTCCATAGATCGTCATAAAGCAAAAAAGATGCTTCGTAAATTCCATCAGCTACAACCATCGAGACCGTCGACCGGTCACCCTGAATTTGTAATGACTCATTAGCATTCATCAAGTTAGCCATTGAAAGGTTTCTAAGTTCTCCCTCTTCTACTCCGAGAGCATTGATATCTTCCTTTGGCATGAATTTAATAGAAGAAGGCGTATCAATGGCATACAAAACATACAGGACGTCGTTTAATTTTTCATAATAGAAAGGTAGTTCCCCCTTGCTGCTATGATTCATTAATTTCGTTATTTGCTCCATATAGCCCCTGTCCTTGATAACGGGAAAGATATGCTCTTTTTCTATGTTGGATTTAACATCGCTACTGCTTTTGGTTAATGCATTGATGTAAGCGTTTATAATTGCGTCTAGTTCGCCTGGGCTTGAGCGGTAATTCATGTAGGCGTTATCGAGGTACGCGGTAGATGTTTCTCCGTTGCTGTAAGTCATTTCCACTTCCAAACGACCCTTTATATCTGCCCTTACGCCATCTTCTCTGATGTTCATTGCTTTAGCATAGCGCTGAGTAAACGCACTTTCATCTAAAACGATTTCAGCGAACGAACTACTAACAAAAAGCCATACAAAAGCTATGATTATTATTTTCATAGTTACTCACTTATTTCCCTATTTATCGTAAAACTTGCGACTTATTGATTTGGCCTACGCATGCATTGATTAAAGTTTTTAGTATAGCGAGAAAACAGCCTGAACAATCTTCTTGCGTTACGAAGTAAATGTATTCGCGCCCTACGAGCACACGAATAAATTAGCTTACTTTTTAATTACCAATAATATTCAGAATCCAATGGTAGTAATTTGATAATCTAGTCTGATAAGCAGTAGTACCATACAGTCCGCCTTTAAATTCAGAAATATCTCCAGTCGCAAATTGCCAACTCGATAACCCCACTAGATATGGTTCGCCATCTTGATAAATAATAGAAGCGCCTCCGCTATCTCCTGAGCCATGCATTCCTTCTAGGGGAAGCGCATTTTTAGGAGAATCAAATTTGAACGTTAGCCATTTACCATTTGCACTTTCTACGACATTTTGAAATTTGTTTGCCTGATTGAGCGACTTAGTTTCTACGTTCTCACCTGTTAACCCATTTCCAGTTGCGCCTTTACCAAAAACTGTTATGACACGCCCTTTCTCTGCAGCTTCTGAATAGACTGAAATGGGTATAATGTCTGAAACTGGACTGGATAGTTTTATTAACGCAATATCGCTGCTGGATTTCAAAACTTGCATTAGCGGAGCTAAATCACCGCTTAATTCATTGCCCCTTGGCTTTATGTAACCTGGATGAATATAAACCTTTTCTATTTCATAGTATTTAGAACCAACTTTTAAGTTGGTATTCGTATAATCGTAAAAGATACTATGTGCGACAGTAACAACCCACTGCTCTGCGATGAGAACTCCGTGGCCCTCACCCGGCATATCTACAACATATTCTGGCATTTTTTCAACACGATATTTTTCTGCAGAAACATCGTGTCTCATAACTACTGCATTACTTTCAAAACAACAGAGCGCCAAAAACACCCATACTAGTCTGCATTGGTGCAATAGGGATAAATTCAAAATTTGTTTTTCGTTAGTCAATGTTAAATATTACTGATCATTTTTACTGACCAGTCTCCCCACGCCTTTTGGGGGGCGATTTTTGATGTGTTTGTTAGATGATTTAGTCATTTTATTGACTACCCTTGCCAAAGAACTTACCAATAGTACCCGCCAATATGCCTTTGTGTTTCTCTGGCAGTGTGCAACCCGTAGTTTCATGGGATATGCCGATAGCTACATAGCTGCACTTTTTAAAGTCCAATGTTTCGTCAGTTAAAACTGATTCGTCTAAGACGTAGGATATTCCAACGGGCAAGTTTTTGACATGAGGTTCGATTCTTGTGCCTTGCCATCTAGCCGCAACAACTACATAAGTAATATCTTTATTGCCTTCGATCCATTGAATAGGAGTTTTACACCTTCCTATCCAATAGTCAGGACGGTCACTGCCTGGAATTTCCCTTAATAACTCAAACACCAAAGGTACTTGATCATGTAGTTCCTCTGGAGCGTAATCTACGCTTGTGACGTGAAGTTCCATTTTAACCCTAACGCCGCATTCAGCGGCTCGTCCGCTACAATGATTTGTTAGCTATAGTATCTGCAGCAAAATCTGATCGATTAAAAACTTCTCCATGTAGGATAATGTGGTGGATGTTGCTCCAAGCGTCCACAGTATTTAAAGGGTTTTGTTCTAGCAAAAGTAAATTTGCAACCTTACCAACTTCAACCGTTCCGTAATCTTCATCAATATTAAATTGTCGCGCATTGTTAATGGTCGCAGCTGAGAGTATTGCAGTTAAAGATACGCCAGCGTCTGCCATTGCTTTCATTTCAAGGAAAGTGGTTAAACCAGGTTGGTTGGAAAAACTGGGACTTCCCGGAAAATCAGAACCTAATAACAGCGGATAGTCTGCCTCGGTGAGGATTTTTAAAATTTTGTTACCTTTCCCCACCCGATCTTTCAAAAAGATTCGAGCAATAACCTCGTCGGGTAGTCCGTCAAATCCTGCGCGTAATTCTTCTTTAAACCATTGTGCCGAAGGTTGCTTATACCATTCAATTAATTCTTCGGGCGTTACCTTACTAAATTCAGAAACACCATGTGAGTTATGCAACATGAGTTCACCTAGTCCGGCAATTACCCTTTGGGTTGGCATGTACCCAGTGCTTTTGCTCATTAACTGGTTAAGCACGCCATGCATTGATTTGGACACTTCAGTTTCACGCGAAAACTCCCCCCAATTCCAGAGCCCGTACGCAATTACATCCACCTCTGCATCAATAGCTCTTTGATACATATCCAATGCATTGGCATGTGCTACTAGAGGTAGTTTATGTTGTGATGCAGATTTTCGAATACGTTTCAGGGTATCGTCAGACAATAACGGCCACTGACTTTCATCCCCATAGCCATCTTCAAAGTATATTTTTATGCAAGATGCGCCGGATTCAGCAATACGTTTTCCAATTTGTTCAGGAGAGTTCAGTGCTGTCTCAGCAACGTCCTGTTCAACGATATAGGAAAACATGGATTTCGACAGCTCATCATTTTTCTCTACCAAAGGAAATGTTGAGCGTGAGGTAATGACCTCGCAACGATAGTAATCAGGATGTATTTCAGAAGCAGTAAATTTCTTCCATTCGAGCCCGGGGTTTGGGTCGACAACCTGTGTTATACCGTAGTACAAGAAGCTAAAGGGTTGCTGTTTATAGTATTCTTCAGCAAGTGCTTCATTCTTTTGCGCCACAGGTTCCACGCCAAATCCCATGCCAGGAATGGATGAAACATGAACATGGCTATCCATTATTCCAGGAGCTAGGTATAAAGCAGACCCGTCTATTACCTGTACATCAAATGTTTTTTCAATCTTAGATGACGATACTGTCTTTATCCGTCCATCAGAAATAAGAACATGCGCCTTTAGTAATGGCTCCTGAAGGTGCGATGATACGACGGTCACATTTTCAATCAGCACACTCTCTTTTGCAAAAGTAGGATAATGTAGAAACAGAATCGCAGTGAGCATATGTTTAAGCATAACTTTCCTTGTTGTTGTGATCTCGCTAGACACTATGACTCCCCGTATAAGTGCTAGCCCCCGCATTTTCGTGGGTTAACTTGTCAGCCACCGGAGCGCCGGCCGGAGTCCATTATTAGTTTGTTCAATACTAAATCAATTTGGAGGCTAGCATGAACAAACATAGCATGATTTTTATAGGGTTGGATACGCATAAAGAGTCTCACGAAGTTGCGTATTGTGAAGAGAAACGTGGAGCGACGCCCCTTCATTATGGCCGTATTCCCTCGTCTAAGGTCAGTGTAAAATACACAAATATGCCTGTCTTATTTAGTCTTTAGAAGCTTCCTTTATGCGTACAACTTTTCCAAAAAGTACGTTAAACCTAACGATACTAAAATAAACAACGAATTTATTAACGCACGAACAGGCCAACTTACATGGCCGTATGAGATCCCTGCCCCTTTAGAAACTACAACAATCAAACCCATTAATCCAAACCAAAGGGTGAAGAAAAAAATGGTTTTCAGCTTGACGATAGAGACCGCTAAATCGTGAAGCGCCCCGCTAACAAGAAATGTAAGAAAAGTGGCTAACGAAACAGGAAGAAAACTCGCAAGTGGACGCATGACATTGCGTGATAAATAGTAACCCCAGATCGGATTCCAATAGTGCCAAAAAACCGGAAAAGATGCGGCGCCGAAAGAGCGCGAAAGCATGTTTGTCATGGAGCCACTTGCCCCTAATGGAACCCCATTTCGCTTCTTAACATATTGTGCAAGTGAGAGTTTACTTTTCATGGTGATTCCGTATAGCCACGAATATGCCTGTCTTGTTTAGTATTTTATTTTGGAGTGTATGGTGGAAGAACTTCTCCACTTGTTAATACAACAACCCTATAAATTTTATCACTTTCAACTCCTCGCTCTGTTATATCGCTAGTCTTTGCAAGGCTAATTAAATAATACCAAACACTAGAATCAAATGAATAACCTAACCGTAATTCAAGTCCGATTAGTTGAAATGCGCCTTCAGATTTATAAAATTCCTTGGCTTTTAAAGCAGCATTTTCGATTGTAAGTTTAGGATTACCTTTACCATCCCAAGCTTTATAAAAATCAAACTGATTTCGCCACAAGGTGAAGTTGGCGGGCTTTCCTCTTGATTGAGTACCTATCAAGTAGAAATAATCCTCTCTTTGTTTACCATCACTACTCTCTTTTTGGATAACTATCAATTCATCCTTAGCATAAGCCGTTGAAGGAAGTGCAAGTAAAAACATAAAAGAGATTAGTGGTAGTAATTTATTCATTTAATTATCCTTAATTAGAGAGTTTATAAACATGCCTGTCTTTTTTAGTGCTTTGTTTAGTATTTTTTAACGGAGCTTAATCTCAAATATGATTTCGCTTTCTTTTTCTATAGAACCGTTTGGACCGAAAAGTATGCTGTAGTAACGCAAACGTTCATTTACCGCCTCTGCTATTAACACGCCTGTCAATGCAGGTTGAGGCCATATTGAATTGTGCGCGGAAATCATTTCGGACCACCTATTGGTTAACAGCTCTTTATAACCACCATTTTTCCAGTCACCTGGTATATCACTCCATTCTGCACAAGTAATTAGCACTTTTAGCGGTGCTGAAAGGCAACATAACTTTCTCATTTCGTGCTCAGCGTCGAGCGCAACATTTTCCGATTCAATAAAAACCAGTGGAACATCTGTTCCATTTTTAGATTTTCGACAAAATGTATAGTCGATTTTAAAGAGTTCTTTTTTGTAGTTTAAGCCTATTTCACGACAAACTGGCTCTAAGATAGTATGCTCATATAGGCGAGTACGATTCTTCGATGTCTTCCAAGCCTCATTGAATTGAGAAACAGGTAAAGCTTCTAAATTCTTAACGAAAGAGGACCTAAACTCATCCCAAAGTAAGTGCAATGCCATTTAAACCCCTATTGTAGTTTTTAAAAGTTCGTTAACTTCTATAGGTCGATTCTTTGAAAAAGTGCGAAAGTGACTGTCTTGTTTAGTTCATCTTTTTCTGACCATGATGGGCTTTCGAAAAACTGTTTATGAGCCGCATAAGAAAATGTATCGTTTCTTTCCGAATATTGCCCAATCTAATCAATAAGCATTGCTAAGTTTTCATCTTGGGCTTGCTTAATCTAGTATTTATGGACCTCCTAAGATCTCGCCTTTGCGTTTGGTATGGAGCGCAGCTGAAAACCAGTCAGTCAACTTACGCTTGTTATGGCTTGACATGTGTTTTTATACAGCTATATTGGTACTTATCTAAGGTTTCGTAAAGGAAACACTAAATGGGTACCGAAATTACGATAAAAGAAGCTGCTAAACAACTAAATATCAGTGAGCAGCGCATCCGAACTCTATGTAGAAACAACGAATTAAGTGCACGAAAAATAGGCAGCTCGTGGGTTATAAATAGCGAAAGCTTACAATCATATGGATTAAAAACTTCTCACAAAGTGGCGGAGGATCATCCAGCCTATTATGTCAACAAAAAGCGACCTGTTGCCCTTAGCTTTTTTTCAGGTGCTATGGGTCTAGATTTAGGTATTGAGAAGGCTGGCTTTGAAATCAGGCTTGCGTGCGAAGTTGATAAATACTGCAGACAAACTATAGCTCTCAACAAACCTAACGCAGCCTTGCTATCTGACATAAACAATTATAATGCGAACGATATCCGCGAGTCAGCAGACTTATCAGAAAAAGATGATATAGACTTGATTGTCGGTGGCCCACCTTGCCAAGCATTTAGTACCGCAGGTAAAAGACAAGGCTTCAATGATGATAGGGGAAACGTATTTATAAAATATTTAGATCTTTGCCTAGATCTGAAACCAAAGTATTTTGTTATTGAAAACGTTCGGGGCTTATTGTCGTGCCCAATGGATCACAGACCACATGATAAAAGAGGTGAAGGATATCCAGACCTCAGCGAAGACGAGCTCAAAGGCGGTGCTTTAAATTTCATAATAAACCGGCTGAATAATTCAGGTTACGGGTTCTCATTCAATTTATATAACTCAGCTAACTTTGGAACACCGCAAAATAGAGAAAGAGTGATAATCGTTTGTTCTCGAGACGGAAAAAAACCTCCTTACCTAGTTCCCACCTACTCTGAGAATGGAGAACACGGATTGCCGAAATGGAAGACGTTAAAGTCATGCCTATCTAATATCCCAGAGCACGATCATTTGAACTTCCCAGAAAAAAGGCTTCAGTATTATCGGTTGCTAAAACCCGGGCAGAATTGGAGAAATTTACCAGACGATTTGCAAAAAGAAGCTATGGGAAAATCTTATTATTCTGGAGGTGGGAAGACAGGTTTTCTTCGAAGATTAGCGTGGGATAAGCCTTCTCCGACGCTTGTCACTCACCCAGCAATGCCCGCAACGGATCTGGCCCATCCTGTAGAAAATAGACCATTATCCATTCAGGAATATAAAAGGATTCAAGAATTTCCTGACAATTGGGAGCTCGCGGGCCCACTTATTCAACGGTATAAGCAGGTTGGTAACGCAGTACCTATCAGCTTGGGTTACGCCGTAGGTCGTTTAGTAAAAGGCCTGTTAAGTGGCATTGATACCATCCAATTTAAGGGCTTTAAGTACTCTCGCTACAAACGCACGTCTGATATTGAGTGGACCTCAGACTTCGAAGACCTGTTAAAGCGCCACAACGGAAACGCATTTCAGAAAGAGATGGGGTTTGGTTAACCCCAGCTTCCCTCGTTAATTCCAAGGATTTTCAGGCTCTATAGCTAGACAAGCAGGGTTGTTTTCAAGGGTGGTTTGCACAAAGCTCACAAAAGACTCTTCTGAAAGAGAAGAGGTGCCGCAAATATCATTTAAGGCGCCCCACATATACTCAACCCTACGTGCCTTTATGCGAAACCATTTTTCAATCTGTGTCCCATTTCGAACAGCACTGCTTGAGCTGTTTTCAGAATTACTCCGATTTTTAATTTGGAGAAGCCTTCCATCCTCATTCACGAAATCAACAGATTTTACAGTTTCTCCCCATGCACAATGCCAACGAAAAGGCTCCAATTCATTTGCTAAGTACTCCTCTAAAATTAGACCTAGAATATTTTCAGCAGACATACCCAGCCTGTGGGCATAATTAATTCGGTGCAAATCATCTTGAGAGAGACCACTTAACCTAGCGCCAATAATTTTTTCAATAATTGGATCGGCAACTGTGCCAGGTGGATTTGAGAATCTTCGGCTCGCCCGCCCACTTTTTCCAGCTTGGTATTTCGAAATCCATTTGCGAATAACATCGTATTCATTGTCATTTTTACCACCAATATTTCCAGGTGCCCTTTCAACATCAGAGGCAATGGCGTTGAAAACAATAGATATACCCCCATACCACTCTATGCCTAAATCCGAGGCAGCCTGATTAGCAACCCTAATTGACTCTTCTTTACCTAGGCTTTCTAACGCTTTTTTTAACTTCAATTTAACTCTCCATTCTGAAATTCTTCGGAGCCCTAAAAGCTTACCCGTCCCCAAACCGTCATGCTTTACCACACCACTTTCGGGAACCTGTCCTTGTATTAAGAAATACGATACCCCACAACCAACAGAAAAATAAAGAAAAACCGCAATACCTTTTATCACTCATATATCAAATACAACGATTCTGCATGCAAATGCTTTCAATGTATTCCACCCCACCCAAAAACAAAAAAGCCAGCATAAGCTGGCTTTCAAAACACAAAGACAAGTTCCGTCCTATCTAAAAACTACTTCTCCTGCCTAGCAGCCAACTTCTCCAACTGCTCATCAGTAGCTGGAAGCTGATGCTTCTCTTTCCACTCTGAATACGGCATTTTGTATACCACTTCACGTGCGGCTTCGTAGTCGATATCAGCGCCCTTCTCGCTTGCAGCTGCCGAATACCATTTTGCCAAGCAGTTACGGCAGAAATCGGCCAAAATCATCAGGTCGATGTTCTGAACGTCTTTATTCGCGTCTAGGTGTTCTACTAAGCGGCGGAATACTGCTGCTTCTACTTCGGTTTGCGTTTGCTTATCCATTATCTATTACCTCTAATAAAGCGTTTTTCGTTATGGCCTAAATGTAAGGCTTAAACGTGCGGGTTAACAAGTAAAACCCAACCCGTTATTACCTTTGAAACCTAAAACGAAAAAAGGGAGCCAAGCTCCCTTTTCACTCATATACAGCTAACTAGGTTTAAAACCTAATTGCCATTACTCTGCGTCGTCAGACTTAGGCGCAGGCTTTTCTAGAAGCTCTTTAATGCTTAAACGTACACGGTTTTGGCGATCGATTTCCATAACCTTAACGTCAACCATTTGGCCTTCTTCTAGGTAGTCAGTTACTTTGTTCACACGCTCGTGAGCGATTTGTGAAATGTGAACAAGACCTTCTTTACCTGGAAGTACTTCTACGAACGCACCGAAGTCTACAATACGTGTAATCTTACCGTTGTAAGTCTTACCAACTTCAATTTCAGCCGTTACTTGCTCAATCTTGCTAATAGCGATGTCTGCTTTCGCACGCTCTGTCGCGAAGATTTTGATAGTACCGTCGTCTTCAATCTCGATGTTAGTGTCAGACTCTTCAGTAATTTGACGGATCATTGCGCCGCCTTTACCGATAACGTCACGAATCTTGTCTTGGTCAATCTTCATTGTGTAAATGCGTGGAGCAAATTCACTTAGCTCTTCACGGTGACCGCCAATCGCTTCGTCCATTACTTTAAGAATGTGCAAACGTGCTTCTTTTGCTTGTTTAAGCGCAATTTGCATGATTTCTTTAGTAATACCTTCAATCTTAATGTCCATTTGAAGTGCAGTAATACCTTCGGTAGTACCCGCTACTTTAAAGTCCATGTCGCCAAGGTGATCTTCGTCACCAAGGATGTCTGAAAGTACAACAAAGTTGTCGTCACTCTTAACAAGACCCATTGCGATACCCGCAACAGACGCTTTAATTGGAACACCTGCATCCATAAGCGCTAGTGAAGTACCACATACCGACGCCATTGATGATGAACCGTTTGATTCTGTGATTTCAGAAACCACACGTACTACGTACGGGAACTCTTCTTCACTCGGCATTACTGCTTGAATACCACGCTTCGCTAGACGACCGTGACCAATTTCACGACGCTTAGGCGAACCAATCATACCGGTTTCGCCAACACAGTATGGAGGGAAGTTGTAGTGAAGCATGAAACGGCTGTCGCGCTTACCTTGAAGCTCGTCAATCATCTGTGCGTCACGCTCTGTACCAAGCGTAGCAGCTACAAGTGCCTGCGTTTCACCACGAGTAAATAGTGCAGAACCGTGAGTACGAGGAAGAATACCTGTCGCTACGTCTAGTGCACGGATCATTGCTGGGTCACGACCATCAATACGCGGCGCACCAGATAGAATGCGTGAACGTACAACGTCAGACTCAAGGTCGTGAAGAAGGTCTAGTACTTCTTTCTTATCTTGCTCTTCGTCTTCAGCAAGGATAGCTTCTAGTGCTTTTTCAGTTGCTGCAGTTACTGCGTCTTTACGCTCTAACTTGTCAGAAATCTGGTAAGCCGCAGTCATTTCTGCTTCAGCTAGTGCTTTAACTTTGTCTTTAAGCGCAGTGTTTTCTGCTTCTGGTGCCCAGTCCCACTTCTCAGTGCCAACTTCAGCAGCAAATTCGTTAACAGCGTTAACTACAGTTTGCATTTGCTCGTGACCGAACATAACCGCACCTAGCATGGTGTCTTCAGAAAGCACGCTTGCTTCTGATTCAACCATAAGTACTGCGCCTTCAGTACCCGCAACAACAAGGTCAAGCTCGCTTTCAGCTTGCTCTTCTGCGCGTGTATTTAGAATGTATTCACCGTTGCTAAAACCAACACGAGCCGCACCGATTGGGCCGTTGAAAGGAATACCAGAGATAGCAAGGGCTGCTGAAGTACCAATCATAGAGATGATGTCTGTAGGGATATCTGGGTTAGCAGACATTACAGTAACAACAACTTGTACTTCGTTTTTGAAACCTTCTGGGAATAATGGGCGGATTGGACGGTCGATAAGACGTGCAATCAGTGTTTCACCTTCAGATGGACGACCTTCACGCTTGAAGAAACCACCTGGGATTTTACCCGCAGCGTACGCTTTTTCTTGGTAGTTAACAGTAAGTGGGAAGAAGTCTTGATCTGCTTTGGCTTCTTTTTTACCAACTACTGTTACCAGTACAGACGTATCGTCCATGCTCGCAAGAACCGCAGCTGTTGCCTGACGAGCAATTACACCCGTCTCTAGAGTTACAGTATGCTGTCCATACTGAAATGATTTAGTAATAGGAGTCACTATTTGTCCTTTAATTTCAATCTTTATTTTATCGCTTTTAAACGCGGCGCATAGTATAGCCATGAAGTGGCGTTAATACCATGGTCAAATGCAGCCCCGCGCGGAATTTGTCGTGTTATTTGGTCATTAACCGCTACCACCTATAGCACCATGACTATATGAAATATCTGTGAAATTTCAATTATTGACTATATTTTCATCATACTGACACAAAACAGCGTATGCTAGAACAAAAAGCGAACAAAGTAAGAACTTAAATAAACATCACGTGCGACAAATGCGCAGAAGTGATTAACCACAACAAGAACGTCTAATATTAGTGTGCTAAAGGAGATAACCATGTTGGTACTTCGACTTAATAAAGCAGGCATGCCACAAGAGTGGATAGATGTTGAACAAGCCGCAAAGCTTTACAGTCAAGATAAGGTGCTATTTGAGCTAGGTAGCGATGCTATTACGCTCAAGGGAGGCTGGAATCACGAAGGGCTGCAAAGTCAGCTTACCCTGTCTAGTATTATCGCGTGCGACGGCAAGGTAACAGATTTATCTGGCAAAGTTGCCCTTACTAATCGCTATTTGTTTAGGCGCGATAGCTACCTGTGTATGTACTGCGGCAATAAATTTACGCCAAAGCAGCTTACCCGAGACCACATTATCCCACGCTCTCGCGGCGGAAAAGACAGTTGGACGAACGTTGCCACGGCTTGCCAGCGGTGTAATCACGCGAAAGGTGCGAAAACGCCAGAAGAAGCCAACATGCCCCTACTCGCGGTTCCGTTTAGGCCAAATGTGTACGAGCGCTTTTATTTAATGAACAGGCGAATTTTGGCTGACCAAATGGCCTTTTTACAAGGCCACTTTACCAGCCACAGAGAATGGACGTGCTTGGAATAAACGCTATAGCGCACCGCTAGTAGTTGTCTGTGCTTCGGGCATTGCTTTAGCTTGATTCTGCACTGAAGAGGAATCGCTGTGCTGTGCGTGAAGCTGGCGCTGCTCTTCTTTTTGCGCTTTGAACCACAGGCTTAACCAATCTGAGCACATTTTGTGCTCTAACTCGTGAGCTTCGGCTGTAGGGCAAAACAAGCTTACCTTTACCACCACTTTGGCAAGTTCATTGGTTTTAATCTCAACCTCAGGGTCGATGCGAATAAACTCTTGCTCTAAGTGACGTTCAATTAGGCCTTTGTAGCGCTCTGCTACATCGCGGAAATATTCACAATGTGCCTGTGCCCTGGCATGAAACGCTGGAAGCAGACTATAGGCGTTCACAGAAGGCTCGTTCACTATTTCAAATGAATGCAAACGGTAGCGACGCATAAAGTTAAGATTTCGTACAGTTTGGGTCACTAGCTGGCTATTAGGCACGTACACGTGTTTACCCGTGTAGTTAAAGCTTTCAGGGTCTACTTCTAAAAGCGCCGTTTTCGCCCAGTCCATTTCTACCACTTCACCAATGATGTTGTTCATTTGGATCCAGTCGCCTACCCTGAACGGCCGAGCGCCCAGGTAGTAAATGAACCCCATAAAACACTGAATAAACTCGCGGGTTGCCAACACAATGGCCACCATAAAGGCAGCAATGGAGATTGCCAGTGTTTGGATTTCAGAACTCCACACCATCATTAACACAATAATGATAAAGGCATTACCCAACTGCTCTAGGATATTGATTTGGTTTCGGCGGTCTTCGCCACGATGAGAACTAATGCGCCTGATAAGGCGCAACACACCCTTTTTAAGAAAGAGCAGTACAATTAAAAGTACTAGAGATGTCAGCAGTTTATAATCATTGGCAAAACTTATAAATTGATGCCATAACTGCGCGGGGTCTATCACAATCTCCATGTAAGCTCCGTCTGTACTCCGAGGGTAAATATTTGAATAGGCGAAAAAAAAGCGCCGACGAATGTCAGCGCTTTTAATTATGAAGCATGTAAACTCGTGGCACAATGCCGACCAGTTAAAACATCTTTTTATTAGTCGCGAATTTGACCTTCGCCATTCACTAAATATTTCTCTGAAGTCAATGACTCCAAGCCCATTGGGCCATAAGCATGTAGCTTAGTGGTTGCAATACCAATTTCTGCACCCAATCCAAGTTGACTACCGTCAGAAAAACGTGAAGAGGCGTTAACCATTACTACACTTGCATCAACTGCACGTTGGAATAACTTGCCTTTTTCAGCATCTTCCGTACAAATTACTTCAGTGTGGTTACTACCAAATTGCGCAATGTGGTCAACAGCTGCTTCGAAATCGTCAACTACACGGATAGCGATTTCTAGACCAAGATACTCTTCACCATACGCGTCTTCAGAAATAACGTCAGCACCATCAAAATATTGGCTGCCTTTTTCGTTTACGTGAACCTTAACACCCTTTTCTTTGAATGCGTCGGCTACTTTTGGCAGAAAATCACCCGCAACGGCTTGGTGTACTACTAAGCCTTCTAAGGCATTACACACGCCAGTACGCTGAGTTTTACCATTTAGAAGTAGCGCCATCGCTTTATCTAAATTTGCATCTTTGTCTACGTAAAGGTGACACACACCTTTAAAGTGCTGAATTACCGGCACTTTAGCGTTGTCAGTCACGTAGTTGATTAGACCTTCACCACCACGAGGAATAATTACGTCAATGTAATCACGCTGCTCCATTAGCTCTTGCATTAATGCACGATCTGGATTCGGAACTACCGTTACCAGCGCTTTTGGTAAATTGTGCTTCTCCAGCACGTCTTGCATAAGCTCAGCAATGGCTAAACTCGTATCTAGTGCTTCTTTACCACCACGTAATATCACTGCGTTACCCGATTTAAAGCACAGCGCGCCTGCGTCGGCAGTAACATTAGGTCGTGCTTCATATATCATGCACACAACACCAAGCGGTATACGCATTTTCTTAATCTCAATACCGTTTGGACGTGTACCGATAACGCGCTCTTTACCCACAGGATCGTCAAGTTCAACAATAACTTCGATGCCTTCAGCCATGGCTTCAATACGCTCATCGTTTAGGATTAAGCGGTCAACCATCGCTGCGTCTAAGTTATTCTCTTTGGCGCGCGCGACTTCCTTTTCGTTTACTTCAATAATTTTGCTTTTGTTTGCACGAATTGCCGCGGCCATATCAGTTAACACCGCGTTTTTCTGGCTTTCGCTTAAAATAGCCAGTGTACGTGCAGCTTTTTTTGCCTGTTGTGCTAACTCTGTAATAATGCTCATTCTTTCTCCAGATTTGCTATGTGCTGATCAGAAATAATTGGCCCAGTCTTTTCCTCAAACTCATGGGCGAATTCTTCATTTTCCTGATTCGCAATGAAATTCAATAAACAGCTACTGTAATTCGACTTGGCTTTTACCAGTTTAGTACCGTCTTCTTTACGTACTAGAATGGTGTCGCCTACCGAGAACTCACCTTTCACGTCAATAATTTCGCTACTTGTTAGTTGCTCTGCGTCGCCAGCTAAAGAGGCGTCAAAGTCCCCTTCTACTATCACCTCGCCCTGCGCGTTTGACGTATGGCGCATCCAATGCACATTCTCTTGCATTGGCTTGGCGTGAGGTTTGAAATGCGTGCCTGGGTTTTCACCTGCTAGCAGCATATTAAACGACAGTTCAGTAAAGCCGTTAATAATATATGTATCTATACCATGCGAAACGGCTTTTTCGGCCGCTTCAATTTTAGTGCGCATACCACCGGTGCCTACACCGCCTTTCACCGCACCGCCAGCCATGTCATAAATGCTTTGATCAATGGTATTAACTGATTTTAGCAATTGTGCGTCGTCGTGTTCATGCGGGTTCTTATCGTACAACCCATCAATGTCTGAACAGATGATAAGCGCATCTGCTTCAGCTGCCGACGCCACCATGGCCGATAAATTATCGTTATCACCCACTTTCAATTTGTCAGTGGTAACGGTGTCGTTTTCGTTCACGATAGGCAGGATATTGTTATCCAATAAACTGAATATCGTTTCACGGATACTTACGTAACGCTCTCTGTCTCGCAAATCAGCATGCGTTAACAGCATCTGAGCAGACGGAAAATCAAACAGTCTGTCCCACGTGGCAATCATTTCGGTTTGACCCGCTGCTGCCATTGCTTTTTTAACTGCAATATCTGACTTTTCTTGCTCTGGAAACAGGTGCGCACCCGCTGCGACAGAACCAGAAGACACGAGTACAACTTGTGTACCGTTGGCTCTGCATCGCACGATAAATTGCGCAATGCTCAAAAGGTAATGACTGCTACAACCTTGTTGGTTGGGCGATATCAATGCACTACCCACTTTGATGACTACGCGTTTCCAATTTGGATGACTCATAATAAACTTTTTAACCTTAAGATTGTTGATTTGCTAATTCTTCACTGGCTTGCGCGAATGTTGCCTGTACGTTTGACGATGGGTTTTCGCCATAGCGACTTACCACATAAAGCGTTAACGTACTTACCGCAAACCCTGGAATAATTTCATAAATAACGCTGCTTAACGTTTTACCGTTAGCTAAAACGGGCGCATAAATCCAGAACAGTACGGTTACCGCACCGCTGATCATGCCCGCCATTGCCGCTTTCGCTGTTAAATCTTTTTTATACAGACAAAACAGTACTAACGGACCAAATGCTGCACCAAAACCAGCCCAAGCATTACTTACTAAAGATAAAATTGTGTTCGACGCATCCATGGCTAATAACAATGCAACCACAGCTACACCTGCTACACCATAACGGCCAATTGTTACCGTTTGCTTTTCACTCAGCGCCTTGGTTGAAGACTTTTTATTTACCATTACGCGGTAAATGTCTTCGGTTAACGAACTTGCGCTAACCAGCAGTTGCGACGAAATTGTACTCATAATAGCGGCTAAAATAGCGGCCATTAAAAATCCACTAATAAGTGGGTGGAACAGCAATTGTGAGAAAATAATAAATATCGTCTCAGGGTCGTCGACAGCAAGACCAAACTGATTGGCATAAGCAATGCCTACGAATCCTGTTGCCAGTGCACCAATGATGGTCACTAACATCCACGACATACCAATATTTCGCGCTGTGCCAATGGCATTAACAGAACGAATTGCCATAAAGCGAACAATAATGTGCGGCTGTCCAAAGTAACCTAAGCCCCAACCTAAACTCGATAGCAACCCTACAATCGTTAGCGTTTCTAACGATTCAGAAAAATTGGGTACAGATTGATAAGCGGCGCTTGTCATTTGCGACACGCTATCGAACTCGGTAAACGCGACGATTGGAACCAGTACCAGCGCCACGAACATGATGCACCCTTGTACAAAGTCCGTAAGACTTACTGCCAAGAAACCACCAAGCAGCGTATAAGACACCACTACACCCAGCGTAATAAATAGGCCTAGCTGATAGTCGACCGAAAACGCGCTTTCAAATAACTTACCACCTGCAACTAACCCAGCAGAGGTGTATAGCGTGAAAAACAGTACGATAATCACCGCTGAAACAATGCGTAAGCTTGAGTTAGGCGTATTAAAACGCTTCGCAAAAAACTCAGGCACAGTCAGGGAGTCGTTCGCTACTTCGGTATAAACGCGAAGTTTCGGCGCTACTAGTAAATAATTGGCTAACGCACCTGCAACCAACCCTATAGCAATATAAACCGCATCGAAACCGGTTAAATACATTGCACCTGGTAAGCCCATTAGCATCCAGCCAGACATGTCAGACGCACCCGCAGACAGTGCGGTTACTTGAGGGCTAACTTGTCGCCCTCCCAAAATATAACCAGAAATATCACTGGTAGATTGTCGGTAAGCAAACAACCCTATCCCTAACATCGCTATAAAATACACTGCTAGTGATAGGTAACTTTCCATTGGCATAACGTTCGTTATTTCCTCTATTGCTCTTCGAAAACTCGTAAATGAAAACGCCATTTAACCTTTGCTAATTGAAATTCAAAAGCAAATAATTAAATAGAACAATAATCATTAGAGCTCTAACAATATAAGGATCTGACAGAAAATTTCAAGTGCATTTTTTAAACAATATCGTTTAACAGGCACTTATGTTTAAATTAGCACCAACCATGTTTCACAGCATATTACGCTAATAAAACCCCAAATTATCATTATTATTCATTAAGTTAAAAACACTAAGTCATTTATGAAACAATTTAACTTTAGCTAAAAAGGCGCGGAAAACAGCAACTTTACTATCAGCTAAAACATTTTCATTAAAAATACTTTGTTACGCGCACTCAGACGAAATAACATCCAAAAGAAGCTTTTCTACAGGCAGTAAATGGGTAAGTTGCGTACAATCTTCGCTATGTAGCGAGCGAACCCGATTAATTAGCTTCTCACACGCCTTTTCGTCATTTTTCACAGTAAATAGTTTCGGATGAATATAATATTTCCTGCAAACGGTGGGAGTATTGCCTAGTTCTGCTGCAACACACTTACTTAACGTACTCTCCCATTTCTTGGTTCTGGAGTTTGCTATCTGTTCATACACACTGGGCAGGTTTGTTAGTGCAAATCGACTTGATGCCCACGTTCGAAAGTCTTTACAACTGAACTGTTCACTTAGTTCTTTGTGGATGAACGCATTAACGTCTTCGCTCGTTACGTCGTGCCATTGTTTATTCTCATCTTGATAACGAAATAAACAGTAACCTTGTTGTTGTGCACAGTCACAAACTAATGAAGCAAGCTCAGGGTCGTTTACTTTTAGTGTTCTTGGTTTGCCGTGCTTACCAATATAAGCAAGTTCAACACTATCGTCACACTGCGCTTGTACATGCTTGCGCCGCAATGTAGTTAACCCATATGTGTTATTTTCCTTGCTATATTGAGCGTTGCCAACTCTAGCACCTGTGTAATCGAGCAACAGGCACACCAGCGCGCAAGCTTTTTCTTGCGTCCATGTTGGCTGTGAAATTAATGAAAGACAGTGCTCACGGAACTCAGGAAGTGCATTACCAAAGGCAACCAAACGCTCAAATTTTTCTACTTGCTGCTGCTCGTGCCATTTGTCGTGATAGATATATTGTTTTCGCCCTTTTTCGTCATAGCCGACGGCTTGAACGCTGGCTTTACTGTCACGGCTTATAAAGGTGTCGCGCCAATTTGGAGGAATGACAAGCTTTTTGATACGCTTTAGCACGCGCTCTCCTGTGACTTTCTTTCCACTTGCATAGCGATAGTAAAACCGTTTATCACCGCAAGCGATGCGCCTTATTGATAGATGGCTATCATCAGAGTAGACGTTGCAATAGCCTTTAATCCGTTTCATTTATAGATACTCCTTTCCTTACCAGCTAAGTAAGACCGACTGTTAAGGTGCTGCTACGGCCGCAGATGCTCGCTGTGCTTTCTTAGTCAGATTGCAAACAACGGTACCAAATCTCAATTTATAAATAGAATCTACAGAAGAACGTACAGAAATGATCACTACACGCAAGTAACCTTGCCGCAAGCCGACGCTTCCACGGCAAGACAGTGATTTTAAAGGCCATAACGAATTTTCACGCTATGTGTAAAATTATCTCAGTACCGGCTGTTTGGTCCGGTAGCGGCGATTGCTAAAACTCAGCATATCGCTTCGAAATCCTTCTTTATTTCGCCTTCCAGCTTACTAAATCATATTTAACATTCCAAAAATAACCATTAAAAACAATAATATAAAAACGAACTTTCTCTTTTTTCTACTAAAGTATAAACCGCTACTTTTCTTCGTCGGAATGCAACTTGAATAAGTATGAACAATAGTTGTCGAGTTACCTATGCACTTGGGTGAAGCCGAACAGCAATACCCTTTGAAGTGCAAGTGAAGTGGATTGATTTAGAGAGTCCAAGTAAGAAGTCGAGGATTTAAAGATGAATGTTCAAAGTTCGAAAAACGTAGAGTCAAAAAGCGAAAACAGTAATGAACATGAGAATTTGAGAGCCCATGTTGTATCAACCGGTGATTTGCAAGTCGCGGCTGTATTTCCGTCAAAACTTAAAGTGCAGGAAGTACTTGAGATAGTTCAAGACCAAACATCTGTTGAGGTATCTCAAGTAGAAATTATCGAAGCTGGCGACCCTAAAATGAGTGAAAAACTTGAACGTAACAGCGCATCCATTGGCAAAAGCATGTGGTCGTCCCACCTGTTGCTTGGTTCAATGGGTCTGATTGTAGGTTTGGTGGCGGCATTTTTGTTAACGCAGTTTGGCCCAGCGCTTACTCAACAAAATCCTTTGTTTACCTACATAGCGCTAATTAGCCCAGGCATATTCATTGGGTTATTCATAGCGGGTTTAATCGGTTTACGTCCAGACAGAAATGAGGTTATACAAACCGTAAGACATGCGGTTAGATATGGTAAAGTTGCGCTGGTAATTAACCTTAAAAAGTCACAGTCTGCTTCTAAAGTCTCGCAATTACTGAAGCAGCACACCGACAAAGTGGTCGAATCTATTCGGTAGCAAGACTAGTGACATAATATGGAACGCTGCTTCAAAGCAGAATGTGATACAGTAATCATAGCGGAGTTATCAATCTAGCTGTTCCAATATTTTCGAAGGGCAATATAACGAACTCCACGTTTATTGCCCTTCGTCGTTTGGTCGGCGTTATTCTGAAAGAGAGATTAGGCACCAATTGTATGGATTTAATATTTTTTGATTTAGATGGCACTTTATTAAATAAGTCTTCTGAAATCTCCTCGTTTACTAAAGAGACGTTGGGCTTGCTTGGTGAGAGAGACATTGCATTCACCGTAGCGACGGGTCGTACCATGCATTCAGCGCAATTTGTGCTACAAGGTCAGTCTTTTGTACTCCCTCACATTTATAATAATGGGGTGGCAATTTGGGATCCTGCCGGAAACGCGCTAACACTAGAAAATTTGCTCGCGCCCAGTGAAGTAAATCTTATTATCGAGCACGCCGTAAATAACAATATTACGCCTTTCATTAACACAGTGAATATGGATAGCCCAGATCACGAGCACGTGATTTACCATTCGTCGCCTAAGCATCAGGTGGAACACGATTTAATTGAGAAATATTTTTCGCGCACTAAAGCGCGACTAGCGTCTATTGAGTCGCTACCTGCTAATGCACATATAACAAACATCAGTATGATCGGAGATGCACCGCTAGTCTATGACATGTATAAGCAGCTCAACATGCACGAAGGACTGATAGCGTACTCTGGGCCAGCTATCGAAGGAGACGAGTACCGTTGGATGGATGTACACCACAATCTTGCGAATAAAGGCAGTGCGGTAGAGCTTTTGCGCCAACAGTTGAATGCAAGCAACGTTATTGTGTTTGGCGACAGTGATAATGATTTAAGTATGTTTAAGCTAGCAGACGAGGCTTATGCACCTTCTAACGCTAAACCTTATATCAAAGACGCCGCCACTTCCGTCATTGGGCATCACGATGAAGATGGAATCGCCCGCTTTCTACGAGAGCGATTCTCACTTTAGAAGATGCTGATTAAAAAGCATCGTGAAAATGGTAGCCTTCAAACTATATGAATTAGGCTAGTTAATTAAGGCTACCACTCTATAGGCTCTCTATCTTTTAAGAATTGGCCATGGGGGCCGCCCTCTTCCATGGTTGCTAACCAAATAGCCGTATCTGCTCCCTCCTCGGGCGTTTTGGGCGCATCACTTCCACCCATTCTGGTATGCACCCAACCCGGGGTCATGCTATTAACGGTTACATCAAGAGACTTACCGTCAGCAGCTTCATCAACTACCGCTGCCATCTTAACCGTAAGCGCATTAATAGCAGCCTTTGTTATCGCATAGCACATTGGCCCTTTCAGCCCCTCGGCGAAGCTACCGTAACTAGAGCTTACATTGATAATACGTCCAAAACCTCGCTCAATCATTTGCGGTAACGTTTGCTGGATAAGTGTAAGCGGGGCGTTCACATTAATTTGCATCGATTTAGCCAACGTCTCAGAATTTACATCTTTCCATGGCGTGTCGTCTAAGATACCTGCATTGTTTATGAGGATATCAACAGGGCCATACACGGCCTCAGCTCGAACAAACACATCGACGATGGCTGTTTCGTTATCAAGAGGCATCTCAATAATATGCAAATCCCCTCCCACAATATCTTTCTTGGCTTCAAGGCCGGCCTCTTCGTCTCGACACCCCATTAGCACTTTGTAGCCTTTAGACAGCATTCCTTTTACTATTTCTAGACCTATACCTCTGTTTCCACCTGTAACTAATACGTTTTTCGTCATTGCCAATACACTCCTTGCATTTACGCTTGGGCTTGTTTTGCCTCAAAACGATTGGATAAATAAAAACACAGCGGGAAGATTACACTCCACACTAGAGCGATAAAAATATAAGAAAGCACAACGCTTGCGCCCAATTCAACCGCGCCGAATTTGGCGCCGGCGATATAACTGAGCGGCGCGAAGATAGCTCCAGCAACCGCCGCAACGGCCATTCGGCCATTAAAGGCGGTTAAACTGTGATAGACCGTACCTGCAAAGGCAGCCCATAGAAGACTTAGCCAAATTGGAATTGGCCAGAAGCTGACCAGCGTTTCAGTCTCGTTAAAAATGAACAGCCCGCTTAGGGTTAAAAGCGCATCAACCACCGTGCCCAGTAAAAATACCGTGCCCATTAGCTTTATATCTTCCACTCGCTTGGGCGAAATGGCTATCCACAAAAGGATTAACCCTAACACTGGAATTACTGCTTTATTCTGGAACAAGATGACCAGCCACCAAATTCCTTGGAACCATACAAAGTTCGCAACCTTTAGTACCGCACTATTCTTCATTTGAAACGCTCATATTTTCAATACCAAAGCATACGTTTACCGGTACGTGATAGTTCAACCCTATTGCGACAAAAGTAAACGAAAACGCTCAAGTGTAAGTATAGATGCATAGACTGTTTGCTCTTTCCAATTACAAAGGATGTGTTAATCGTGAAAATGGTGAAGTATTACGTACTTGGTGCATTAGTGGCGTTAGCACTAACGCTGACCGTGCCAGTGATATTATTAAAAGTGGTATTTGGTTGGATTGCATTTTCCCTTATTGCCGTAAGCAGCGCCTATTTGCTCAACTATCCAAGCCTGTTTCGCAAACGTGAGGATGGCTCGATACCATTCTACATACGCTGGATTTTTGTACCTTTTTTACTGGGCTCTTGGCTTTACAATGAATACGCACGCAGAACGGATAAAGTCCCTCCCCTACAAAAAATTGAGCCGCACTTATTCCTTGCGTGCCGCATGTCGGGAAAACACGTTAGCCTTTTAAACGAAAACAACATTGATGCCATTCTTGACGTAACCGCTGAATTTGACGGACTGGATTGGACGGCATATCAAGAAGATTACCGCTATTTAAACGTACCGGTACTCGACCATACCAGCCCCACTCCTGAACAACTTGTTTTAGCGATAAATTGGTTGAATCAGCAAATTTCTGAAAAGAAAAATGTTGTTGTGCATTGTGCGCTTGGACGAGGTCGCTCTGTTCTGGTGGTTGCAGCCTATTTACTGGCCAAAAACCCTACGTTGAGTGTAGATGATGCATTACGTGAAATTAACCAGATACGCCAAACAGCAAGGCTCAACAAACGTCAATTAGCATCGCTGCAGCAGATCAGAGATGGTGGCCTACTTTCACTACAAAAGAATCTAACCCTTATCGTTAACCCAGTTGCTGGGGGCGGTAAATGGGAGCAATACCGAGATGACGTTCTTTCTCGATTAAATGAAAAATTCAAAGTGACCGTGAAAGAAACCACACCTGAAGTAGACGGTAAGGCACTAGCAGAAAAGGCAAAACAAGACGGCGCCCACATTATTGTCGCATGCGGCGGCGATGGAACGTTAACTGAAGTCGCCTCGGCTTTGGTCAACACCGACGTTACCATGGGGATTATCCCCTTTGGTACAGCAAACGCACTAAGCCAAGTGTTGCATGGCTACATTAGTAAAGTCATGCCTATTAGTACAGCATGCGACATCATTATAGAGGGCAACACCTTAGCCATAGATACCGCGACCTGTAACGACCACGTTATGCTTTTGGTGGCAGCAGTTGGCTTCGAGGAAAAAATGATTTCAGCCGCTGATCGCGAAGAAAAGAATGTAGGCGGCCAGTTTGCCTACCTAAAAGGGCTATGGAACGCGATTTCAAATAACGAAAACATGACGTTTAAAGTAGCAAAAGACAACCAGCCAGCTGAAACCTTAGAAACGCCGAGCTTTGTTATTGCAAACGCAGCCCCAATGACCACAGCACTTGCTCAGGGCGCCGAACCGCCTGACATCACCGATGGGAAGCTTGATTTGACCTGGCTATTACCTCAGCCTAGCTCTGATAAACAATTCGCATCGTTAGCAGAGCTAGTGCTAAGTCCAGCTGAAGCAAAGAAGCAATCTGAATCAATACGGCACGAACGCGCATCAAGCATAACGTTAACATTTGATAAGCCCACGGCGTATGCTGTCGACGGCGAGATCTACGAAGGCGAAAAGCTTGAGATAAAAACATGCCCTCGAAGCCTTAACGTTCTCACCAATTTTGAAGAAAAGGATTAAGCAGTACATGACTCAGAAAAGTAACTTTGAAGAAATCTATACCTTTCTTAATGAAAAGTTTGCTAACGAAACGGAATATCTACAGGCGGTACACGAAGTATTAGAAGATATTGTTCCTATTTACAATGCAAACAAAGACTACAAAGCGTTCGATATTATAAGACGCATTTGCATGCCTGAACGCATTATTTATTTTACCGTGTCGTGGATGAACAGTGATGGCAATATTGAAGTCAATCAAGGTTGGCGTGTACAGCACAATTCAGCCATGGGTCCTTACAAAGGTGGCTTGCGCTTTCATCCTACCGTCAACTTATCGGTGCTTAAGTTTCTAGCTTTCGAACAGTGTTTCAAGAATGCCCTGACCGGCTTACCCATGGGTGGAGGTAAAGGCGGGTCAGACTTTAACCCCAAAGGGCGTACTGATCGCGACATTATGTTGTTTTGCCAAGCCTTCATGCGTGAATTACAGCGACATATTGGCGCGAACACCGATGTACCTGCAGGTGACATAAACGTTGGCGCAAGAGAAATAGGATACCTTTATGGCGAGTATCGCAGACTAAACAATAAGTTCGAAGGCGTATTAACAGGTAAAGGCTTAGAATTTGGTGGTAGCTATGTACGTACTGAAGCTACAGGCTTTGGCTTAATTTACTTTTTAGAAGCGGTATGTCGACATCAAGGTACTCCAATTGAAGGCAAAACCATTGCAGTGTCTGGAGCCGGAAACGTAGCGTTGCATGCTGCACTTAAAGCGGTAGAGAAAGGCGGAAAAGTTATTTCGCTGTCTAATAGCCGAGGACTTTTACATAATGAGAATGGGTTAACTGATACCGCGCTTAAATGGGCAATTGACAACCATGCAAACCGCAACAATATTCTTGCTGACATGGCAGATGAAAACATGGGCAAGTGGATAGCTGATAGAAAGCCTTGGCATTTAAAATGCGACATAGCACTGCCTTGCGCTACGCAAAACGAACTACTTGAAGAAGATGCAAAATCACTGCTAGATAACGGCTGTCAAATGGTACTAGAAGGTGCGAATATGCCGTGCACAAATGAAGCGCAGGCTTTGTTTTTAGACGCCCAAATTGCATACGTACCAGGCAAAGCATCTAACGCTGGCGGCGTTGCGCTATCAGGCTTAGAAATGAGCCAGAACGCCATGTTCAATCAACGTAACGCAAGCGCACTCGATGAACAGCTCTATTCAATTATGGAAAGCATTCATCAGCGCTGTGTTGATGAGGGTAAATCTGAAGGCGATGCTGGAAGCAGCTACGTTGATTATATGAAAGGCGCCAATGTAGCAGCATTTCGTAGACTCGCTGACGCTATGGTCGCACAAGGCGTGTAGCGCATATCCCATCTCCCTCTTTCGGTAAATTCACGGACTTACTGCCGTGAATTTATCGGAAACTGACTTGTAAAATTTGCGTTGTCCCCTTCCCCAATTCAATGACTCTGTGTCACTTCATTTGAAATTTCTTTTAAAAATCAGCGCGTAACAGATATCTCACTAATGGAATAAAAATAGCATTACCACGGGTGTGATTCATTTTTTAGGTATTTATAAGGAACTACCCATGAAAATTTTTGAAGCTTTGCGTCAAGACCATGAAAAGCAACGTTTACTGCTTAAAATTCTAGCTGAAACAAGCGGAAACACTGCTGCGCGCCGTGAATATTATCAAGAGCTTAAGACACAGCTTGAAAGTCATGCCATCGCTGAAGAGCGCCATTTCTATTCTCATCTTCTGGAGAAAGATGCCACTGTAGATTTAACACGTCACGGCATTGCAGAGCATCACGAAATTGATGAGCTACTCGCAAAGCTCGATGATACGGATATGAGTTCACCAGCTTGGTTGCGTCATTTGAAAACACTTCAGGAAAAGGTGGAACATCACCTTGCCGACGAAGAACAGGAATTCTTCCAAGTTGCAGGCAATGTGCTTAATGACCGCCAAAAAACAAAACTTGCAGATGAATATCAAAAAGAGATGAAGCAAGAGTTAGACGACGAAAAGCTCACCGCCTAACATGGAATATGTCACGTTGCCGAAATCGTCCTATTCGACAAACGTCATCACGTAAAAAGCCAGCTATTAACGCTGGCTTTTGTTTTTGGTTGCTGTACTCACTACGACTATGCGATTTATTGCATAGCCGCCAATACAGCGTTTTTCACCACCTACTTTTTAGCGATGATGTAAACAGCGTGAATAACACCTGGGAAATAGCCAAGAATAGTTAAGAGGATATTAATCCAAAAGTGAGCACCGATACCCACTTGTAAAAATACGCCCAGCGGTGGAAGTAAAATCGATAAAAGTATACGAATGATGTCCATAATAAATTCCTTGTTTTTGAAGTAATTTCACAACTCAGTGGGCAAAATACTCACACTTTGGCGAAGAAATCAGGCCCGCAGAGCGTTTTACACGCTTCATTATTAGTTTTGCATTTACGATGCCATGTCGCCAAATACTGCGGCAAAGGCATGGTGATTACTGTAAAACAATAAATTTAATTTGAAGAAATAGCTATTCACCGAAAGGCGTATTTTGAAGCCAGTCTTCAAGGTCTGAACGGCTAAGTGGGCGACTAATGTAATAACCTTGAACGATATCACAGCCCCAGTCCTTTAAGATTTCAAGCGACGCTACGTCTTCAACACCCTCAGCCACAACCTTTAAATTAAACACATTCGCCAAACTCAGCACGGTATGAACAATTTGCTGGTCGTTTTCATCACTCGCCAGCGACAGAATAAAACTCTTATCAATTTTAATCGTTTTTACGGGCAAGTTCTTTAAATAGGCTAACGACGAATAGCCTGTACCAAAGTCGTCGATGGCGAAATGAAAGCCCCGCGCCGTTAGTTCATTCAGGTTCTCTATAGCAAGCGACGCATCTGCAACTAAATCGCTTTCTGTTATTTCAAGTTCCAGAGCCTCAGGTGACAAGCCTTCCTGGGTTAGAAGCGACACTAGCTTCCCTAGAAGTACCTTATTTTGAATATCCTGAGTAGATAAGTTCATCGCAACGGTGAACCCATACCCCATGCCTCTAAAATAGGCTAAGTCTGAAATGGTTTGCTTCATTACCCAAGTCGTAACTTGCTCAATTAAACCTGCTTGCTCAGCAATGGTAATAAACTCATCAGGTGGAACAAAGCCCAGAACACTATTATTCCAGCGAATAAGCGCTTCCATGCTGCATACTTTCATTGTCTGCAGATCTATTTTTGGCTGGTAAACCATAGACAGTTCGTTTTGCTGGCTAGCCAGTGCACGTTTTAGTTCAGTGGTAATTGATAGTCTACGATTGTATTTATCTTCTAATTCCGTTCTGTAGCGAACGCACCAGCTGTCGCTGTGTATCGCTTCATCAGTAACAATATTCATTTTTCTGAATAATTCTTCTGATGTTGTTGCATCTTGCGGGCACTGGATAACCGCCATTGCGACTTTTACTGGAATTGCAATCAGGTTACTTTCCACTGGTTGCTCTAATATGTGCTTGAGCGTTTCGAGCTGGTCATCATTAAGTGAATCTTGCGTAATATATAAAATCTCACCGCCAGCTAATCTTGCGGATGTACCAGGCCAACGCTGGAGCCTCTCGGCCAATGCTTTCAGTGTATTATCGCCGTTAGAGTAACCGTAGAGGTCGTTAATGGTTCGAAATCCGATTACGGTAATGGCAACAACCTGTAACTCTCTTTCTTCTTGAAGTTGTGACTCAAAGAAGCCTTCAACATAGTTCCGATTGAAAAGCCCGGTAAGCACGTCGTGTTCTGCTTGATAACGAATATGATTTTCACGGCTTTTAATACTTGCTTGCATGCTGTCGACTGCGTTGGCAAGTTCGGTAATCTCTTTGAGGTTCGACGGTGCGTCAAGGGTTGCGCCATAGCTTCCTGACGCGACCTTATTCACTGCTTTTACCAAGGTAGACACTGGTCGACTCACGTTTCTGGCAAGCAGCAGAGAAAGACCCAGAGCAATGAATATTGCGACTAAGCAAAACGCCAGAATCGTCAATTGAATACGTGTGAAAGCACTAAATGAAGACGTTGTATCTACAGCTAGAGTTATCTTAACCGGCAAATTGCCATCAGAGGCGATATTCACCTCACGGGCAAAGTAAGTAAGCTCGTCTTTAAAGGTTACATCTATCCACGAGGGGTCGTGTTCTGACGCGAGGATCCGTTGCGCATCATTTTCTTTTAAGGTAGTCGTAAGAACGTCATTGGTATCAGTTCTTGAGATAATAATTTCAGCGTCTACGAGCGCTTTTAGCTCTTCTAATAATCTGCTATCAAACTCAACGCCTATTAGCATGTAATATCTAAGGGTAGGTATTTCTACGCGAATTAGATTTAACTGTACTAATTTGTTATCGACTACGAAGAAACCGCTGTCTTTCCCTTTAGCAACCAATGCTAGGCTACTTTCCACATTTTGACCGACTTCGAATAGGTCTGTACGCGTTACAACTACTTGATGGTCTAGACTTACCAGAGCGATGATATCGGTGTTTAGTCGCTGCGCGTAACTGGTAAACGCCGCTTCAATAGAGGGTATATTCTCTGTGCCAACCGCACGCCTGAAATCAAATGAACGAGATAGTACTTTTGAAACGTTGCGTATGACAGCTTGACGATCCGCAACCACTTTATCGAATACTTTCTCTGCTAAAACAATATTGTGGTCAATGTTTTGAACAACGAGAGTATTGGCTGAGCGCCACACTGCTCCAATTATCAGAAGTGATGCTATCACAATCCCTATGAATAGGGTTTGGAACAAACTCTGACTAAGTGTTTTTTGCACTATAGTGCCTCGTAAAAATTGTTTTGTTTATGTCGCAGACAGTATGACTAAGTATTGAAAAGCATAGCCGAATAATAAAAATAGGAACAGACATAACATCCTGTAAATTTTAGATTTTAACGCTTTGTTACAATTAACAAGGCCAATTAAAAGTGAGCGTACAGGGTCACCTTAACAAGAATTTCACGGTGTAAAAACAGAAAAGGCCAGCATTGCGCTGGCCTTTACATTTATTTGGTGCGGAAAGCGGGACTTGAACCCGCACGAGCTATGCTCACCACCCCCTCAAGATGGCGTGTCTACCAATTCCACCACTTCCGCGAAAACTTTTTAGTTTGAACTTTCAGCGTCGTCAGACTTTGGTACGTCTGTCACATCGCTTTCAACAACAGGAACATCACTTTGAGCTGCATCTTCAATAACTGGTACGTCTTGATCAGCTGGTAGCTCTACTGGCTCTTCTACTGTCGCTGGAACTTCTAGGTTGTTCCACTCATCTTCTGCGCTTTCACGGTTTGCAGTCATTGCACCCAAAGAAAGGCTAATTAAGAAGAACAAGCCTGCTAATATAGCGGTCGTACGAGTCATGAAGTTACCTGAACCCGATGAACCGAAAACAGTGTTTGAACCGCCTGAGCCAAATGAAGCGCCCATATCTGCACCTTTACCTTGTTGGATCAATACAAATCCAATAAGTAATAGCGCTACAATTAGGTATGCTACTAATAGCACTTCGTAAATCATAAATACCTCGTCAGTTTGCCGCTTGGCAAATTGAAATAAAATCTTCAGCTTTTAAACTGGCTCCGCCAATTAGACCGCCATCTACATCTTTCTGTGCAAATAGGGTTTCAGCATTATCTGGCTTAACACTACCACCGTACAAAATACGAAGGCCTTGAGCCAATTGTGCGTCTACTTTATTAAAGTAGCCGCGAATAAATTCGTGTACTTCTTGTGCTTGCTCAGGGCTGGCTGTTTTACCAGTACCAATTGCCCAAATCGGCTCGTATGCAATAACAGTTTTGCTGAGTTCGTCTATCGACATGGCGCTAACTAGTGCATCTAGTTGCTCGCCAACAAACGATTCAACATCACCTGCTTCTCTCACTTCAAGTGGCTCACCTACACAAATGATGGGTACGACACCTGAAGAAACACATTGCTTTGCCTTTAATGCAACAAGTTCGCTTGACTCGCCTTGGTCTTCTCGTCTTTCTGAATGCCCAACAATTGCGTAACCGCAACCTGCTTCTTTAAGCATTTCAACTGACAACTCACCAGTGTGAGCGCCGTTATTAAGATGACTTACGTTTTGAGCACCAATGGCAAACGAATGGGTTTCAAATGCGTGTAAAAGAAGTGAAGGAGCGCAAATTACGATTTCCGAATCAGCTTTTACATTCGCCAGTTTTTGATTAAATTCAGCAACTAATGCCAAATTTCCGTTCATTTTCCAGTTGCCAGCCACGAATGGCTTTCTAAGATTTTTACTCACAACGCAGACCTTAGCCCTGTCTTCAAAGCGGGCGTGATATTAACTATTTAATTGAGAAGATACAAGCACAAAAAGCAAAATTTCCTGCTACGCCAACTAATTGGCGAGATTACGAACAGTTTCAGCAATATGCTCTGCCCATTTGTGAGATTGGCTTTCGTCATTCGACTCAACCATCACACGAATTAACGGCTCAGTACCACTTTTACGTAGAAGTACCCTGCCCGTTTTACCTAACGCAGACTCAGCCTCTTTCTTAGCATTTTGTACATTGCTGTGTGCTAAATAATCCACTTCTTGGTTAGCGTACCTCACGTTAACTAACGTTTGCGGGTACATTTCAAACCCACTTGCTAAGTCGTGTAAGTCCATGTGCGAACGAAGCATTGCTGCAAGCACTTGAAGCCCAGCTACAATACCGTCACCCGTAGAGCTCATATTAAGATTGAGAACATGACCAGAGTTTTCACCGCCAATAGACCAGCCTTTTTGCTGTAGCAGCTCCATCACATAACGGTCGCCAACATTACTTCTTGCGAAAGGAACACCAAGCTTTGACAACGCATTTTCAAGGCCTAAATTGCTCATCAACGTGCCAACGACACCACCCTGCATTTTGCCGTTCTTAAGCGCGTCGCGGGCAATGATGTAAACAATCTGGTCACCATCAAGCACATTACCAAGGTGGTCTACCATCATAATGCGATCACCATCGCCGTCTAGGGCAAAGCCAAGATCAGCACCGGTCTCCTTAACCTTTTCAACAATCGCATCCATTGAGGTTGCGCCCACACCGTCGTTAATGTTTAAACCATTGGGCGCTGTACCAAGTTCGATAACCGTAGCACCTAACTCTCTCAATACATTGGGGGCAATGTGATACGTTGCGCCATGTGCGCAGTCCACAACGATTTTAAGATCTGTCAGCGATAATTCTGAAGGGAATGTCCCCTTACAAAATTCAATATAACGACCCGCAGCGTCGTTTATACGCGTAGCCTTACCCAGCTTATCAGATGCCACACATGTCATTGGACGCTCAAGCATATCTTCAATCGCTAACTCGATATCATCATCAAGCTTAAAGCCTTGCGCTGAGAAAAACTTAATGCCGTTGTCATAAAACGGATTATGTGACGCACTAATCACTATCCCTGCTTCTGAGCGAAATGTTTTGGTGAGATAAGCAATGGCTGGCGTTGGCATGGGGCCTAGCAAGCCGATATTGATACCAGCAGCTGATAAACCCGCCTCTAAAGACGACTCTAGCATGTAGCCAGAAATACGCGTGTCTTTACCAATAAGTACTTTGTTCGTCCCTCGTCCGGCAAGGACCTTACCTGCTGCCCACCCGAGTTTTGTAACAAACTCTGGGTTGATATTGCTCTCGCCTACCTTTCCGCGGATACCGTCGGTGCCGAAATATTTGCGCTGCGTCATTATTATTCCTTATTTTACTGAATTCAGCATTTTCACGATATTGACAGCATCAGCTGTTTCTTTCACGTCGTGAACGCGAATTATCTGTGCGCCCATTTGGGCGACAATTGTAGCGAGGCTTATGCTTCCCGCCAAGCGCTCATCCACTTTTCTATTTAGCAAATTGCCAATCATCGACTTGCGAGACATGCCTACTAACACTGGGTAACCCAGCTTCATAAGCGATGGCAAGTGTTTCACCAACGTATAATTATGTTCCAGTGACTTTCCGAAACCGTAGCCAGGGTCGAACAAAATCTTGTCTTTAGCAATGCCCGCTTCTTCACACACTTTGGTACGCGCGAGTAGAAACTGACCCACATCATTCACTACATCATCATACTCAGGGCTTTGCTGCATGGTTCTGGGTTGCCCCTGCATATGCATTAAACAAACAGGTACTTGTGCTTCAGCTGCTACTTGCAATGCACCAGGCTCTTGTAAAGCGCGTACATCGTTGATTAGCCCCGCGCCGGCTTTCACCGCTTCCCGCATAACGTCGGCCTTGCTGGTATCAATAGAAATAACACATGAGGTATTTTTAGCTACGGCTTCAATAACGGGTATTGTGCGATCAAGCTCTTCCTGCAGCGATACGTCGGGCGCGCCTGGCCTTGTCGATTCACCACCTATATCAATAAAAGTTGCCCCTTCTTCAATCATGCGAAGCGCATGGTCAAGGGCTTGAGATACATTTGTGTGCTTGCCGCCGTCAGAAAATGAATCAGGCGTAACATTTAAAATGCCCATTACCTGAGGCTGTGACAGATCTATGAAGTACTTACCAAACTGCATGAATTACCTGCATTATCTTTGTTTTGAAATTACCGTATTTCTTAGTCAGAAAATATGTTGAGAAATGAAGCTATAAAGCAAACTGATTTTGACCCGCTGTGTTACCAATGAAACCTACTTAAAAATGCATGATCTTTGCCTTGTTGCTTGCTGAATTCTTTGGTTAGTTCTTCGCCGTGATTTTTTCATTGTTCTTTGCAAAGAACAGTGTAAAGCGTAACGAAATAAATAACTCAGCTAACACAGTGACATAAACTGTAAGTCAAATTCCCAGGTTAAAATCAATCAGCTCTAACAAAAAACGCCAGTTAAACTGGCGTTTTTCAATGGATGTAGAAGGTTAGCTTGGAATATCGCCCGGCTTACCTACCGACGGCTTGTCTACACCGTCATTTTTGATTTCACCTTCGCGAACCGGCGCACCACCACTTGGCTTGTCGCCACCCGATGGCTTGCTGTCATCCCAGTCAGCAGGAGGACGAACGTCAGTGCGGTTCATCAAATCATCAATTTGCTTAGCATCAATGGTTTCGTACTTCATCAGTGCGTCTTTCATTGAATGTAAAATATCGATGTTGTCTTCAAGGATCTTTTGAGCGCGCTCGTAGTTGCGGTCAATCAGTGACTTAATTTCCGCATCAATGGCACGTGCTGTGTCATCAGACATGTTTGTTGCCTTAGACATAGACTTGCCTAGGAACACTTCACCCTCGTCTTCAGCGTAAAGCATTGGGCCCATTTTGCTCGACAAGCCCCATTGGGTCACCATCTTACGTGCAATTTCAGTTGCGCGTTCGATGTCGTTAGATGCACCCGTGGTAACTTTGTCGTCACCATAAATAATGGCTTCAGCAATACGCCCACCAAACAAGCTAGAAATCATACTTTCTAAGTGCTGTTTAGAGTGGCTCACTCGGTCTTGCTCTGGTAAGTACATGGTCACACCCAGCGCGCGACCGCGCGGAATGATTGACACTTTGTATACCGGATCGTGTTCTGGCACTAAGCGACCTACGATAGCGTGACCCGCTTCGTGATACGCAGTCATTTCTTTTTCAGGCTCAGACATCACCATAGACTTACGCTCAGAGCCCATCATGATTTTGTCTTTCGCTTTCTCAAACTCTTCCATAGAAACAAGGCGCTTGTTGCCGCGAGCAGCGAACAATGCAGCTTCGTTTACTAGGTTAGCAAGGTCAGCACCTGAGAAGCCTGGTGTACCACGAGCAATAACTGACGGCTCTACGTTATCAGCCACTGGCACTTTGCGAATATGAACCTTAAGAATTTGTTCACGGCCGCGGATGTCAGGAAGACCAACCACTACTTGACGGTCAAAACGACCAGGACGAAGAAGCGCAGGGTCTAGTACGTCAGGACGGTTAGTTGCCGCAATAACGATAATACCTTCATGACCTTCAAAGCCGTCCATTTCAACAAGCATCTGGTTAAGGGTTTGCTCACGTTCGTCGTGACCACCACCTAGACCAGCACCACGTTGACGGCCTACCGCATCGATTTCATCGATGAAGATGATACAAGGCGCCGCTTTTTTCGCTTGCTCAAACATGTCACGTACACGAGATGCACCTACACCCACGAACATTTCAACGAAATCAGAACCAGAGATCGTAAAGAATGGTACTTTCGCTTCACCGGCAATGGCTTTTGCAAGCAACGTTTTACCTGTACCAGGAGGACCTACCATAAGTACGCCCTTCGGAATTTTACCACCAAGCTTTTGGAACTTAGACGGGTCGCGCAGGAAGTCTACCAATTCAGATACATCTTCTTTCGCTTCGTCACAGCCTGCTACGTCAGCAAATGTTGTCTTAATTTGGTCTTCACCAAGCAAGCGAGCTTTGCTTTTACCGAATGACATAGCGCCACGGCCGCCGCCACCCTGCATTTGACGCATGAAGAAAATCCATACACCAATAAGCAGTAACATGGGGAACCATGAAATGAAAATAGACGTCAGAAGAGACTGCTCTTCTGGTGGTTCACCGTACACTCTTACGTCGTTCTTAACCAAGTCAGATACTAACTTGTCATCGAAGTAAGGTACGAATGTTTGGAAAGTTTCGCCTGAACGCTTAGTACCTCGAATTTCGCCACTATTATTGATGCGAACTTCTCGAATATTTCCCTGTTCTGCTTCTCTCAAAAACGTTGTGTAGTCAGTTTGCGAACGAGACGATTCACTCGGTGAAAAGCTCTGGAAAACCGACATTAAAACAACGGCGATGACTAACCATAAGATTAAATTTTTTGCCATATCGCTCAATGCTACTAACCTCTATAAACCCGAATTGCTTGTATATTCAACAAGTTGTTTATTGAATAAACGACACAACTCGCAACGAAAACCGCTTATCTCAAAGCGTACTACACTTTATACCCACAAGCCACCAAATACACCTCTCGCGAACGTGATCTGGACGAGTCAGGCTTACGCGTCTTTATGGTTGTGAAAGATTGTTTAAGTGCGTTCATGAACTCAACAAACCCCTCACCTTGGAACACCTTTATGACAAACGAACCACCGGGCTTTAACACTTGGTGACACATATCAAGCGCTAGTTCGCAAAGATACATAGAGCGAGACTGGTCAACCGACGCGTTACCTGCAAGGTTCGGTGCCATATCAGACAACACAATATCTACGGTGTTCCCACCAATTCTGTTCAATAGTGCGTCGAGAACAGCGTCCTCTCTGAAATCACCTTGTAAAAAGTCTACGCCCACGATTGGGTCCATGGGCAAAATATCGCACGCGATAACTTGACCATTGTCGCCAACGAGCTGTGCGGCTAGCTGTGACCAGCCCCCCGGTGCAGCACCAAGGTCTACAAGTGTCATTCCTGGTTTAATAAGCTTATCTTTTTTCTGAATTTCTTCCAGTTTATAGATAGCTCGCGAGCGCCAACCTTCCTTATTTGCTTTTTGCACATAATGGTCGTTAACGTGTTCTTGTAGCCAGCGTTTACTGCTGGCGGAGTGTTTCTTTTTTGTCATTCCAATACAATGTCATTAGGATTGTAGAGAAGATGGCGTTAGAATACGTTATTTCAAGCATAAACTAACAGATTAATTGTAAGAAATATTACTTCATGAAACTTTCAAATAAACAGAAACAATTCCTAAAAGGCCTTGCACACCCTTTAAAACCTGTTGTGCAGCTAGGTGGGAACGGCCTGACAGAAGGTGTGGTTGCCGAAATTGACAACGCCCTTAGCCATCACGAATTAATTAAAGTTAAGGTGCCAACAGACGATCGCGAAGAAAAAGCGCTAATCATGGATGCCATTGTTCGTGAAACAAACTCAGTTAAGCTACAGGTAATCGGCCACACGCTAATTATCTACCGTCAAAGCGAAGACTGTAAAATTCAGTTGCCAAAATAGCTGAATATAAGGTGCCGATCCCCGTCGGCACCGTAGTTTTTCTTCTTACTTCCCGTTAACATCACGTTAATAATAGTGAAAAACTAGGGTTTAAGGGAAATCTATGACGCTAAATAATCTTACTGCCATTGTTACTGGCGGTTGCTCCGGACTTGGTCACGCCACTGCTATCGCACTTCGAGATGCAGGTGCTAACGTCAGCCTTTTCGACTTAAATGAAGAGCTTGGCGCACAGCGCGTAGAAGAATTAGGCAATAACAACACACTTTTCACCAAAGTCGATGTACGCGATGAAACTTCTGTTCAAGCGGCTATAGACGCGACAACCGAAAGGTTTGGCGCCATTTCTTTAGTGGTTAACTGTGCAGGCATCGCCCCAGCTAAGCGACTGCTTGACAAAGAAGGCAATCCGGCGCCGTTGGGTGACTTCCAGAAAACTATCGATATTAACTTAGTAGGAAGCTTTAATGTTTCTCGCTTAGTTGCAGCGACGATGGCAAAGCAATCGCCAATTAACGAGGAAGGCGAACGCGGTCTTATCGTAAACACTGCTTCAGTTGCTGGTTACGAAGGTCAAATAGGGCAAACCGCTTATGCCGCGAGTAAAGGTGGTATTATCGGCTTAACCCTTCCAATGGCTCGAGACTTAGCCCCGTTGGGTATTCGTGTTAACACCATTGCGCCGGGTGTAATGGGCACGCCAATGCTACTTGCTATGCCAGAAAAAGTGCAAGACACCCTTTCTGCTAACGTTCAGTTTCCTAAGCGCCTTGGGCTACCAGAAGAATTTGCTAAGTTAGTTATCCATATGGCGAACAATAGCTACCTAAATGGTGAGACAATCCGCTTAGACGGCGGGCTGCGCATGCCTCCAAAGTAGTGAATAAGCACATTAATAATTTAATCAAAAAAAACCGCCTTTC
>NZ_JBHNZD010000029.1:0-54169 GCF_054960375.1 Alteromonas sp. G4i35 | reverse complement strand
GCCGTGCAATGCACGGCTTTTTTTATGTGTCTTTTCTATTTATCGTAATACATTTAACGCATCCTATCTGTATGTAAGTGATTACTTACAAACGAGTTCGCAGCCAGCTTTATGCTGAAGCCAGCATTCATTTGCTAGCTCTGCGTTGATCAAAGGATGCGATTTTAGCCAGCCTTCAGGAAAAGTAAGTGTCCACTTACTTTCTTCGCACTGCAACGTTACCTCTGGTATATGTTTATTCTGACGACGCAGACATAACACCACTGCTATACGTAAAATTCGCAATAAGCCTTTTAGCATTGGACGGTAGTCTTCGTGGTACTTTTCAAATACGTCTGGCTTTATGTTTAACCTATGCTGAGCAACTAAATCGCGGATGGCGGCGCGCTGAAGGCGCGTGAAGCCGGGCAAATCAATATGACTTAATATGTATTCACCATGCTCATGATGGCGCTTATATTCAATGTGAAGACCTATTTCATGGAGCTGTGCGGCTGCACCTAAAATGGTTTCGGTATCTAAATGACAAATGTTCTGTTGTGCACAAAGTTGATGGCATAAAGTAAGCGCTACGTGACTAACCGAGTTCGCGTGACTGGCATCTACATGATAACGATGTTTTGCCTGATTAAGGGTCTGCTGGCGTCTATCATTCTCGGTAACGTTATCTAGCATTCCGTAGATAAGTCCTTCTCGAAGCGCACCACCAGAAATATTCATGTGCTTAATATTTAGCGCTTCAAATAAGCTGATGAGGATCGCTAAACCAGACGGGAAAATAGCTTTTCTGTTATCTTCCAATCCGTCGATATCAAGGGTTTTAATGCTGCCGCATTCAATACATTGCTTTTCTAAATGATACAAATAGTCTAAGCGGATAGCATCACTAATACCCTGTGCTACAAGAATCTCAGTAATGGCTTGCGGCGTGCCAGATGCACCTAAACAATTCTCCCAATCAAAACACAAAAACGCGCTAGACACATCGGCAATAAGCGCGTGTGCGGCTTGTTTGGCATTGTCGAAATTGTTTTCGGTGATAGTGCCGCCGGTGAAATAGCGCTCCATAAACGTTACACAGCCCATATCCAAACTCTTAAGATGGATAGGCTGCATGTCGTTACCGATAATGATTTCTGTGCTGGCGCCGCCAATATCTATGACTAAGCTATTGCCTTGGTTGGCGGATGTGTAGGCTACGCCAAGATAAATTTGTCGCGCTTCTTCTTCACCGCTAATCACTTCAAGTTTGTGATTGAGAATCTCTTCTGCCTTGCGAATGAATACATGCGCATTGGTTGCCAGTCGCAATGTAGCGGTCGCTACAATTTTAATATTAGAAGGGGGGATATCCTGCAGGCGTTCCGAGAATACTTGCAGGCATTGCCAGCCGCGTTCCATGCTTACGTCATCAAGTGCTAGCTCATCATCTAAACCTGCTGCTAGGCGCACTTTCTGTTTAATTTTCCCTATTATTTGCACACTGCCGTTAACAACGTGAACAATCACCATGTGAAAGCTGTTAGAGCCTAAATCTACGGCGGCGTAATACTCGCCGTAGGTTTGTGCGTCGTGCTGGAGTTCTGCCTGCATAAAACCTCGATTCTTATTGAGTACCTTTACGCCTCACTGTTGCGCTCTGTTGTTTCGGTTTTGAGGCTTTCCACGGCCTCTTCCGTTTCCACGACGTGAAGAATTGCGGTTGTTAGGCGTACGTCTTCTACGTGGTTTTGGAGGTGTTACATCATCAAGTAGGGCGCTGCGGTCGTAATCGGTAACCGGTATTGCCTTTTGAATGTATTGCTCAATAGCAGGTAAGTTTAGTGCGTATTTTTCGCACGCGAAACTAATTGCAACACCACTTTGTCCTGCACGGCCAGTACGACCAATACGGTGTACATAGTCTTCGGCGTCGTCAGGTAAGTCGTAGTTAAATACGTGCGTTACCGCGTCGATATGAAGACCGCGCGCTGCAACGTCGGTTGCGACTAAAATATCAAGATTGCCTTTGGTGAAATCTTCTAAGATCCCAAGGCGTTTCTTCTGTGGTACATCGCCGCTAAGCAAGCCCACGCGATGGCCATCTGCGGTAAGCCAGTCGGTAACTTTCTCACAGCTATTTTTAGTGTTGGCAAAAACAATTGCCTTTTCTGGCCATTCTTCTTCAAGCAGCGTAAGAAGAAGCAGCATCTTGTCGTCATCAGACGGATAAAATAGCTCTTGAGAAACGCGAGTTGCAGTTGTTTGTTCTGGCGCTACCTGTACGTGGGTAGGGTTGTTCATGTGCTCGTAAGCAAGCTCTTGCACACGGTAGCTAAGTGTAGCTGAAAATAGCATGCTCAAACGTTCGCTTGCCGGTGGCATGCGGCGGAATAAAAAGCGGATATCTTTTATAAAGCCTAAATCGAACATGCGGTCGGCTTCATCAAGTACGGCAACCTGAATATTCTTCAGTGTGAACACATTCTGTTTGTAGTAATCCAGTATGCGTCCTGTCGTACCAATTATAATATCTACCCCTTCTTCCAAAGTTTCACGTTGACTTTGGTAACCTTCGCCCCCATAAATCAAACCAAGCGACAATCCAGTATGCTCACTAAGCAGTTTGGCGTCGTTATAAATTTGAACGGCGAGCTCTCTGGTCGGCGCCATGATAATTGCGCGAGGGCCATTTGATTTGCTGTTATCTGCATTTTCTGCTTTGCTTAGCAAATAGTGAAATGTAGCTACCAAAAAGGCAATGGTTTTACCGGTTCCGGTTTGAGCCTGACCTGCAATGTCGTGACCTTCCAATAAAGGAGGCAGTGCAAGTGCTTGAATTGGTGTACAATGTGAAAAATTAGCTGCCGCCAAGGCGTCAACAACCTTGCCGTTAATCGGCAGGTCAGAAAAGTGAGTATCAGTTAAGTGAGTAGGCATAGCTTATAGCTTATCAGTGCTTGCATTAAAAAACAGTTTCTATATAACACTTATGGTCAGGCTGAGACAAATCAGCGACAGACCAATAATGGAGAAAAGAATGAGCGACAAAATTATCCAGTTATCTGACGATAAATTCGAAGCAGACGTTATCAATGCTGAAGGTCCTGTACTGGTTGACTTCTGGGCCGAATGGTGTGGCCCGTGTAAAATGATCGCACCAATCTTGGAAGAAGTTGCGACCGAGTTTGATGGCAAGTTAACAGTTGGCAAGTTGAATGTCGATGAAAATAACGAAACTCCACCTAAATATGGTATTCGTGGTATTCCTACATTACTACTTTTCAAAAACGGTAACGTTGCTGCAACTAAAGTAGGCGCGCTATCTAAAGCTCAATTAACAGAGTTCCTTAACGAAAACCTTTAATTGATTTCAAATTGAAAACCGGTGCTAACGAAGCACCGGTTTTTATTTACGCCACAGGGACTAACGTTTCATTCTAGAAGAGCAAGCCACAAATTATTTAACATTTCGGCGGTAAAACGCTGGACGTTGATTAAATATAGTGCTAACTTTTCTTCAGCGCTCATCCGAGCAGCGTTCTGCTTACGCCCACATCAGGGTGATATCAAATCTAAACTAGAACAGAGTGACTTTAAGTCCTGTAAGCGAAGTTCAAGCACAAAGACCCACCAGTATGAATTTAACTGAATTAAAGAACAAACCAATAAGCGAGTTGGTTAACCTGGCCGAGGAGATGGGCCTGGAAAACATGGCGCGCGCCAGAAAACAAGACATCATTTTCTCAATCCTAAAGACACACGCTAAAAGCGGTGAAGACATCTTTGGTGATGGGGTACTAGAAATTTTACAGGACGGTTTCGGCTTCTTACGCTCAGCTGACTCTTCGTATCTTGCAGGACCAGACGATATTTATGTATCGCCAAGCCAAATTCGACGCTTTAACTTGCGTACCGGTGATACGATTGCCGGGAAAATTCGTCCACCGAAAGACAGTGAACGATACTTCGCCCTGCTAAAAATCCGCGAAGTTAACTTCGACAAGCCTGAAAATTCACGTAATAAAATCCTTTTTGAAAACCTTACACCACTTCACGCAGCAGATCGCTTGCGCATGGAACGTGGTAATGGCTCAACAGAAGACATTACGGCTCGTGTACTAGATTTGGCGTCGCCAATCGGTAAAGGCCAGCGTGGTCTTATCGTAGCGCCACCTAAGGCCGGTAAAACGCTTCTTCTTCAGAATATTGCTCAGTCAATTGCTGCTAACCACCCAGATTGTGAGTTAATGGTATTACTTATTGATGAGCGTCCGGAAGAAGTAACCGAGATGCATCGTCTTGTTCAAGGTGAAGTCGTTGCTTCAACCTTCGATGAGCCAGCAAGTCGTCACGTACAAGTTGCTGAAATGGTTATCGAAAAAGCCAAGCGTCTTGTTGAACACAAAAAAGACGTGGTTATCCTGCTTGACTCGATTACTCGTCTTGCTCGCGCTTACAACACGGTTATCCCATCATCAGGTAAAGTACTTACCGGTGGTGTTGATGCGAATGCTCTTCACAAGCCTAAGCGCTTCTTTGGTGCCGCCCGTAATGTTGAGGAAGGCGGAAGCTTAACGATTATCGCAACAGCGCTTATCGATACCGGCTCTAAAATGGACGAAGTTATCTACGAAGAGTTTAAAGGTACAGGTAACATGGAATTACACCTTAATCGCAAAATCGCGGAAAAACGTGTGTTCCCGGCTATCGACTTCAACCGCTCTGGTACCCGTCGTGAAGAACTGCTTACAGCGCAAGATGAACTACAGAAAATGTGGATCCTTCGCAAAATCGTTCACGAAATGTCAGAAATTGACGCAATGGACTTCCTTATCAGTAAGTTGTCGATGACCAAGACAAACGATGAGTTCTTTGACGCAATGCGTAGACAAAAGAGTTAATAGAAACTTAGTAATAAGTTGATATTTAAGGAAAAGGCGCCACTCGGCGCCTTTTTTATTCCCTGCATCGATAAAGCACTTTTCTTATACTTCCGTCTAATGCCCTCAGTCTTGTGAATGGGGTATTTTCGTTTGCTTATTGATTTTTAACAGCAATCGTTAGTTCAATGGTGTGTTCTCCCTTGAGATGATTTACTCTGTCTAAAAAACACCAAAGGAAATAATAGTTATGTACCAGAAATTGCTGTCACTCGCATTTGCAGGGTTGGCCTCTGTGTCAGCTGCTAATGCCGCTCAGATCAATGTTGATGAATTAGCGAATAAAGTCGAGCCTGATGTAATTAAATGGCGTCATCACTTTCATGAATTTCCTGAATTATCGAATCGCGAGTTTAAAACCGCTGAATATGTTGCTGACTACCTTGAAAGCCTAGGTTTAGAAGTGCAGACCGGTGTGGCAAAAACGGGTGTGGTAGCTATTTTAGACTCGGGCAAGCCAGGTCCTGTGGTTGCATTACGTGCAGACATGGACGGACTTCCTGTAAAAGAGCAAAACGATTTGTCCTACCGCTCAAAGCAGATGGGCGAATACAACGGAAAAGAAGTGCCGGTTATGCACGCCTGTGGTCACGATACTCACATGGCAATGCTCATGGGCGCGGCAAAAATTCTTACCGAAATTAAAGGCGACCTGAAAGGTAAAGTGAAGTTTATCTTTCAGCCAGCAGAAGAGGGCGCACCCGCTGGAGAAAAAGGCGGTGCGGAAGTTATGGTTGCTGAAGGTGTACTTAAAAACCCTGATGTAGACGCTATTTTTGGCCTGCATATCAATGCTAACACCGATGTGGGTAAAGTGCGTTATAACGCGGGTGGCACCATGGCCGCGGTAGACCCATTTAAAATTGTTATTCACGGTAAGCAAGCCCACGGCGCTTATCCTTGGAAGAGTGTTGATCCAGTGGTTACCGCTGCGCAAATGATCATGTCAATTCAGACTATAGTAAGTCGTGAGTTGAAATTGATTGACGATGCAGCGGTGGTGTCTATTGGCTCTATTCACGGCGGTAACCGTTCAAACATCATTCCAAATGAAGTAGAAATGGTTGGCACAATTCGTACACTCAATGAAGCCGCTCGCGATCACATTTACGAGTCGCTTCCGCGCAAAGTAAAGGCTATTGCTGAAAGTATGGGCGCAGAAGCAGAACTTACGCTACCGCTAGATTACTATTACCCCATTACGTACAACGACCCAGAGCTTACAAAAGCCATGCTGCCTACTATGCAGCGTACCGCAGGCGTTGAAAATACGCTGCTTTCTAAACCGGTCACGGGGGCGGAAGACTTTTCATTTTTCCAAGAAAAAATTCCAGGTTTATATGTTTGGGTAGGCGGTAAGCCATTAGACGTCTCTGAAGTAGATAGCCCTGCTCATCACACACCGGAATTTTATGTTGATGATGAAGGCATGAAATTAGGCGTGAAGCTTCTAACGAACTTTACCCTAGATTACATGGCTCAACACTAAATCTATTCGCCGGAGACATGCGTTGAAAATTGGCAGTATTTCATTTTCTTTTTCATGGTCTCTGGCCCTTCAAGCACTACTTGTATGTGTGTTAGGTGCGGGTCTTAATGCTCTCAACCCACCTTTTGATAGCACAGGGATAGCTACATTTGGCATAGGTGCGGCAGTCTACGCTTCACTTCGGTTTTCTCCTTTTATTTCCATTCCTATTGCACTTGTTGTCAGCCTTCCCTTATGGCTTAACGACGGGAGCATAGTTGGAAAAGAAAGCCTTACTCTACTGCCTATCGTGCTTAGCTTTTTTGGCTATAACAAGTCGCTTAAACAGGTGATAAAAGTAGGCGCAGGCTTTTGGTCTATTGTCTTTCTGCCCATTCTCGTTTTAGAGCATTCTCTTTATGATGGCGATAACGCAAATATGCTGTTTTCGGGTGTGCTGGTCACCTGGGTAAGCGGTGTATTTGGTCTTGTAACCGGACACTTTTCGTATTTGGCAGTCCACGGGCTTAAGCGACAAACATCAAGTAAGTCCGAGCGGGTTACGCTGCACTTTCTTTTTGGGTACTTCTTTTCCGGTTGCTTCTTCGTTGCTTCCATGGCAGTAATTTATTTGTCGGTAAGTCTGTTTCAACAACAGCAAGAAAGACAAATTCACAGTTACATGTCGCAGCGGGTGAATGTGCTGGAGTTCCAACTTTCGAATTTTATTCAGCAACACCAAAGTGCCATTATTAGCGCAGCGCAAGTGTTGTCTAGCGAGGTATCAAACAGCGATTTCGATAATGCAGCGGTGACAAATTTGCGGGTGTTGGCATCGCACAATCCAGAATTTTTGACCTTCCTCATTGCAGATGACAATGGCGATCTTACCCACGCTTACCCGCCTAGCCTGTTGGATAAGGCAAGACAAAGCGGCTTGTCAAATGTGGCTTACAGGCCGTATTTCTTTGAAGTCATGCAGACAGGTAAACCATTCCTTTCAAATGTATTTCAAGGCCGAGGTTTTGGTAACGATCCAATTGTAGCCTTGTCAGCCCCTATTACAGATGCAGATGGCACTCCAAAAGGTATTGTAGAGGGCTCTTTATCGTTAAAGAGCTTTTCTGCTATTGATAACTTAAGCTTGGGTGGTTTTTTGATGCTCATTGAGGATCAAAAAGGCGAAGTTATCTATGCATCTAAAGGCCTGAAGATGAAGCCACTCACTAAAGCACCTTTTTATATTTGTGAACCTGATTGTGCTGTTGAGGTTGAGAACGGGCCTCATGGGAAAACATGGTTGAGGTTAGCGAAAGATATGCCTTTTGCTAGCTGGAAAGTCAGCTATTACTTCGACAAACGACTGTTAATGGCATCAATGAGTAATTATTTGCTAAAAGACTTACTTCTGCTATTGGCATTATCTGCATTTGGAACATTCACCGGATACGTAGTCGCAAAAATGGTCGGCGCGCCTATTCGTCGCCTTGTTCGCTATATTTCCGAATTCGACCCCACACAAAAAGAAGGTGTTAAAGCACCACAAAGGGCACTGCACATTCAAGAGCTCTCGTCGCTAAGCGATGAGTTCGTGAGTTTAGAAGCCCGATTGCTCGATGCATTTGAAGAGCTAAAGGTTGCAAGAGAAGTAGAGCAAAGCCTGAATGTCGAGCTAGGGGAATTGAATCAGTCTTTGGAAAAGCGCATAGAAGAGAAAACCGAGCACCTTGCGTTAGCGCTTAAAGAAGCGGAAGCCGCGAATGTGGCGAAAACGCAGTTTCTCGCCAACATGAGTCACGAGATTAGAACGCCAATGAACGGCATTATTGGCTCATGTGAATTGATGCTCGAGAATGAGTTGCCGGAAAATGTTTCGGCTAGAGCCAAAACAATTTCACGCTCTGCTAGCAATTTACTTATCATCCTAGACAGTATCTTAGATTGGTCGAAGATTGAATCGGGTAAAATGCTTACCGATATTCAAAGCTGTGCCATTCGCGAGTTACTTGAAGCTTCTTGTGACCTCTACCGTCACGCTGCGCAAGTAAAAGGGTACGATATTGCTTTGTATATTAATCAGGGCGTACCTAACGCACTGAACATTGATGCAGGGAAGGTGAGCCAAATCATCAATAACTTACTTAGTAACGCGATTAAGTTCACCAGCGATGGTGTCGTGACGGTTAACGTCAGCTATGCCCACCAAGGACTTAAAATTTCGGTTACCGATACGGGAATAGGCATTGCTCCCAACAAACTACGCCTTATTTTTGATAAGTTTGAGCAAGCCGATCCGTCCACCACTCGAAATTTTGGTGGCACAGGATTAGGTTTGGCCATTTCTAAAGGTTTGGTTGAGCTTCTTGGTGGTGAGCTTTATGTTGAAAGTGAACTGGGTAAAGGAACAAGCTTCACCTTCCACATTCCTGCCACAGTAAGTGAAGAAAAAGAGCATGCAGAAAATGAGGTGATTCCGTCATTACCTGATGGATTACGGGTTTTATTGGCTGAAGACAACGACATTAATGCTGAAATCGTCATGGACATGCTCAAATCGTCCAACATCAAATGTATTAGAACGAAAAACGGGCAAGATGCTGTTAAGGCCGAGAAGAGGCACGATTTCGACGTAATTTTAATGGATTGCCAAATGCCGATCATGGATGGTCATACAGCATCGAAACTTATTCGAAGTGAAGGCAGGAATAAGGACACGGTCAGGATCATCGCTTTAACCGCCAATGCGTTTATCGAAGACAAAAATGCCTGCTTAGAAGCAGGCATGAATGCGCATTTAAGTAAGCCTATTCGCAAGCAGGTTCTATTTGACTGTATTGCCCGTGAACTTGCTAGCGTTTGAGGCTACATCAGTGTTATCGCTCGGCGCTTCGCTAACGAATCGCAGTACAATATACCCTAAGCACGCCGAGACAAGAGAGCCGGTTAAAATGCCCACACGCTCGTCAAAAATTTGATTGATACCTGTCTGTGCAAAGGCCAGTCCCCCAATGAATAAGCTCATTGTAAAGCCAACTCCGCAAAGTAGCGCACAGCCATAGATATGCTTGAAGTTAAGATCCTCTGGTAACTTAGCCAGCTTTAACTTCACCATTAAGTAGCAAAAACCGAATACGCCAATTTGTTTACCCACAACCAAGCCAAGAAAGATCCCAAAGGTAACAGGATGGAAAATACCCTCCGGACTGATGTTACCAAAACTTATGCCGGCGTTAGCGAAGGCGAATAAAGGTAGGATTGCGAAACTCACCGAGCCATTCAAACCGTGCTCTAGTCGCGTTACCGGAGAATAAGATTCGTCTTTCTCATCCCGCATAGGAATAAAGCCAGCAAGTACGACACCTGCCAGTGTGGCGTGAACGCCTGACTTCAACATGGCTACCCACAGAATGATTCCCACAAAAACATAAGGCGGAATATCTACCACATTGCGTTTATTCATTTGCCACAACAGCAATAAACAACCTGCAGCAATATACAGCGCACCCGCGGTAATGTGCTCGGTGTAAAACAGGGCAATAATTACGATAGCACCGATATCGTCAATAATAGCCAGGGTGACTAAGAAAACTTTCAGGCTCGTAGGTACTCGACTACCTAGTAGCGCCAAAATACCTAACGCAAACGCGATGTCAGTAGCGGCGGGAATTGCCCACCCTGCAATGGCTACGGGGTTGTCCCAGTTAATGCCTACGTAAATCAAGGCGGGTAGTGCCATACCACCCACAGCACCCGCTGCGGGTAAAATAATATCTTTGGGATTGGCCAATTCACCTTCGCAGATTTCCCGCTTCAGTTCCAGACCCACGTGAAAAAAGAACACCGCCATTAACCCGTCGTTAATCCACAGCAATAATGGCTTATCGATAGCCCACGTACCGGCTGATATTTGTACCGGCATACTGATTAAATGATCGTAAAGCGTATCTAGGGGAGAATTAGCAATAATGAGCGCAAGAATCGTTGCACCCATTAACAATATGCCGGGAGCGGCTTCGCGATTTAAGAAGTCAGAGACCACGTCTTGTACTTCTTCTATCACCTCATCAAGTACGTCGGGTTCGTGCTTATCTGTCATCAATAACCTCTAACGCCCGTTCATGGTCAACGTCGCAAAGTGTGGAAATAAAAGCGTTCGTTAATCCGTGTAGTCAGGCAACTTTTCTACATAAATTAATTATAGTTAATACGACTGACAGCGAAGAGATAGATCACCCTTATAAGAGAGTAGCCTCAACAACCCTTAAGCGAGTGGCGCTATAATTGACGCCATTTACGGTGGGATTTTGAACGGTTTTACGCTACAATCGCGGCCTTTCCAAGGTTGTCCACTTTACCTACCCCGAGGATCTCTAGATGGCAAAAGTCGCGATTGTAATGGGTTCAACTTCAGACTGGCCTACTATGCAGCAGGCCGCAAAAATGCTGAAGTCGTTTGGTGTTGAATTTGAAGCGAAGGTGGTGTCGGCGCACCGTACACCCAACTTGCTAGTAGAGTTTGCAGAAAGCGCTGCAGATGAAGGTTTTAGCGCAATCATTGCTGGCGCAGGCGGCGCAGCTCACTTACCGGGAATGATTGCTGCACACACGCATTTACCTGTGTTTGGCTGCCCGGTTAAATCAAAGGCGCTCAACGGATTAGACTCACTGCTTTCTATCGTTCAAATGCCGAAAGGTGTTGCGGTAGGTACACTGGCAATAGGTGAGGCTGGTGCAGCAAATGCGGGTCTTCTCGCGGCACAAGTTGTTGCGCTGCAAGACGAAAGCGTACGCAATGCCGTTATCGCTTTTAGAAAATCGCAAACTGATACGGTACTTGCTTCAAGCAATACGTTGGAGCTAGATGAATGAGAGTAGTCGTTTACGGCGCAGGCCAACTTGCTCAAATGATGTACCTGGCGGGAAGCCCGTTAGGTATTGACGTTCAAGCTGTGGACGTAAACAACGATACCGTTGTACATCCAGTTAGCAAAACCCCTCTTGAAATCTCACTTGCTCAAGCACTAGAAGGTGCAGATGCTCTTACCGTAGAATTTGAGCATGTACCTGAAAGGCTTCTTGAAGACGCGGCGAAAACAAACAAGTTGATGCCGAATATCGACAGCATTCTTGTTGGCGCCGATCGCGTACGTGAGAAAAAGCTGCTTGAAAGCATGCAGGTGGCAAATTGTGAGCACCAAATAGTTACCGACCTTGCCCAGTTAGACGATTGCGTAAAGCAGTTGGGTAGCAAACTTATTCTTAAGGCTAGCCGCGATGGCTATGACGGATATGGTCAATGGCGTCTAAGTGATGAGGCTGATTTACCTGAACTAAAAAATGCCCTTCAGGGATTAGATTTGCAGACTGTGCCTTTAGTGGTTGAAAAAATGGTGGCTTTCGACAGAGAGTTGTCATTAATCGGTGTACGCAATGCTAATGGCGACGTACGCACCTATCCACTTGCTGAAAATTTGCATCACCAAGGTCAACTTCATGTGTCGGTTGCGCCAGCGACTAACGTTGATGATGCACTTCAGGCCCAGGCTCACGATATTTTTGTGAAACTTGCTGAGGGTATGAACTACGTCGGTGTGCTGGCTGTGGAACTATTCCAAGTAGGCGACAAGCTACTTGTAAACGAACTTGCTCCTCGTGTACATAACTCCGGGCACTGGAGCCAGTCGGGCGCTGTAACCAGCCAGTTTGAAAATCACTTACGTGCAGTCTGTGGATTGCCTCTTGGTGACACGTCAGCCATTGGCCCAAGCGCTATGGTCAACATTATTGGTTGCAGCAGCTTCTCGCGCGATTTGCTAAGCATCGATGGCAGTCATCTTCACTGGTACGGAAAATCTGTTCGTGAAAAGCGCAAGATGGGACACATCAATGTCACCACGAATAGTTATGAAAGCTTGGGTGAAAAGCTCATGGCATTGAGCAAATATTTACCGCTTGAGTACTTCCCAAAATTAGTTGGTGAAGCAACGCGATTAAAAGGTTGACACCCACGCGTTTATCGCTAGAATACGCATCCGCTGTCTAGGCAGCGGTTTTTAAAGTGTGCCGACTTAGCTCAGTTGGTAGAGCAACTGACTTGTAATCAGTAGGTCGCCAGTTCGATTCCGGCAGTCGGCACCATTTTTCTTTTTTCCTATGCCAATCTTACGTACACTTGCTTACGAGTATTCATTCGGAGCAGACTGTATGTCATTTTTTTCCAAATCACTTAAACCGTTAGTTATCGTAACTGGCTTATTTTCTTTAAGCATGTCTGCGACTATTTACGCGCATGGCAATGACCATGATAACCATCACATGCCAAAAGAGCAGCACAAGCACGCCAGTAAGCAATCAGAAGTAATGGTAATGAATGGTTATGCCAGAGCGACCTTTGCTTTGGCAAAAACCGGCGCAGTGTACTTTACTTTGCATAATCATGGTGACAGCGATAAAACACTGACGTCTGTTTCAGTATCAAGCGATGTAGCAAGTGAAGCGCAAATCCACACAACGGTGATGGAGGAAGACGTGATGAAAATGCGTGAGCTAACTGACGGCGTTATAATAAAAGCGGGCGAAATGGCCTCTTTTGAATCAGGCGGCCGTCATATCATGTTGATGGGGCTGACCAAAGGATTAGAAGAGGGCAGCGAAGTAGCACTAACCCTCACATTTAGCGATGGGAGTGAACTACCGGTTTTGCTACCTGTTAAAAAAGAAGCGGGCGAAAGCCACCATCACCACCATTAATAGAGTGGCTGAGGCAGAATGTATAAAGTCATCGATTAATGCGATGAATGCAATCAACTAAACCGTTAATCTAAATCAAAATTTCTGTAGTACTATTAACTTATATTATTTAAACCAAGATTTTTCAGCGCCGATGAATGGACTGAAGGTAAATCTAAAAAGGGTTTTAACGTTAAGGAGTGTGACATGAGCAAGATTGATATTGGTATTTCTGAGAGCGATCGTAACGCAGTAGCAGAAGGTCTTAAAAAGCTATTGGCCGACTCTTACACTTTGTACCTTCAAACGCATAATTTTCACTGGAATGTAGAAGGTCCGCAGTTCCGTGAATTGCACCTAATGTTCGAAGAGCATTACACAGAGCTTGCCGAAGCGGTAGACGAAATTGCAGAGCGTATTCGTACTCTAGGTGTAGCTGCACCGGGCACATATAAGTCGTTCGCTGAGCTTAGTTCAATTGAAGAAGTGGAAGGTGTACCTGAAGCGACGGAAATGGTGAGATTGTTAACTCACGGTCATGAGCAAGTTGTGAAAACCTGCCGTGAATCGTTAAAGCTAGCGCAAGACGCAGACGATGAGTCATCTGCAGCGTTAATTGGCGATCGTATGCGCGTTCATGAAAAAACTGCGTGGATGCTTCGTGCAACATTACCGAAGTAAGTCGCTACATAAGTGCGGTGACAGTGATTTAACATAGGCTTAATCGGCCAGTCACCTTTATCGCATAAGCAAGTAAAATTATTACAAAGGGTACAGCAGCGCTGTGCCCTTTTTTGTATACTGCCTTCCACTAAGAATAATAGAAGAAGCCTGTGTGAACGCGCACACGGCTTTTTAAAATGAGGCTCCTAGCGATGAAACCATCAACTATTTTAGCTGTACCATTCAAACCTGTGAGCGCGCTAGCGCAGTCACTTACTTGTGTATTGGCGCTTACGATCAGCCAATCCGCTTTAGCTCACGGAGATCATAAACATGGCGAAGCGCATGAAATCACCGACAGCGATATTACCGTAACCACGCTCGCTGAAGGGCTTGTTCATCCTTGGGGAATGGCATTTTTGCCAAATGGCGATCTGCTAGTTACGGAACGTGAAGGTGGCATTCAGCGTTTATCAAAAGACGGTAAGTTGTCAGGACGTCTAGGTAATGTGCCTAAGGTGGTTGCTCAAAACCAAGGTGGTATGTTGGACATCGCTATCGACCCGGATTTTGCCAGCAACAACACTATCTACTTCTGTTACAGCAAAGCGAGTGAGGTTGAGGGCAAGCCGGGCAGCAGTAGCAGTGTTGCAAAGGCTAAGCTTACCGACTCAGGCCTTGAAAATGTTGACGTTATCTTTAGTGCCGACTCAATTGTGGATAACGGCTTTCACTTTGGCTGTCGTTTAGCGTTCGATGCTAAAAAGCACTTGTACATCACCATGGGTGACCGCTACAAGTACATGAAAGAAGCGCAGAACACCGATAACCACTTCGGTAAAATTGCACGCATAAACCGTGACGGCAGCGCAGTAGAAGATAACCCATTCACAGACGGCAAAGCCCCTGAAATATTCAGCTATGGTCACCGCAACGTGCAAGGCGTTACTATTCATCCTGAAACTGGTGCGGTATGGGCGATGGAGCATGGCCCGAAAGGTGGTGATGAAATCAATATCCTTGAACGCGGTGCAAACTACGGTTGGCCTGTGATTACCTATGGTGTTGACTATAGTGGCGACATTATCAGCGACAAAACCCATATGGATGGCATGAAGCAGCCTTGGGTGTATTGGGACCCATCAATTGCGCCAAGCGGCCTAACGTTCTACCAAGGTGAAATGTTCAAAGAATGGAACGGGGATGTACTGGTGGGGTCGTTGAAGTTTACTCACCTTCGTCGCATAAAAGTAGAAGATGGAAAGCCCGCAGAGCAGTTTGAATATGTTCGTGACAATCACGCCCGTATTCGCGATGTTGAAGTTGGCCCAGAAGGTGCCATTTACTTACTGACCGATGTACCGAACGGCAAAGTATTAAAGCTAACCAAATAGCATAGTACCAGTCCGCATAGATAAGTGCTCACTCAGAAGGCGCTGGCAAGCTTCATAGCGAAGCGTGGGAATGCAGGAATGGCTGTTCCCTTTCAAATTCTGGTATAAGACGTAGAATGAGAAAAGGCGCCACTTCATTGTTATTGTAAAATGAAGTAAGCGCCTTTTTTATTTATAAGGACATCGGGTCTCGTATTGACTTACTCGCCGTCGTTATTCTTCTTGTAGCGTTCAAACCACGCCACAATATTTCCTACTTTCTGTATTAAGCGAGAAGGGCGGCTTGCAATGCCGTGCGAAGCCCCTGGAATTCGCACCATTGCAGCATCGACACCTTGTAACTTCAACGCTTGATAATACTGCTCTGTCTCACTAATTGGCGTACGGTGATCGGCTTCACCAGTTAGCAGCATAGTGGGTGTTACTACGTTGCCCACTAAGCTCAAAGGGCTACGCTGCCAGAGTTTATCCGCAATAGTCCACGGCATATCTGCCATCCAGTAGTTGCTAAAGTACGGGTATGCGTCGGCAGTCAATGAAAAGCTCATCCAGTTAATAACCGGCTTCGCCACAACAGCTGCACTAAAGCGGTCTGTTTTACCAATGGACCATGCGGTAAGGGTTCCGCCGCCTGAGCCGCCAGTAATAAACAGATTCTCTGAATCTATATAGCCTTGCTTAACAACCGCGTCTACCACATTCATTAGGTCGTTATAATCTTCTGATGGGTAGTTATGGTGGATCAAATTACCAAAGTCTTCACCGTAAGAGCTGCTGCCCCTTGGGTTAGCCCATACCACGACATAACCTTGCGCGGCCATTAGCTGAATTTCCATGGCAAAGTGAGGGCCGTAGGCTGCATGTGGGCCGCCATGAATTTCTAAAATTAGCGGGTATTTTTTGCTGCTATCAAATCCTGGTGGCAATGCAATCCATGCGTCGATAGGTAGCTCGTCCACACTTGATACTACGGAAAGATCTTGTACTTCTGCCAGCGTTTTATGACCAAGTGCGTCGCTGTTTAAATCGGTGAGTTGCGTATCATCTTTGCCTTTTCTATAAAGCGCCAGGTCGCCAGGCACAGTGCGGCTTGCCGTGGTGTAAACAATGTCGCCTTTATCACTAACTGTGAAGTCGCCCGACGTGTAAGGGCGTCCAAACGCTTGTCCACCTATGCTAACGTCGATAGGTTTCACATCGCCTTTCAGGTTCACTGCAGCAAGTTTCGTTTCGCCGTGATCAAGGTAAGAAAAGATTAATCCTCGGCTGTCTTTGCGCCACTCAAATTTGCCTAAGCTTCTATCTAGTGACGTAGTTAAACGGCTGATGTCACCACTTTCAAGCTCAAGTACCACAAGGTCGCCATTCTGATAAGAAAGCTTTCTGTCGTTGAGCTGAGTAAATGCAAGGTATTTTCCGTCGGGACTCAAGGTTGGTCTACCTTCAGGCCCTTCGATATCGGTAACTTGTTCAACTGCCGCTGTATTCACATTCACTTTATAGATGTCGCTAAACAAAGGGTGCAGCGCGTAGTCTTCTCGTTGTGGTGTGGCAAAATAAATCCAGTCATTCTCTTTAGAGAAAGAAAGGGTGCCGCCGCTAGGGAATTTTCCAGTTGTTAACTGACGCGGCGTACCGCCTTCAACAGGCAGAACAAATATCTGGTCAAAGCCTTCACGCAAGTAGCCTCTTCCGTCACCTCTATACTGCACCGCATCAATATAGGTGCCTTGGTCAGCCCACTTTGCTCCTTTAGGCTTGCTCGGCATGCCGGTAAACAATGGCTTTTGCTTTTCTTCGGTAAACTGGGTGAAGGCTAAGGTTTTGCTGTCATGAGACCAGGTTAACTGACGAGGTGCTTCGCTGGTGTTGGTCAAGCGCACAGACTGCATGGTATCTAAGTAATAGAGATGGATTTGTGCGCGGCCGTTGACCGATTTTGTATATGCCACCATTTTACCGTTGGGCGATAAGGTAGCCTGTGACAAGTTTTCATCTACACCAATAAACGGGCGATGCTCACCGGATTTAATATTTACTTGCCAAAGTCGGCTTTGTCTTCCGTCAGTCATGACATCCATGCTCTGACGAGAATAAATTACCGTATCCTTATTAAGAAACTGTGGGTTGGCCACAAATTCTAAGTTAAAGGTGTCATCGTATGTCAGCGCATTTAAGCTAGTCGAATCAGAGGCGGATTCCTGCAATGCATTGGCCTGACTTATACCTAAAACCAATAGTGATAATGCAGTCGAGGTAACACATAAGCCTTTTCGTACTGGTCGAAAGGCGAAACGAGACGCAAACATAGTTGTTCCTTTTGTTATTGTTTTTTGCGCTGAGCGCGATAGGTAGAATGTTCGCTGTCGTGTGCTTAGCGTAAATCCTAACGCAAATGTAGCAACCTGCGAACGTTGTCTCTAACCATATCGCTTTCGTTTCTTTTATGTAAAGCGCGTGCGGTGAAGAGGCTGGATTGTCCGTTAAAATTACATATCCAACATTAAGCGCAACGTTTAACAACGCAGGGCGCTAGCAATGGCAGTTGTCATTATTAATAGAGGGCTGGCCGTCCTTTAAGTCATTTGAGCTTTATTCGCCTTTAAGGCTAATTTTGCCCACAAGAATATCTTTAAACATGACCCAGTCGCCCATTAGGCTGTAAAGCGGGTGTTTAAATGTCGCAGGGCGATTTTTCTCAAAGAAGAAATGACCTACCCAAGCGAAACCGTAACCTACTAGCGGAATAAACCACAGTAGCGACCAACTGGCCATAAATACTGCTAGTGCTATAACGCCGAGAACCAGCCACGAGCCGATAAAATGAAGCGTGCGGCATGTACTATCTCTATGTTCATTTAAATAAAACGGGTAAAACTCTTTGAATGAAGCAAAATGCGTGTCAGCGCTTGTTTGTGTAGACATAAAACCCTCTCGGCCAAAACCATGTATTACTATAGAAGTAAAGTGACTTAGTAGCATCAGTTTACACTAAGTTAACATTCTATTTTAAAATAGATTGTCGTGAATACGACAAAAAAGGAATGAGTTTTTTGCAAATATGCGTGCTCACTGGCGCAGATCCAACAAAGTGGCGAATTAAGAGGCACGCCCTAGTGCAAGGCACGGTGTCCAAAGATAGCCTACCTTAACCTTGTAATTTCAGGCCGTCTGCCCCATATTCCTCTCAATACAAGAAATTAAAGGCCTGCGTTATGGAAAATCTCGTTGCGAATAGCCAAGCAACCATCGTAGATATTACGGTAGAAAACTTTCAACAAATCATCATTGAAGCGTCGCAAGATAAGCTGGTGCTAATCGATTTTTGGGCAGATTGGTGCGAGCCCTGTAAAGACCTTATGCCTATTTTGGAAAAGCTCGCGGGTGAGTATAGCCAGCACTTGATTCTGGCCAAAGTAGACTGCGAGGCCCAGCAAGAAGTCGCTGCGCAGTTTGGTATTAGAAGTCTGCCAACGGTGATGGTGGTGCAAAACGGTCAGCCTGTTGATGGCTTTGCTGGTGTACAGCCCGAGCAGCAAATTCGCGAAATGCTCGCTAAGTATTTACCTAATCCTGAAGACGATCTACTTGCCACTGCTGGCAAAGCGATTCAGCAAGGTGATTATGCAGAGGCACTGCCAGCAGCTAAAGAAGCCCTAGCGCTTAACCCAGATAATGTAAACGCTAAATATATGCTTATCGATTGCTACATTGAGACTGGTTCTATCGATATGGCAAAAGCGTTACTGGAAGAAATTAAGCTGGTGGATCAAGACTCCCGTTACAAGAGTTTAGTAGGCAAAGTTGAATTGGCAGAACAAGCCGCAGACACCCCTGAAATTCGTCAGCTTCAAGCGGCAGTAGAGGCGAACCCAGACAACTTGCAGCTTAAAGTTGACTTAGCGATACAGTTGCAGCAAGCGAACAAAGCACAAGATGCACTAGAACTTCTTTATAGTGTGTTAAAGAAAGAACTCGGGTTTGGTGACGCCAGAAAGATAATGATGGATATGATGAATGCACTAGCCGATGGCGACCCGCTTAAGTCTGAGTATCGTCGTAAAGTATATAGCTTGTTGTATTAAGCCTATTTGGGTTTTAGCGTTCACCGTAACGCTAAAACCGTCGCCTTAGGCTTAGAAGTTTGTTGTATGGTCAATCGAACTGGTTCTTACAACTCCCCCGATATTTTTGAACATGAAGATATCTTCGAGTCGATCGTCGTGTTCGTTAAAAACTAGCGAATAGGTGAGAACCCTTCCTTGTGTAGCCAGTTAAGCGCCTCAAAGTATTTTTCAAAATACTCCCGTTCATAGTTGCTTGTTTCAATGTCACGTTGCTTGGAAGGGTGGGTACGTTCTAGCTGAGCACGCTTAACCATTCCGCTATCTAGCACATAGGCTGAGCGAGTAAGCCCTTTCGAAATATTCACCTTAATTGCACCCGCCAATCGGGTCTGACATTCCGGCGTAGATAATACCCAACGGCGTCCGTCCATTAAGGCAGCCCAAGGCTTATCATCGAACCTATCAATAAGCACATGCATTTCTTCAATAAAAAACTCTGTTGTTTTAAGGTTCCACGCTCCCGTAGCAAACACTTCAAGAACGTTTCCTGAGATATCCAATGAATAATTTCCGTATTTAGGGAAACGCATAAAGTACCTTTAATATGTGTCTGCGTGGGACAGATGGAGCTTGCTAACTCGAAGAACTAAATAAATCACCCTTATATGATATAGCAGAGTTCTCAAGATTTGCAGTGGATATAGATATATAAGAAATATCATTAAGCAGGATGATATGGGCAAAAGTATTTACACTTAATTTGTAAATAAATGTTTTGTTGCAGGCGCAGATTCATGCGAAAAAGATAGAATTTTGATAGGGTTTAGTCGGTTTCTAAGGTAGGCAATAAAGCATGGCATATCAGCATTTTTATACCGGGTTTCTTAATGCGAACAAAGGCAAACAGCATTATGCGTGTCACAGCCATTATTTTTGGCCCGACTGCACACGTGATGCAATGCTCAACTACTGGGATGACAGCGCTAAGTATGTTGACGAAAAATGGGGATATTTCTTCCAAACTTTAGTGCCAGAGCTACAGCAGCGCATTAGCAACATACTGAACACTGGTGCGCCACAGCAAATCGTTTTTGCGCCCAATACCCATGAGCTGCTTTATCGCGTAATGAGCTGCATCGATAGCGCTGCGCCTTATAAAGTAGTGTCGACAGACAGCGAGTTTCACAGTTTTCAGCGCCAAGCGAGTAGGATGCAAGAGCAGGGTGCGATAGAACTTATTACCGTACCTACCAAACCCTACGATACGTTTGCGTCGCGCTTTAAGGCCGCCATTGCCGAACACGATCCCGAGCTGGTTTTCTTTAGTCAGGTGTTTTTTAATTCCGGATACGTGGTGAACGATGTCACAGATATCGTAAATAGCGTAACTAACGACAATACCCTTATTGTGGTTGATGGCTATCACGGGTTTATGGCAAAGCCTACCGATATAGCGAACATTGCCCACCGAGCCTTTTATCTTGCCGGTAGTTACAAATATGCTCAGGCAGGAGAGGGCGCATGTTTTGCGCACGTACCCGTGGGCTGTGAGCTAAGACCCGCATATACAGGCTGGTTTGCAGAGTTTGGCGAGCTAGATAAGCCTCGCAAGGTTGGCGGTAAAGACAGCGTTCAATATAGTCTAGATGGAATGCGCTTTGCTGGTGCGACCATGGATTTTGCCGCGCTCTACAGATTAAGAGCCGTGCTTCGTATGTTCGACGACAATGGCATTGATGTCGCTACAGTTAACGAATACGTAATGGGCATGCAGCGCACATTTCTAGAGAAACTTGCTACCTGCAACCATCCCTTGCTAAACGAAAAACATCTAGCAGTAAGTGATGAAGCAAACCGAGGGCATTTCCTTACCTTTGAATTAGATAGTGCCGATGAAACAAAAGCCCTTGCTTCAGCGCTTAAGGAGCACCATATCCTTACCGATTTTAGAGGAAACCGCTTACGGTTTGGTTTTGGTCTGTACCACACCCCTGAGTACATTGATTTAACCGCACTGAATCAGAAAGCGTAAGTCGTTGCTTTAAACATACGTAAATATTAACGTCACACTTATTTAAGGATAGTTTTATGGAGTGGCTACTACCCGCTTTAGCGTTGGTACTTATTATAGAAGGAATAGGGCCGCTTCTTTTTCCTAATAAATGGCGCAATTATTTACTTCAGATAAGCCAACAGCCCAGCAATCAACTGCGTCAAATTGGCGGAACCCTTGTGATAATAGGCGCACTACTGCTGTTTTATTTCAGTTGAGTTAGCGCCCAGATCTAGGCATTAAGAGGCGCGAAGCGGTGTGAAAACGGACCTCATCAAACACTGCCACACGCTTTACCATAATGGATAGTACGAAAAGGAGCGCGACTTTACCGTTGACTGAAAAGTGTGCTCTTAAACCTGTATTCAACATTCAGAGGTATATTTTCAGCCCTTTGAATACCTCTTTAGCTTTTAAGCATCCAATGCCCGCGAATAATAGCAAAACGTTATATAAATGGGCGTAGCGCAGACTGCGATAGACCGTCTGTTCAGCTTTTTTACCAGGTAATGTTTAGAAAGCTTTAAAAATTAGCGTCTAAGAATGTTTGTGCTGAAAAATAAGAAGCCAAGCCTTATTTCAAAAAGGCTCGAGCGGCAGTGGGTCATCTTTGTGATTTCAAAAATAAAAATAAAATAGTCGTATTTTTGTTCGAAAAAGAGATGATCCTTGCCCTAGAATTTTGTAGAATCCCCACCTAATTTTCTTACACATATGATTCATGGCAAAGAACGTTGTGGTACTCGGCACTCAATGGGGTGACGAGGGTAAAGGCAAGGTCGTAGACCTACTCACTGATCGCGCAAAATATGTTGTTCGTTACCAAGGCGGACACAATGCAGGTCACACTCTAGTAATCGACGGTGAAAAAACCGTACTTCACTTAATCCCATCAGGCATCCTACGCGATAATGTTACCTGTATTATTGGTAACGGTGTTGTGCTAAGCCCTGACGCACTAATGAAAGAAATGACTATGCTTGAAGAGCGTGGCGTTCCAGTGCGCGAGCGATTAAAGATTAGTGAAGCTTGTCCGCTTATTCTTCCTTATCACATTGCACTAGACGTAGCGCGCGAAAAAGCCCGTGGCGCAAAAGCAATTGGTACAACCGGTCGTGGTATCGGTCCAGCGTATGAAGATAAAGTAGCCCGTCGTGGATTACGCGTTGGCGACTTGTTTAATGCAGAAGACTTCGCAGCAAAGCTGAAAGAAGTGCTAGACGTGCATAACTTCACGCTTACGCAGTACTATGGCGAAGAAGCAGTAGACTTTGATGAAACCTTAAAAGGTGCAATGGAAGTTGCTGACATTCTTAAAGCAATGGTTGTTGATGTAACTGACGAACTAGACAAAGCACACAATGCTGGCTTGCCTATTATGTTTGAAGGTGCACAAGGTACACTTCTAGACATCGATCACGGTACTTATCCTTATGTTACGTCCTCAAACACTACCGTTGGTGGTGTAGCAACGGGTGCTGGCTTTGGCCCACTTAAGCTAGATTACGTACTGGGTATTGTTAAAGCATACACTACGCGTGTAGGCTCAGGTCCTTTCCCTACTGAACTAGAATGTGAAGTAGGCCAACACTTAGGTGTTAAAGGTCATGAGTTTGGCGCAACTACAGGCCGTAAGCGCCGTACAGGTTGGTTCGATGCAGTTGCGATGAAACGCGCAGTACAAATTAACTCTATTACAGGTTTCTGTTTAACCAAGCTTGACGTGCTAGACGGCCTTGAAAGCCTTCAAATTTGTGTAGGCTACAAAGATGCAGACGGCAACGTGAAAGACGTTCCACCTATGGCGGCTGACGGTTACGAGAAAGTAACGCCAGTATATGAAGAAATGCCAGGTTGGACAGACAACACCTTTGGTGTAACTGAGTTTGAAGCGCTTCCACAAGCTGCGAAAAACTACATTAAGCGCCTTGAAGAGCTAACAGGTGTGCCGGTTGATATCGTTTCAACAGGCCCTGACAGAAACGAAACTATCGTTTTACGCAGCCCATACGACGCGTAATAGTTTCACATAAAATATGTTTAAAAGCCCAGTGTTCACTGGGCTTTTTTTGTTGCACACAAACTTTACCTCTTTTTCATTTTCATTGATCACGCTTCATTTTTTAGCACCTGCATTTTATTCCTATAAGTCCTACGGTTAGGGCCTAAAACGCAAACGCATTAAACATTAATTAACAATTTAGTTGCGTTGTCTTCGAACATCCCTATTAATATAAGATAGTATCAGTTAATTATTGCGCTGCTTTGCCCGACAACAATCTTAAGATGAGCCATAGAATTGTTGCAGTGGGTGTTATGCTATCGGAGCCTTCTTATGCCAAATAGACCTTCTCTTCACGCAGTGGAAACTGGCGTGTGTTTCGTTGACGTTGTTCACAAGCTTAACGACAGTTTCGATACAGGGAAAACCCAGTCCTTGGAGTGGCGTAAAAGCCAGTTAAAGGCATTAGAAACTTTACTGAAAGACAACCAGCACGACATTTTGCAGGCCCTTAAAAATGACCTGGGCAAATGTAAGACCGAAGCCATGGTAGCGGAACAAGGGTTTCTGCTTTCTGATATCAAGCATACGCTTAAGCATTTGGATAAATGGGCAAAGCCACGCAAAGTATCAACGCCCATGGTGGCATGGCCAGGTAAGAGCTTTCGCAAGCCTGAGCCGCTTGGCACTGTGCTTATTATCGGAGCGTGGAATTATCCGCTTCAGTTATTGCTTGCCCCTTATATCGCCGCTATTGCAGCGGGCAACTGTGCGGTATTGAAACCCTCTGAATTGGCTGAAGAAACCTCGTCGCTGGTGGCTAAGCTTATCCCCCAATATATGGATAATTCATGCGTTGCCGTAATAGAAGGCGGTAAAGATGAAGCGACGGCGCTACTTGCCTGCAAATGGGACCATATTTTTTACACCGGTGGTGAAGTGGTGGGCAAAATTGTCATGAGCGCCGCGGCCAAACATTTAACGCCAGTAACCCTTGAGCTTGGCGGTAAGAGTCCCTGTTTTGTTGATAAAAACACAAACATTGCTGTCACAGCGCGCCGTTTAGTGTGGGGTAAATGGATGAATGCGGGCCAAACTTGTATTGCGCCTGACTATGTCATTGTTGAAAAGGGCTTTGAGCAAAAGCTTATCGATGCGGTTAAAAAAGAGCTGAAAAAGCAATACGGCAAAGCACCTTTATCGTCACGAGATTACGGCAATATCGTTAATCATCGTCACTTAAAGCGTCTTGAAAATTACCTTGAAAACGTCAATGTGGTGTATGGCGGCGAGCTAGATGAATCTCGTCCAGCAATGGCGCCTACCCTTGTACTGGAGCCATCGCTAGATAGCCCGCTAATGAAAGAAGAGATCTTCGGCCCTATTCTACCTATTATCACTGTTGACAACATGGAGGCGGGCATTAAGTTTGTGAACAGCAGGCCTAAGCCACTCGCACTTTATGCATTTAGTGATAAGGACGATGTGCTTGATAATATTATCAGCAAAACCAGTTCAGGCAGTGTGTGTACTAACGACACTATGCTGTTTATGACTAACCCTGAGTTGCCGTTTGGTGGCGTAGGAAATAGCGGCATGGGTAGCTATCATGGCCAAGCAGGTTTTGATACATTCAGCCATATTAAAACGGTAATGAAACGTTCATTCGCCCTCGACGTGTTCTTTCGTTATGCACCGTTTTCTAAGTTTAAGCTGTCGTTGCTTAAGAAGTTTTTATAACAGGAGTTTTCATGGTTCAACCTTTTCATCTTGCCATTCCGGTCACTAATTTAACCGACGCAGAAGCGTTCTACGGTGAGTTGTTGGGTTGTGAAAAGGGCCGCAGTGATACCCAGTGGATAGATTGGAACTTCTTTGGCCATCAATTAGTGACCCATTGTGTAGAGGCTATGCCGTCGCTGCCTGCCTATAACGGGGTAGACGATCATGCTGTGCCGGTGCCGCACTTTGGCGTTGTGCTAACCATGGACGATTGGCAAGCACTGGCAAGTAAATTAGAGGCTGCCGATACCGAGTTTGTTATCGCACCTTATATTCGTTTTAAAGGAAAGCCGGGCGAACAAGCCACTATGTTTTTCAAAGACCCTTTCGGCAACGCCTTAGAGTTCAAAGCGTTCGCCGATATTTCTCAGCTTTTCGCTTCATAATAATGGGGGCAGTTGCTCTTTGCCGTACATCAAAGAGCTGCCTGATACTAGGCTAGCGCTTCTTCTTTTTTGGTTTGAAGCGCTTATATAAAAGCGCAACACCTGTAAGGGTGAACAAAAAGGCGCTGCCCGAAAAAGCAATTAACCACGGCGTGTTAAAGTTACTTCTGTCCTTATAATCCATTATGTGCAGCATCCACATAAAATCAAACAGCCGCCATGTGTCGGTACGTACGCGCAGAACACTGCCTGTGTTTGGGTCGATATAAAACCGCGAATTAAGGTCGTCATCGAAGTTTACCTGCCATAATGGCGCAGACAGGTTTTGCACTTCTTGAGGCAACACGCTTAACAACTGGGTCTCACCAATATCGCCACTACCTGCGTATTGCCCTTTTGCTGCTTTGCGAATAGCGCTCTCTTGCATGGTTTGCAAAGCTTCACCTGTTAATGCGCTGTAGCGATAGGCAGTGTTGTCATCCACGACATGATAAACAGGAATAGCATCAAGCGTGTTTGAGCCAGCATGGCCTACTTCATTTATACGATGAGTAAGTGAAAGTACGGCAGCGCTACTGTGGTGGCGCAAAATGTCGGAAGGGGTAACCGTAACACTGTGCCACGACGTAGTGACGGCATGTTTTAAGTGATTGCCTCTTACTTCATCTATGGGCAACCAGGCCATAACCAAGCCGCTTAAAAACCATAGACCTATTTGTACAAATAGTATTAAGCCCAGGTAGTTGTGCGCCTTGCGCATAAATTTCATCATCAGGTTTTTTGGTTTTATTATCAAAAGGCTATAACATCAGAAAACAATAGCCGAGTAAACCGAAGAAGAGGGTGGTTTTGAATAAAGCATTAGTGCTGGTAGACGTACAAAACGTGTATTACACCTGCCGTCAGGCGTACAAACGTAACTTTAATTACAACCAGTTTTGGCGTGAACTTACCTACAACTTGGATATAGCACATGCTTTTGCATACGCCATAGACAGGGGTGACAGCAAGCAACGTGAATTTCAAAACATTCTTCGTGCTATTGGGTTTGAAGTAAAGTTAAAGCCTTTCATTCAACGTGCTGACGGCTCGGCGAAAGGTGACTGGGATGTAGGTATAACAGTAGATGCACTTGAACACGCCGACGATGTTGATGAAATTATTCTGGTGTCGGGCGACGGCGATTTCGATATTCTTGTAAACGCCCTTAAAGGAAAAGGGAAAACCGTAACTGTGTACGGTGTTCCTGCATTAACGGCTGAAAGTATTCAAAAAGTGGCGTCTAAGTACGTGCCTATCGACGCCACGCTGTTGCTGTAGTTTTCAGCTTGTACTTTGTTCAAGGCTGAACTAATAACGCTGAGCCCCTATAGCTCCACTAATGGTGCTCAGCTAACAGCCCTGTGCTAATACGGTTGTACTAAGGCGGCTGTCCTAATAAGGCTGTACTAATATGGTTGTACTAGGCTTTTACCCCGACCGCTTTTTTCAGATGCGGCTTCTACACCCTCTTTAGTGCGCCTAATTAAATGTACATCACCAAAGCGACGGTTATCAATGGTGTAGCCCATTGCTTTAAGCTCATTTACGGTTGCCTCTGTAAACCCGTCGTGCATACGAATGGTGTCTTTTGGCAATAGCTGGTGATGAAAACGTGGTGAGTTCACGGCTTCTTCAGCGCTCATATCGTAAAGCAGGGCATTCAATAGCGACTGAGTTACTGACGAAATAATGGTAGTGCCGCCAGGAGAGCCTGTTACCAGAACCACTTGGTCGTCTTTAGTGACCAGCGTTGGCGTCATAGACGACAGCATGCGCTTGTAAGGTTCAATAGCATTCGCCTCACCACCCACTGCGCCGAAGAAGTTAGGCACGCCAGGCTTAGCACTAAAATCGTCCATTTCATCATTCAACAAAAAGCCAGCACCAGTTACAACAACACCGCTACCAAAAGTGAGGTTGATGGTCGTTGTATTAGCAACCGCGTTACCCCATCTGTCCATAATGGAGAAGTGTGTTGTATCTTCGCTTTCTTTTAAACCAGGCTTAACGCTTGGGGTATCAGAAATACTGGTAGGCTGAATATCTGCTGCGCGTTGAGTAATATAGTTAGCGTCAGTGAGCGCTTCTACCGGAACACTAACAAAATCAGGATCGCCCATGTATTCAGCGCGATCGGCAAACACGCGCTTACCAATTTCTGACATAACGTGAATGTATTCAGTACTGTTTTGCGCTGGCAAATCGTGCGTTGCGTCATAGGCTTCTAGCATGCCGATCCACTGGGCAACGGCAACACCACCAGAGCTTGGAGGAGGTGCGGTCACCAGCTCATAACCTTGCCAGTTTAGGTGAAGAGGTTTGCGCCACACTGCTTTGTAAGCCAGTAAGTCTTCATAGGTAATAAGGCCGCCGTTTTGCTGCATAAAATCAACAATATGCTTTGCTACATCGCCTTTATAAAAGCCATCCTTTCCCTGTTGCTGAATAGCTTTAAGCGTTTTCGCTAGCTCTGGCTGTTTGAAGGTAGTGCCTGCTTTAGCGTGTGCAAAATACTCGCTAAAGTTGTTATTGATAGCTGCTTCTTTGGTACGCTCAATATAGTGATCAATGTTATTGGCCAGCTTCTCGTGAACCACAAAACCTTGCTCGGCCAAATCAACGGCTGGTGCGAGTAGACGCTCCCAATCCAATGTGCCGTATTTTTTATGCGCGGCCCACATACCAGCAACGGTACCAGGAATGCCAGACGCTTTAGCCCCAAACAAAGACTCGTACGGTTTTACGTCACCTTGCTCGTCAAGATACATATCGCGATGCGCATTTTCAGGTGCCATTTCACGGTAATCTAAAAAGTCGGTGTTATCTTCAAACTTTATTGTCATAAAGCCGCCACCGCCTACGTTGCCCGCCTCTGGTAGAGTAACAGCCAAGACAAACTGTGCCGTAATAGCAGCGTCAATTGCGTTACCACCTTCTTGGAGTACCTGCATTGCAGCATCGGCACTGTAGCTGTCAGGCATGGCAACGGCCTGTTGGCTAAGCCCTACTGTATTGTTGCTAGCACTATCAACAGGGGGATTTGGCGCATGGGAACATGCTGCCACTACTGAAATAAATGCCACTATTACCGAGATAAACCCGACGTTAGCTATCCGCTTTTTCATTACAAACTCCTTGTTACAGACATTGCTAAACCTTTGCGATTAGCAACTGACTTCCAGCAAGCTTTAATCAACGGCATTAACCAAGCATGATCAAGCTTGCTACAAAATAGGCAATAAGCGTAAGTGCGCCCGCAAATAGTGCGTAGGGAAACTGAGTTTTAACGTGCGTTAATACGTCAGTACCTGCTGCTAGCGAAGATACGGCAGTAGTGTCGGAAATAGGTGAACAGTGATCACCAAATATGCCGCCCCCCAAAATAGCGCCAATGACCAGTGAAGGGGGTAACCCTAAACTTTGAATCAGCGGCACACCAATAGGAATTAGGATGGCGAATGTGCCCCATGACGTGCCTGTGGTAAACGACATGATCGCTCCGGCAATAAATAGCATGGGAACAATAAGCACTAAAGGAAGATACTCTCCCACTATGCCCGCGACAAACACGCCTGTTTCAAGCACCTTAAGGCTATTGCCTAAGGTTAACGACAGTAACACTATGGTTACTAGAGGAAGTAGTTCACCCATCCCTTTAAAACCAATTTCTACCGCTTCCTTGTGGGTAAAACGCTTGTGGATTAAGAGCAGACCATAGGCAATGGCAGTGGCAAGAGCCGTAGCGTAAAGTACAGATTTGCTCCCGCTGCCTTCAGACAATACGCCATTACCTGTCCAGAACATGAAGCCAACCATGCTTAATACCATTATTAAAAGCGGTACCAACATGAAACGAGCCTTGGTGGCAGGTTCCGTAGTTTGGTTAACCTCTACATGCGTGAGGGCTTTTTCTTCCTCAGCCATGGGGCCATGCACTTTGTCAGCGGAAATAGTGTAGGCCACAATAAGTAAGGTGAAGATAGCGTAAAAGTTAAAAAATACGCTGCCCCATAAAATTGAGGCTGACGAAGCTGGTAGCTCGTATGCATCGAGCAGGCTGAGTATAAATGCCCCCCAGCCGTTCAATAAAATCAAAATACAAACGGGCGCGCTGGTGGAGTCGATGATGTAGGCTAAGCGCGCGCGGCTCATGCCGAAACGGTCAAACAGACCTCGGGCGAATATGCCGGCAGTGAGCACACTTAAGTTTGATTCTATGAATACAGCGATGCCAGTGAACATGGTCAAGCCGCCAACTTGTTTGCGACTCTTCGCTACCCCTTTGTTTACTAGAAAGTTGACCGTTGCCGTTACTCCGCCAGAGTCACGTATAAATGCGAGCAACGCGCCCACTAGTACAGAGAAAATAAGCACCCGTGTATTGCCCGGACTCGCGGCGGTATCAACCACGCGCTCTATGGCATTAATGGGCGCCATATAGCTGCTAGCGATATCAGCATTTACCAAAATTAACGCTTCCGCGCACAAAACAGCCAGCGCTAATGCGAGTATGACTTCTTTTTTCCAAAAGACGACGGCAATAGCCACAAGAGGGGGGATGACTGACATCCAATCCATACTTCTTTCCAAACTTAAATTTATGTGTGCCTAGGACTTGTTGAGCTTTGATAAGTTACTACGCTCTACTTGCCCTATAGGTATGTCTATTTGCGTAAGAGAATGTGTGATTGCAGTTCAAAGTTGGCGAACATGCTTCTCTCATTTATGCTAGCGTACCGTATTGTGCTTCGTGTTACCAAGGATTAGATAAACATTGTTATTCCAGCAAGTTATTTGTAAAAAACGTGCTTCATTGATGGGCCTTAGCGCTATCTTGTCAGGCATACTCATTTTATTAAGTGCTTCACTGTTTACTGCTAGCGCAACCGCTCAATCTGAAAGTGCTAACGCTTCGAATAATCCTAAGCTCAGCGCTGATACCGAAACAATTCGCGCTGTAAAAAACATGCTCGGGCAAAAAATCATTTTGGATTTTCGCTATTTCTGTGAAGACAATACGCCGTCTTCGCGCTGCCGTACGCCCATGACCGTAATTCCACCGTCACTTTTAAATGTGCTTAGTACGCACAACATCGGCGGTGTTATTTTGTTTTCAGAGAACATTCAAAATACCGAGCAGTTAATTACGCTCAATTACACCATGCAGCAGCATATGGTGAAAGCAGGTCGTCAGCCGTTATTTATTGCTGTCGATCAAGAAGGGGGCAGAGTAGCAAGGTTGCCTTCAGACATGCTCTCGACGTTTGCGGGTAACATGGCCATTGGCGCCACTTTTCATCAGCGAGGCAGCGCATTTGCGCAAAGTGTGGCATCTCATATTGGCCAAACGCTTTTACCGCTGGGAATAAACACCAATTTTGCGCCGTCGGTTGATGTAAATAGCGAGCCGAAGAACCCCGTTATTAACGTACGCAGCTTTTCGGAAAATCCAGAGCAGGTTGCCGCACTCGGGCAGACATTTGTCAGTGCTATGCAAAGTACAGGTGTAATGAGTGCTATCAAACATTTTCCAGGCCATGGTGATACCCATGTAGATAGCCACAGTGGCTTGCCGCAAGTAACGCATAGCAAAGCGCAAGCTATGGCGGGTGACATCCTTCCTTTTGCGAATATCATTAATAGTGCAACGCCTCCTGCAATGGTTATGAGTGCACACATTCAGTACCCGTCTTTAGACGATACGACAATTATTGATAAGCATGGTAAGTCACAAATAGTTCCTGCTACTTTGTCAAAGAAGATACTAAGCAATTTGCTTCGCAACCAATTAGGATATCAAGGCCTTATCGTTACTGACGCGTTAGACATGGCAGGTATTACTCAGTTTTTCTCCCATGAAGAAGCATTAGTCAGTGCATTTAGCGCAGGTGCTGACATTGCGCTTATGCCGTTCACCATAAGAACCCAAGACGACATAAAAAAGTTCGCGTTACTTTTGGATAATGCTGCAAATCGAATTCAGGAAAGCGCTTTCTTGAAAGCGTCTCATAATCGTATTATTAAGGCAAAACAGCGCTTTGCTTTGCAAAGTTTTATTTCCAAGCCCATGTCATGGTGGCTCAATGAAGCGAAAGAAAATGCTTCAATGAATAACCCTAACAGTTTGAAAAACAGAGGAATTCAAATTGAGAAAGCGCTTTCTAAATCGTCAGTATCTGTACTCTTCGGGAAGGATGAGTTGCCAATAACTTCAAATCGCTGGTTGGCGCTTATGCCAGACGCAGCAAGATGTTTAGCATTTGAAGCCGCGCTTACACGCGCACGTTCCAACTTCAACAATAAGACTCTGGAGTTTGCGTGTTTGCCGTTAACTGCGTTACCTAAAACCCAATTAGCAATGAATCTACTAAAACAAGCTGACGTGCTGGTGGTTGGTAATATTAGTCCGCTACATGCTAACTATGAATTAGGAGGAGTCGATTTACCTGAGCATGTGAAACGACGCGCAAGCGAGACTGAGGTGATGGCATTTAGCAAAAAAATAATGGTTGCTGCGAAAGCACAGAATAAAACCGTGGTCTTTGCTCCACTGCGCATGCCATATAAAGCGCATGACGTGAAAGAGCTAGCCGATGTTGCTATTGCTACATTTAGTTATGCGGTGAACATTACACAGCAAAGTGATAAAGAAAATCAGCACGTTACGAGCTATAGTCTTAATGCTTTGGTTGATGTAATACTTGGTAGCGCGCTCGCTGAGGGACGTTCACCTGTTTCGTTGAAATAGGTGGCCACGCGAAAGCAGAGACCAAGACCAAAGATATTGCCCATTTAAGTGCGAACAAAGAGCCATTTCAAAAGCCATTTCAAAAGCCATTTCAAAAGCCATTTTAAAAGGAGTTATCGTGAATACAACAAATACATCAGGTGCTACGCAAACTTCATTAGTCGATACGGTATTAAGTGCGTTGTTCCCTTTTGTTCCGCTTCTTGTCGCTATTGTATTGGTAATAAGTGCGCTCATCGCACTGCACTACCTTCTGCTAGCCAAGCAGAGCCATCTTACTAGTGAGCAGAAGTTACCTCGCCAAGTTGGAATGTTGGTACTTACTATCATTGGCGCTGTTGTAATTGCAATGACGCTCCCTGTAAGTGAGAGTACTAGAAATCAGGTTATTGCACTTATCGGCGTACTTATATCAGGTGTGATTGCCTTTTCTTCTACCACCATGGTAGGGAATTTGATGGCGGGGATCGTACTTCGTGTAAATCGTCCGTTTAAAGTGGGTGACTTTATCAAGGTAGAAGGCTACAGCGGTCGCGTTACCGAAATGGGCTTGCTCGATGTGGAAATTCAGACTGAGAGCAGAGAGCTTATTGCCTTTGCCAATACGCTGATGGTGAATTCGCCCGTTTCTGTGACCAGAGCGTCTGGCGCAATTGTTAGTGTGGATATCAGCTTAGGTTACGATATTCATCACAGCATTATTGAAAAGCACTTACTTGTTGCAGCTGAAAATGCTCAGCTGTTAGAGCCATTTGTACAAGTAGTTGGGTTAGGCGACTTTTCAGTAAGTTATCGCATTTCAGGTCTACTAACCGAAGTAAAGAGTTTGCTGAGCGCGCGTTCAAGACTTCACAAAGCCGTACTCGACGCTTTGCATAATGCCGATATTGAAATTGTTTCTCCTAGCTTTATGAATCAACGCCCCCAACCTGACGGCTTGAAAATGATAGCTAAATCGCCTGGACACACTAAACAAGAAGAAGCATCTCCTGAAGACGTTATTTTTGACAAAGCTGAAGAGGCCGAGCAAAAAGAAAAAAGTAAAGAAACGCTGATGCAGACGATCGCCGATATTGATGCAAAAATCGCTGAGAGTGACGGTGAAAACAGAGATGAGCTTAAACATCAAAAAGCCACCGCTGAAGCTCAGCTCGCAGCTTTGGTAAAAACAAAAAATGAAGAAGGTTAGTTTTTACTAACTTTTTTAGCTTCCATTAAATCTGGGGCTATGCGGGTGTGAGTATTTACTTACGCATTATGTGGTAAGTTTAGTATCGCTAACACTTCCTCCACATTTACCTTGATATGATACCTCAAATTCTCAAAGCTAAAGGTGCTTATCTGTCGATCAATCCGTGTCGTCGTAAAGCAAATAGGCCTTTCGTCTTTTTCTAAATTTATTTAAATCTTTCTGCCAACTTTGGCGAATTTCTGTAGGCGTTTTGCCAGTCTGAATTTGAATTCGTAGTGCATCAGTGCCCGCTAATTTGTCGAAGAAATCTGGGCGAGTAAAGAAGGTTTCTTCAGAGGCATTACTGGCGCTGATCATCTTGTTATATTCAGAAAAACGAGAATAGGCATCTGTCAATGTAGCGATATCTAAGCCACTAATTGGTGAGCGCTTGTGAGTTGTTTGCTTAGAGTCAGAGCCTTCAAAGATCGTTGGATCAGCATAAGAAAAGACATGTGCACTTAGCAGAGTATTTTCATGTTTAGGGTGGGGCGCTGCGCTATTTGCATTTACCGGTATCTCGGTTTTACCAAATTCAACAAACGGGTGGCCAATAAGTTGGAAGGGAAAGTCAGTGCCGCGACCTATACTCACGTCGGTGCCCTCAAAAAAGCACAGCGTTGGATAAAGGAGTATCGATAAATCGTTTGGCAGATTAGGGCTAGGGGCTACGGGCAATGAATAATGTGCAGTGCGTTGATAATCCTGCACTGGGACAACGGTAAGCTTAGCGTTGTCATAACTGCTCACGTCAATATCTAACCACTGTTCCCCCACAATCATTTGAGCAAGTTCGCCCAAGGTCATACCGTGTAAGACGGGAATAGGATGCATGCCAATGAACGACGAAAATTCAGATTGAAGTACTGGGCCGTCAACATAACGGCCGTTAGGATTTGGCCTATCTAACACGATAACATCGATATTACGCGCAAATGCCGCCTCCAACACATAGTGCAAGGTGCTTAAATAGGTATAAAAGCGTACACCTACATCCTGAATATCGAAAACAATCACGTCGATGCCATCCAACATGTCGGGGGTAGGCTTTTTGGTTGCGCCGTAAAGGGAGTGAATAGGTATACCGGTTTTAGCATCAATATTGCTATCTACTTTTTCGCCGGCGCCTTTGTCTCCTCTAAATCCGTGCTCCGGCGACATAATACTTACAACATTAACACTGCGTTGAAGAAGGGCATCAAGCAGGTGCTGATTGCGCTGGCTTGTCTTTATCTTATTTTTTTGTGCAGTCAAGTTGTTGCTCGATTCGCGCTCTTCAGGCTCAACCGTGCTAGAAGGCAATGCGCTGTGGCTCGAAACCAACGCGCTTTGGTTTACCACCAAACTAACCCGTTTACCTGCTAGCAAGGGCAGGTATTTCGAATAGCGTTCAGCGCCTACAGTAAACGGCTTAGTGCTTGATACAGGCTGCTTTTCTATTAGTGTAGGATGCTTCGCGTTGCCACCTGTATCACTTGTATATACATGTGTAGATAAGCTTTGCTGTGCACAGCCGTTAAGCGATAAGCTAATTAGTGCTGAAGATAGTATTGCAATGAATGCGCTCGACGTTAGGCGTCTAAAAACCTTGTTCAATGTGACCGAAGTTAAAACTTTCATAGCATTAGGCTACCGTGGTTATTCGCTTTTATTCACGGCGGAACGTAAATACCCACCGCTAGCATCTAATTGAGCGGCGGCCTGCTCGGCAGATTGCCCCGTTAATACCATTAAAATAGCAACTTTAGCTTTGTTGTTACACGCACTAAGCGCTGCTAAAGCAGCATTTTCACTGCAGTCCGTAGCCTGCATAACTATGCGAAGCGCACGGGCTTTTAGTTTTTCGTTAGTGGCATTCACATCTACCATTAAGTTTTGATAGGTTTTCCCCAGCTTAATCATTGTGCTGGTGCTAATCATATTAAGAATTAGCTTTTGCGCCGTACCCGACTTCATGCGCGTACTGCCAGTAAGTGCCTCAGGACCAACAACTGGGCATATAGCTACATCAGCATGGGTAAAAATAGCGGCGTTAGGGCTACATGCAATAGCGCCAGTAAAGCAGCCAAGCGAACGGGCATATTCCAGTGCGCCACTTACATAGGGTGTACGACCGCTTGCCGAAATACCAATAACGGTATCGTTGTGGTTTAAGGACAGCGCTACAAGATCAGCACGCCCCGCGTCGACGTCATCTTCTGCACCTTCTACGGCGTGCTGAATGGCTTTTTCACCGCCAGCTATCACGCCAACAACCAGTTCATCAGGCACGCTAAACGTGGGGCGGCACTCTACTGCATCAAGTATGCCCAGCCTGCCGCTGGTTCCCGCGCCTATATAAATAAGCCTGCCACCATTTTTAATGCTAATGGTTGCAGCATCCACCGCTTTTCCAATTTGCGGAATTTGCGAGGTAACTGCGTTTGCCACTTTCGCGTCTTCGTTGTTAATGCGGGCAAGAATGCCTTCCGTGCTTAGCGTGTCTATATCGAGGGTGTCTGGGTTTCTGCCTTCTGACACAATTTTATTCAGTGACTGGGCTAATTCGTTAACGGTGGGCTTATTACCTGCCGCTTGATTGTCAGTACTGACTGTATTTTTAATACTGGCGTTGGCGGATGATTCTGAAGTAGAAGAATTGTGCGAAGACATTGAAAACCTTGGGGCAACGAAATTGTGATAATGAGCTAGCGCAAAGCATAACGGTATTTTATGCCATAAGAAACCTTGCGTTAGATGGTACGTTTTTCATTATTAATCCTGCGCAGCTAATACGCTTCTCGTGGTACACTTTGGCTTTCGATATTCTTTCTCATTAAACATTTAAGGAACGTGTTTTTCTGTGAGCCGACAAACGCAAGCTATCATTCATGCTGATGCCCTTTTACATAATTTTAAAGCCCTTGCTGCTTTAGCGCCCTCAAGTCAGTCTATGGCGGTAGTAAAGGCCGATGCTTATGGTCATGGAGCAGTAAATGTAGCGCGCATTCTTCAGCATGTTTCTTCGCGTTTTGCCGTAGCAATAATTGAAGAAGCCATTGCGCTTCGCGACGCGGGAATTTCTGCGCCTATTGTGGTGTTAGAAGGGGCACATCAGGCAAAAGAGTGCCAAATGGCATTTCAGCATAACTGTATATTAGTTATGCACTGCGAAGAACAGCTTACGTGGTTAGAAAGCTGCCCCGAACAGCAGCGCCCGCATATTTGGCTTAAAGTAGATAGCGGCATGCACCGGTTGGGTTTTGCCCTTTCCGATATCGAAGGGATTGCTGCTAAGTACAATCATTTACTTAGCGAGCAAACTGTTATTGCTACGCACTTTGCGTGCGCTGACGATGTAGATAATAACTTTACCAACACGCAAATCGATGCGTTCAATCAAGTAGCGAGTAAATTGGACTTGCCAACCAGCGTGGCTAATTCTCCCGCCACGGTAAACTGGCCTGCAAGTCGAAATGCTTGGAACCGTTTAGGTGTGGGGGTTTATGGCGGTGCCGTTTCTACCTCACAAAATCTCGACATTGAAATCTACCCTGCCATGACACTTCGCTCCAGTGTATTAGCAGTACGAACCATACCGGCAGGCGAGGGAATTGGTTATGGTCAAACTTGGGTAGCAAGTAAGCCCAGCAAAATTGCAACCGTTGGCATTGGTTATGCCGATGGCTATCCAAGACACTGCAAAAACGGTACGCCGGTAATGATTAGAGGTAAACGCGCCTATTTAGCTGGCCGCGTTTCTATGGACATGATCACAATCGATGTAACTCATATCGACAACGTCGCGGTGGGCGATGAAGTTGAACTCTGGGGGCAGAATGTGCCAATTCAGGAAGTTGCGGCTAATGCTGACACTATCGACTACGAATTAATGACCCGCGTTTCTCAACGGGTGCCGCGCATTGTAAAATACCTTTAACTTTCAAAGCAGTGCCAATTTGGCCAATCTTTATATAAGTTTTAATAAAGCACTATTCATTAAAAGAATGAGACTTTTACCCCCATTTTGAGCCTATACTGTATCGGCTTGGTTGCGGGATTGCGGTGAATGTTTCGCCTCCAACTGTGCTGAGCAACAACTCATAAGTGAGGTTTGTATGCGTACTTCGTTTTCTCGTCCAAGAGTGAACCGTGGAGTAGTAAGTCGACCGTCAAGACCTGTTCAGAAGAAGCAATAGGTTTGTTGTAGGCGTCTAGGAATACAAATAAAAGATACAAGAAAGCCCGGTTAGGTTGTGCCTAACCGGGCTTTTTATTTGTTGCCCTAATCATCGCTGCTGTCTCTTTTTGAGGGGGGCAACAGCGAAAATTTATGACCGAATGGCAAAGACTGGCTGAGTAAATTTAGCCGTTTTGTGCGCGAAGCTCGCTGTCTAAGCACTGTTCTAGGCTGTTTTCAGCACGATTTTCCATGTGATTGGTATCGGCGTTGTTTGACTCAACGTTTGCCTTTTTTGATTCAGATTCGCCTTGCACTGGGAAGTAACGCTCTGGTCTATGGTTAAGCGAAATAACCATGTTCAAACAAAATGCCGCTAAAATTGAAATCAGCACTAAAGGCCAAGCGATGAAAAACAGAGCACTAAGTAATATACAGCTATCGACGGTTAGCTGGAATGTACCGGCTCTAATATTGAAACGCTGTTGTAAATAGAACGCCATAATACCAACGCCACCAAGGCTTGAGCTATGACGAAACATCATCAGCATACCTACACCAATTAAAATACCGCCAAATACCGCCGCGAAAAATGGATTTACGTGGCTAATATCCACAAACGCTGGAATTTGCTCAGTTAGTACAGAAACCGTGGTGACGGATATAAAGGTGTTAATAGTGAAACGCTTGCTAATTTGCGTCCAAGCTAGGGTGTAAAACGGTAAGTTAATCAGAAAGAATAGCAAGCCGAAGTCCATATCTACGGCATAAGTACCTAACAGCGCTAAGCCTGCCGCGCCACCTACCATTAAGTCTTGAGACTGAAATAAATATACGCCAAAAGCAACAAACAAGCCGGCGCTTATCAGGGCGAAAACATCCTCGATGACACTGTGTTTTGTTTTTTGCATAAGAAAAAGTTTGCGTTAAGAAGACACAGCGTAATTATACGTTTACAACACAGTAGGTTACAGAGAGATGAAAAGTTAACTCGGTGCGATAAATGGCGGAAGGTAAGTTTGCCTTTACGACTTTTAGCGCACCGGTGAATAGGGTGTTGCGTCGATGTAAACGTTGCACCAAGCTGGTTCACATAAAACGCAAAAAGTAGAGGAAGCTGCTAGGGATTTTGATTACTCAACAATAGAGAATACAACGGTATCTTGCTTATTAAACTCTACACTGCATTTCATAATGCCTAAATGTAGAGGGCTATATGCTTCAATTTTGCTGCCATTTGCAACAAACTCTGTATCCCACAACAATAAGTTTGCAGTATCTAGCTGGCGTTCGACACTTTTTTTCGATACGCCAGGCGTAAAATTATCGCAGAGAATTATGACTTCGCGCCTTGCTTCTATCCAATAAAACGTCGTAGTGATCAACAGTGCTATTGCCGCTATTGCAACAACATCAGCAATAATGGAACGCTTCATGGCCTGCACGTGCTACTTCTCCTCTACTTCCTTACACTATTCATTTAAAACCTTGCCGCAAAAAATATCGCAACGACAAGGCGCACTTATATAAAGTGCAATTAGGTGGTTTGGATCAAATCCCACTTATTGCCAAACTTATCTCTAAAGATGGCTACCGTACCATACACTTCTTCCCGAGGGGTTTCTAAAAATGCCACCCCTTTGCTTTGCATGGCATTGAAGTCGCGCCAGAAATCGTCAGTATTCAAAATTAAAAATACTTTATCGGCGGCTTGGCTTCCAATGAGTGCCATTTCTGTGTCATTTTTTGCTTGCGCCAACAACAAGCTCGTAGCACTGTGTGGTGGGGTTACCAGAACAAAACGCGAGTTTTCGCCGGTTACTTTGTCTTCGGTTAAGGTAAAGTTTAAAACCGTGGTGAAGTATTCAACGGCACTGTCGTAGTCGTCTACAAAAAAAGTAATGGCCGAGAGGTTTTGCGTCATAAATCAGAATCACTTTGAACGTTAAGCTAAGTTAGCTGCGCATACTACCTAAAAGCTGACTGAGCTGAAATGCGGGTTGTCAGTTATTGCATGAAGTTGAGCGATTTCATTAAGCGCAATATTTTGCTTGGTTTTGTCGATGGACATTTGAATACACTCTGTGGCCACGTCGTTGCGTTTATCGATAACTGTGGTCAGCGCTGTACCCTTTACCGTATTCCCGTCTTTTAATACTACGCTCACCTCAAGCCCATACATGCAGGCAATTTCGATGTAGTCGTAAAGCTGGCACGCTATGTTCACATATTCCCCTATTCGCTGTTCAAGTGGCGACCAATTAGTAGAGTAGACCTGACGTTCACAGCAAAACTTTCCGCATCTACCGCGCATACATAGCACTTCACTTTCCACAGTAAACGACCAATGTTTAAATGCCGCCGCCTTGCGGGGGGCGATTAATTTGCTTGAGTCACGTCACAGAAGTCTGACCTTAACAAATGATCTTTTTTTAAGGTTTGCTCAGTATTGTTAGTACTGAAGGATTTATTTTGGTGCGCGATACACCTAAGCGCTTGAACGCCCCTCATGTTTCTTAGAGGCATTTTTTAGCAAAGGGTTCCCGCCAAAAATTCAATACAGGAACAGTAATGAACAAGCTACTATCCGCATTTTCTTTAGTTTCAATAGCCTCGTGCACCTCAAGCTTCGCTAATGCCGACGAACTTCCCTTTAATTTAAGCGGTCATGTTAGGGTTAACTACGGGCATCAAGACTGGCAAATTCCCGAGTTTAGAGATGGTTTCGAATTTGAATCATTCAAACTTGGCGTGTCAGGTGAGTCAGATCAATTTAGCTATAAAGCCGAATATCGATGGTACGAAAACACCGACTTCGACACAGTAAGGTTCGCCGACCTGACTTATCATTTCGATGAGCAAACCGAGATTACAGCAGGTATAACCCAAACACCGTTTGGTTTGCAGCCCTTTGCCAGTAACAACTTTTGGTTCTCGGTAAATTATTATCTTGGCTTCGAAGATGATTACGATGCTGGGGTGAAAATAAACCATGATTGGGGTAACTGGGATTTTCAAGCCGCCTATTTTATGAACGACGAGTACAACGATGCCGCTGAGTTTGGGCGCTATTCGTTCGACGTGGCGGACGACGGTGAATATCGAAATAAAGAAGACGGCCAATACAATTTACGTGCTAACTACACAGCAAACTTTATTCGCGGAGGCACTACCGATATTGGCGTGTCTTACCAATACGGCAACATTTTAAACCTGGATACCCTGGACGATGGTGATATGAATGCCTATGCCGTGCATATGCGCCATACCCAAGGCGACCTAAAAGTCGAACTGCAGTATATCGATTATGAATACGATTTGGCTGCACCAGAAGGGCAGGCAGACGATCGCATAGCGCTATCCTCTTTCACCTTCCCGTTCTTAGCCGCGGCCGACGGTAAAACCTATTCAGCAAACCTTGTGTACTCTGTGCCTTATAAGTTTACTCACATAGAATCACTTACTTGTTACTCAGAGTACAGCGTGGCAAAAGGTGAAGGAAGTGAAGGGAAAAACTCGTCGCAGTGGATAAACGGCTGTAGCTTTGGCTGGGATAAATTGTTTGTATATGTAGATAGTATCCAAGGCAAAAACATGTGGTTCTCAGGCGGTCCGGGCGTGGGACTCGACTTAGGTGGTAGACAAGAAACTACCCATCGCCTGAACATAAACCTTGGTATTTACTTCTAATCACTAACAGGACTTTGACATGCGATTACTATTAATAGCGACATTTATACTAGCGCTAGTTCCAATGCAAAGTTTTGCCCATGCGTGGATGAAACTGCGAATAGCGACCACAGAGTATGCCCCTTATACGTCAACTGATATGCAGCACGACGGTTATATCAATCACATAATCGCTGATGCGTTTTTAGAAACGGGCGTTGTGGTTGAGTTTGTATCTTTACCCTGGGAAGAAGCGCTTGAAGCAACGCTAAAAGGCGAATACGACGCCATCTCATACGGCAATTTTGTGCGCGCCCGGGAAAGTGAGTTTTTCCACAGTAACCCTATTAGTGCGGAAAGCTTGGTGTTTTATGTTAATGCTGAAAAGGGCCCTGATACTTGGGCTGAATTAAGCGACTTAAAAGACCTAAAGATGGGCGTAACAGAAGGGTATTTATACAACGATGAACTTGCCGCTTACATTAAAAGCAGCAGTAATGTTGTGGAAAGTGCCACAGACAAAGACAATTTACAGGCGCTGATTGACGGTAAAATTGACGTTTTTCCCATTGATGAGTTAACCGGATGGTACTTGCTTCAGCGTGATTTCGATAGTGGCGACCGCAGAGATGTGATGCCCATTAAGCCGTTTATCTCAACTGTAACCACGCATTTGTTAGTGCCTAAAGGCGAAAGTGACAGTCAGCTTATTCTGTCGCTATTTAATAAAGGGTTAGAAGAGTTAACGCTGGACGGAAAACTGACCCGCTTTAAACGCCTTCTAAAAGAAGGCTACTATCAGCATCCGCAGAAAAAAGTGAATTTTGACAGACGCTAGCTGGCGTTTCAGGCCTAAGGGGCTATATAAAAGCCCCGCTGGCTAAACGCCAAAGGCATAATAAATTAAACTAAAAGGGCAGTGCGATAATAAAAATAATCTATATACTTCAGTGCACATAATACTGATGTAATGGTTATTTCCTAATGCGCAGCCCTTTATTTGTGCGACTTTACGGGCGTGGTCGTTTTCGCTCGCTGTTGAGCACATGCCTTCTGCTAATACTCGTTGTTATTTGCCCGTTAGCCAATGCGTCGAGTGATGAAATAGCCTTTGATGTCTCTGGCTCGTTTAGAGTGCGCTACGAGTCGTTGAATAACCCTATATTTCCAACATCATCAGCTGCACGAGAAAAAAGTAATCAGCGTCTTTCAACACGCTTTATCGTGAATTCTACGGTAAGTTATCAAAACCTCGCGGCAACGATCGAAATACGTGACTCGCGAGTGTTTCTTGACGAAAATGATCCAACGCTAACGGCCAATCAGGTTAATACACTGGAGCCTACACAGTTTTTTATCACCTACAAACCTGAACGAGCATCTGGCTTATACGAAGTGTCTGCGGTAAAGGTAGGGCGTATGGAGCTCGACTACGGCAGTCGCAGGCTATTGGCCAAAACAGCCTATCGTAATGCCACCAATAGCTATGATGGAATTGTGGTGGAAGCAAGAGTTGCAGATTGGCAAGTACACGGGGTGTACGTGCTGCCGGTATCTCGCTTTCCTACTGACAGTGAAAGTCTGGATGGGAACGAACGCGCGTTCGACAAAAGCTTTAGCGAACGAAAATTCTTTGGTGTGTACGCTGCGTCAAAAGACAACAACGTCAAGCTGCAAAGCTACTGGTTAAAAGAAGACGATAGTGAAGTGCTTGCCACCAAAAACCGTGATCTGTACACATTGAGTGTGGACTATACCCAGCCTTTCAATAATGGCCTGATAACAAATATAGAGGTGGTGGGGCAAACGGGAACTTCTTATCAAACCGCATCTGCTAACGATACAGACGAGAAAGACGTTCGTGCATATATGCTGTTTGGTTATGTCGGGAAACAGATTACAGACAACACCTTTCTTAGAGCTGAAGTTGACTATATCAGTGGCGACAACGACACAAGCGATGACACAATCTCTGACTTTGATACCTTATACGGCGTGCGACGTTTTGATTTCGGACCTACTGATGTATATCAGGCTATGCCACGTAGAAACCTAAAAGCAGTGGGGCTTCGAAGCGTGTCTGAGCTAGCAAAAGCGCACAACATTATGCTTGGTTACAAAGCCATGTGGTACCAAAAAGCACCTCAAGACGTGGACAGTTTCATTGGTCATCAAGTGGAAGCTCGCTGGCGTTATCAAGTGCGACCCGAATTGCGATTAGTGCTAGGTGGAGCCTACCTCAAAAAAGGAGAGGGTTTTGCGCGTGGAGATTACAGCGACAACAGCGCCTTTTTATTCACTGGCGCTTTGTATACCTTTTAAAATCTCCGGCTAAATAGCCCGCGTAAACTGGGTGCAGCTGCTTACACTACAAGCCTTGCAGATGAGCGCGTACTCTCTTTTCTGTTTATTATATTACTGATATGGTTAACGGCTATTTTGAAATGCCCATTTAGAGGTTGCCTTGTCGTATTCAGCTGAAACATCGTTTTTTGCCCGTTGTATTGCACTATTAAAATTACTCGGCCCGGGTGTGCTTATGGCAACAGCGGCGGTAGGCGGTAGTCACTTAGTAGCATCAACTCAAGCGGGGGCGAAGTTTGGTTGGCAGTTAGCGCTGCTTATATTGGTAGTTAACTTACTCAAATACCCATTCTTTAGAGCAGGTGTTAGCTACACCATCAGTACAAAGCAAACCCTTCAGCAAGGGTACTTGGGAATGGGACGACGATATTTGGCCATTGCCTTGGGTTTGAATACCATTGCGTCGGTGGTCAATGCTGCAGCGCTGTTGTTGTTTGCTGCAAGCTTATTGTCGTATTTTATTCCTTTCGATATCGCCATAACGTTGTCAGCTTCAGTGGTTTTGGCACTTATCTTAATCATTCTACTCGCTGGCCATTTTGAAGGATTGGACAATATCGCCAAAGGCATAATGGGCGTGCTTGTGGTGGCGACTGTAGCCGTTTTCGTGGTGGCACTAAGCAATTACTCTGCTTCACCAGCACCTGCCGTGGCGCCGCCTTCGCCTTGGACGCTCGCTACATTAGGCTTTTTAGTCGTCACAATGGGGTGGATGCCCGCACCTATTGAAATATCGTCCATTACTTCACTTTGGTTAAAGCGCCAGTGCAAAGGGCAAGCCGTAACGCCAAAGTCGGCCCTTTTCGATTTTAATTTAGGTTATGCAGTGACGGTGCTACTCGCATTGTTGTTTTTGGGCTTAGGTGCATTAATTTTGTATGGCAGCGGTACAGAGCTAAGTACCAGCGGTATCGGCTTTTCCCATCAGCTAATTAGTATGTACTCATCAACCATTGGACAGTGGGCGCATTGGCTTATCGCACTGGTTGCATTTTTGTGCATATTTGGTTCGGCGCTAACCGTTTACGATGGTTATGCGAGGGTGGTTGCTGAAGCAATAGCGCTTCTTTTTAACAAAGACAAAAACGCACGAAATACGCTGGTAACGCCGGTGTTACTGTTCATGGCAGTGGCGAGTTTTATCATTGTGTTGTTCTTTAAATCTGCGCTATTGGCAATGTTAGGCTTTGCGATGACGCTGGCCTTTGTTACTACTCCAATGTTTGCTTGGCTTAACCATAAGCTTGTGGCACAAACCAAGCTTCATCAAGACGCGGCGCCAAACGTGGTAGTGAAGCTGCTTAGCTATTTAGGCCTAATCTATCTATTTGGGTTTCTAATGGTGTTTATATGGTGGAAGTGGTTTAGCTAGCCACTTCCTACCGTAACGAGAGCGCAAAGCACTTTAGGTGCTTCGCAAGTTTCACCTTAGTAAATTAGTTTAATTACGCGCACTTATGCGAGCCCTAGCGCAATACTCATCTATACTGTAGATGACATCGTTTGAGGAGTTCGCAGTTTGGTGCGTGGCAAAAAACTATTTCCTTCAACCCTTTTATTATGGGGTAAGCGTATCATGCTGCTTTCGCTTATGAGTGCGGCAATGTGGGGCTGTTCAAAAGAACCGCAGCAAACTATCCACTGGCACAATGCTTACGATATTGAGCGCGAACTTCATCTTTTGGGGCAGCAAGAAGACCCTCGAGAAATCTACAAAAGGCTTCAAGGTATTAAGCAACAAGCTTCGCTACAGCTTTCTCAAATGCGTGAAGCAGGTAATCAGGACCCGTTATTTAGGGAATGGTTGGAGTCGCTACGCATTAGCTTATCGTTAGCCCCTTTGTACGGCGATACCATTGAAACGTGTAGCGTGTGGCAAGGCGCCATGGAAGACGCTTGGGGAGTGGGAATAGTGCAGTTTAATGAACGAGCCAAACTCGTGTGGCGGGTAATGGTGGCTACCTGCAACGCACGAGTTCGCTCGGTATAGTACTAGGTTTTACTTAGTATAAACGGGGCGAGCCGCTGTTAGCGTTGCCACTTTATCTATCACTTGCTGTACTACTGCATTGTCTTCTGGCGCTGTTAACACATCACAAATCCAATGGGCTAATTGAGCACAGTCTTCTTCACTAAAATTGCGTGAAGTGACCGCAGGTGTGCCAATTCGAATACCACTTGTAACGAATGGCGACTGCGGATCGTTAGGTACTGTGTTCTTATTTACCGTTATATTCACGCTATTTAATATCGCGTCGGCTTCTTTCCCCGTCATTCCTTTGCTTACAAGACTTAGCAGGAACATGTGGTTGTCGGTTCCATTAGAAACTACGTCAAAGCCACGCTTCATAAACACATCAGCCATAGCTTGTGCATTAATGACTACCTGCTTTTGATAAGCGCGGAACTCTGCTGTCATGGCTTCTTTAAGCGCTACCGCTTTTGCGGCAATAACGTGCATAAGTGGGCCACCCTGAATGCCAGGGAAAATTAATGAATTGAATTTCTTTTCAAGCTCGGGGTTTGACTTACACATAATAAGCCCGCCACGAGGACCACGTAGTGTTTTATGGGTAGTCGTAGTAACCACGTGAGCCGCGTTAATTGGCGAGGGATAAACACCGGCCGCAACAAGGCCTGCAACATGTGCCATATCTACGAGTAAATACGCGCCTACGCTATCAGCGATGTCTCTAAACTTCTGCCAGTCGACCACGCGAGAGTAAGCAGAAAAGCCCGCTACAATCATTTTTGGTTTGTGCTCTTGAGCCAGGTCTTCTACTTGGTCATAGTCAATTTCACCAGTTTCTGTGTTCAAGCCATACTGAATCGCGTTGTATAGTTTTCCCGAGAAGTTAGGCTTTGCACCGTGTGTGAGGTGCCCACCGTGATCAAGGCTCAACCCAAGAATGGTATCGCCCGGGTTTAATAGCGCCATATAAACTGCAGTATTCGCTTGAGAGCCAGAGTGAGGCTGCACATTCACATAGTCCGCTTCAAACAATGCTTTAGCTCTGTCGATAGCAAGCTGTTCTACTTTGTCCACCGCCTCGCAGCCACCGTAATAGCGCTTGCCCGGATAGCCTTCTGCATACTTATTAGTTAGCTGACTGCCTTGCGCCTGCATAACAGCTTTGCTGGTGTAGTTCTCCGATGCAATCAGTTCAATGTGATGTTCTTGGCGTTCGTTTTCTTGCGCAATAAATGCTGCGATATCTGGGTCTTGTTCGTGAAGGTGCTGGTTAAGTGGGTTCATGCTGGCTCCTAAATGTCATTATTTTGTATCTGATACTAGGAGTGTAAAAAGAATAAATAAAATTAATAAAAAATATGGCATTATAACTTTATTAAATGGTCTTGTGAGCAAGTTTGGCATCAGTAAGGCAAAACAGCAGGCAAAGCTAATAGAGAGGTGTACAGCAAAGTAATGAAAAACTTATCGATAGATTTTCTGCGTTCGTTCGTGCTTATTGCACAGACGGGTAGCTACACTCAATGTGCGGAGCAGCTTCAGCGCACACAGCCTGCCATTAGCTTACAGATAAAAAAACTAGAAGAAATGATTGGGGAAAAGCTATTTTCCCGCGACAAAAATCGCTTGGCACTAACTGGCGCTGGTAGTCGCTTATTGTCGTATGGTGAAAAGATAGTGGCACTGAACGATCAGGCGATGGCCGAATTCGGCAAACCGCAGGTTACGGGAAATATTCGGTTAGGCATTCCCAGCGAATTTAGTACAACGCTTATGCCTAAAATTATTCGACGGTTCACGCAAACCTATCCGGAAATATCGCTAGAGGTGCATTGTGCGCTAAGTAAAGACTTACTTAGTGAGCCGCTTAAAAGCCAGTTCGATTTAATTCTTTCGCTACAAGAAACACCTGATCCTCAGCAAGACGGCTACATCATTTCAGATCAACTGGTATGGGTGGGGAGTCAGCGCTTTGTAAACAGTGTGCCTGCTAAACTGCCTATTATTGCTGCACCGTCGCCGTGTATTTACCGCAAGCGAGCAACCAATCTGTTATCGGCCATCAAAAAACCGTGGCAGGTGGTGTATACCATTGCTGACTTAAACGGCATACAAACGGCCATTAACGAAGGGCTGGGTATAACCGTTCTTGCAAAAAGTTCGGTGCCGCCTGGGCTACACGTTTTATCTAATTCAGAAAGTTTACCCGAGCTTGGGCATGTGGGGGTTTGTTTGGTTAACCCTCAGAAAGTGTCATCAAAAGCGATTAGCTTGCTTACTGAAACCATTACCAACGAAGTCGCAAATTTTTAACAGGAAATAGCAGGGGATAGCTAGCGCGCCTGCTAAACAACACAAAGTAAGCGCGCCGAGAGGAGTAACAGCTTTTCAGTAAAGGCCGTCTATGCCTTTTTAACAAACTGCGCAGTCAGCATCATTTCACCCGCGCCATCTACCTTACAGTCTAGCTGGTGGTCTTTGGCATCTTTCACGTGTCGGATAACGGCTTTGGTGCCAATTTTAAGTACCAACGAACTGCCTTTTACCTTCAAATCTTTTGCTAGCGTAATTTTGTCGCCGGCTACTAATGGTGTACCGTTGAAGTCTTTAGCTGAGACTTCCTCTTCTACCTCGTTCGGGTTCCACTCGTGTCCACATTCAGGGCAAATAAGTAGAGGCTGATCTTCGTATACATATTCTGATTGGCAATGCGGGCAAGGAGGTAACGACATGTGGAATTCTCTTAAAATACTAAATTAAAGCGCTCGGGTCATAAAGTGGCTGTTGGGATCGATTGAGTAACTGCCAAATGGACCGCAATCAACAAAACCAAACTTTTTGTATAAGGTTCTGGCCGCTAAAAAGTAGTCTTGCGTTCCCGTTTCTAAACTTACCGAACTAAACCCCTTCATTTTCGCATGTTCTAGGGCAAAAAGTAATAACTGAGACGCTACACCGCAACCTCTGAACGGTTTGGCGGTGCGCATAGATTTTAGCTCGGCGCTATGTGTATCAAGGGTTTTAATAGCGACGCAGCCCGCAAGCTGTTGCTGCTTCCAGCCACTAAAAAAAGTAATGTTCGAAGCTTTTAGTGCTTCAACATCTAATGCATGTACGCTCTCAGGTGGCGATGTAGCATACATATCAGACAAATGCTCTTCTAAAAGCGCTAGCACTTCTCCTCCGGTGAGATCATCAATAATAATCTTCATGTGCTTTGGCCTTTAGGTATATTCTGAATAGACGGCGGTACAAGCCTGTTTGTTAAGTACTTAAGGGTTTAGTCATGTTAAAAAAGCGGTCGTCTTCACTTTTTATGACAAATCCCACTTTTTTATAAAGCGAAACTGCAGGGCTAACTTTGAATACTCGTAAGTCAAGCGAGTTAGTATTGGCCCCTAAGGCTAGTCTTTCTGCTTCTTCAATGGCAGCACTACCTATGCCTTTGTTCTGTGCGCTGGGTATGACCTGAAGGTCGCGCAATATACAGGTGTTACCGTCGTATTGAAGGCGCATAACCCCCACCGTTTCGCTGTCTACTTGAATGTCGTAATTAATGAGCTCTGCGGTAACCCCAAGCACTTTTTCGGCGTCCCAATCAGGCGCAAACTGAGCGTAATAATCGCGCATGTTATTAAAGGTAAACTCAGCAGCCCTTGGTAGGTTCGTACTTGGAATAAAGGTAATCTTCATCGCGTTTTCTTCGTTATTTATTGCAAGCAAGACTCTTATCCGTGACTTCTTGGTGCGAACATAATTATCGCCATACCAATCAAAGCGACAAAGGTGCCCACCAAGTCCCATAACGTTGGCTTCACTCCATCAACAAGCCAAAGCCACATAATAGCCATAAAAATATAAACACCACCGTAAGCGGCGTATACGCGCCCGGCAGTGGTTGGGTGAAGTGATAACAGCCAAGCAAAAAGCGCGAGCGATATAGCCGCTGGTACTAACAACCATATGGACTTATCTTCTTTCAACCATAAATAGGGCAGATAGCATCCAACGATTTCAGCAAGTGCAGTAATAACAAACAAACCAATGGTTTTTAATTCCAACGGGCTGACCTCTTTTGAAATACTGCTGGTAAGCAAATAATACCTTTTGAAAAGGGCATTAAAGCGCTACTCGCACGCCATGCTAGGAAACTATCTTTCACTAGTTATTGTCGCTTTCAGAGCTAAACAAACTTCTAAAAAGCGCGGTAAGTGCTCCAGACACCGTATCTTCTATAGCATCGTTTTTATGGTCACGCTTTTTGCTGTATCGGTTAGTAGATTCTTCTCGCTGTCTTTTTTCAGCACTGGCACTAGCCCCATCAAGAAAGTCTCTTGCAGCTCTATCAGAAGTTGAAGCGCACCCTGTTGAGATTACACATATTGACAAGGTTACTATCAATTTAATCTTCATGTTATCTAAATTCCTATCACCGTATAACGTCTAATAAAGGGCATATTAAAGTGGAGCGAAACAACGAATCGTTATGTACTTTGCTTGCTCATACCTCTAATTGCAAAGAAGTAATAGATTAAAAAACCCAACCACGAAAAGAAAAGGGAAATGGCCCCCCATGCTAACTTGTGTATGCCTTTAGCTTTTTTGGATGTTAAGGCAATTAACGCTGGTAGAAGTGTAAGGCTGAAAAGCGCGATAAAAATAATGATTTGCCAAAAACTCATATTAAAAGAACTCCTTATCTTTTGGTTTTTAATTACAAGGGCTGCACCAAGTTCACCGAATGTAGACATCTAACCTCTACTCGTTTCTATATCCATTGGTTTCAACGAATTATTTTTTATTTACTTGAACTACAGCCTATAGAATCAAATTTTCTGAATTACATACTACAGTCTTAATCGTCTTTTTGTTAAGACATTTAATTTACTGCGATTTTTGTTTTGAAGCGTGAGGCATAATTGCGTAAAAAACTGAACAAATTGCTATTACATAAAAAGAATGGAAGAAAAAGCCCACCATATTTAACGCATCTGCTTCACACTGTGTTTGCAGGCTAGAGCAAAAAAAGAACTCCACTACGAATGAAGACAGTACTCCTAAGCCAAAAATTGCCATATAACTGAACAACGGTTTGAGCTTTAGAATTCCAATAATCAGCAAAACAACAACTACTGGAATTACAATAATTAGCGCAGTCTGCATAAATCCCTCTTAGATTGATTTGGCTACTCACAATCCTGTGAAAGAAACTTGGTAGATTACGGCCTGTTAAACCAAATATAAACTGCATACAATTAACAACCAAGTTAGTGATATACAGAGTACTATTTTGAATGTTGGTAACTTAGTTTGTGTTAATGAATAAATCGCATATGCAGCAGGAATGACAGCGAAACAGCCACCAAGTACTAAGCCTTTAAAAAATCCTGCGATTAACCCCCATTCATCTGCAATAAATGCATAAACCCAAGTGACTCCCCAGGCTACAAAGCAAAATGAAAGCAATAACTTGGCTATTCTGACTTTTACCTTTACATCTTTGCTTTTCATAAATATCCCGTTAGATAGTTTCCAGAGGTAAATAACGACTTATTAATGTGCCTTCCCTAGGGAAGATACAGTCGAGAGAAGAACTTGGCTGATTTGTAAGGCCAACATCTATTTTGAAAGCACATAGCTTGTGGTTACCAGAGCCATGTTGTCTATTTCATCAGCTTTACTACGCATTGTTTGAAAGGCTCTACTTTTGAACTTAATTCTGGGGGGAGTATTTCGGTACCGTCTGTTAAATCTAGAATGCCTGACACTACTGGTTTGTCAGTTGTCGTATCTATCTTAGCATTTATGGTCATGGAAAAGTTGTAGCCGCTTGGGAGTAGAGATGCGCATTTTTGGACTGAATTTAAGGGAGCTGGGTTACTAAATGATTGAAAGGCTAACAGTGAAGATAGCAAAGTGGCTAAGCCAATAAAAAAAGCTTTTTTGTTCATGGTAATTCCTTTTAACGTATTTTGCTGTCTCAAACTTCGACCTTAACTGATCTACAAAGTTCTAAAGCTAACGTCGCAGCGAACGTGCTCATTGGCTTGTTATATGTGTACAAATTAAAACCTTTCACACCTCACTTTAGTAAAAAAAAACTAGCTACAAAGAGGATGATATTTGTTCTAGGCAATTATTTACTTGCCCATCGGTAACAATAAAACCACCCAACAGGCGGAATCAAGAAGTTGAGCAAGACGGCGTAAATGACAACCAACCCGATATTGTCAGCCTTTCCTTTAGCAAATTTGATGGTAAAAAAAATTACAACTAACGCGAGGATGAAGAGTGCTTGCCCCCAAAATGTTGCATTTAGATTCATAACATTCCTTATTGATGAACTTTCTGAAAAGCATATAACGCCCCGCATAATGGGCTATAATACTGAGCGAAGCGAAGGGGCCTACGTGTTTTTGCCCCAACGAGCAGCGCGAGCGCCTTGAGTGGTTATGTTCGTTTTTGATAAAAGCGCTCTGTCAAAAAATGGATTGAGTTGTAAGTCCAGCTAACGCAAATGCCGAAGACTATGAAAATTGGAAGAGAGAAGTTGGAAAGCTTAACGATATTGGCCTGCGAAGCGTCTAACCCTGCAAGCTTAAGAACAAAACCAGAAAGTAGGACCGACAAAATAAATATTACGAGTTTGAAGCTTTTAGAATTATTTGCATCCATATCAATTTTCCTTTTCCATTCGAGAGCACAACACCCAGCCTGCGAGCGGCTTAATGTGATTGTTATGCGCTATTGACTTACAACGCGTAAGTACCATAATTAGGTATATATTGGTACTTGGAGAAATCAGATGGCTAAAAACACCAGCATTACCCTTGGAGACCATTTTGATGGCTTTATTGCTAGTCAAATTCAAACTGGTCGGTATGGTTCAGCAAGTGAGGTGATTCGTTCAGCTCTTCGCTTGCTAGAAACACAGGAAACCAAATTAAACACTCTACGTCAATTACTTGTAGCAGGTGAAGAAAGCGGTGAAGCTGAATACGACCTTGAGCATCTGATATCAGAACTAGACGGTGAATTAAAAGAGTGAAACCGTTTAAATTAACCGTACTAGCAAAATCAGATTTAAAAGATATCGCATTGTTTACGCAACGGAAATGGGGCCGAGAACAGCGTAATGTATATCTTAAACAATTCGACGATTCATTTTGGATGTTGTCTGAAAACCCTGATATTGGTAAAAGCTGCGACGAAATAAGAGATGGATACAGAAAATCTCCTCAAGGTAGCCATGTGATTTTCTACAAACAAACGGGCAGTCAGGAAATTCTGATCATAAGAATCCTTCATAAAAGTATGGATGTAAATCCTGTACGCTTTGGCGCATAACCCCCACATAAGGGGCAGTAATACGTGGGCTAAAATAGGAGCGAAGCGACAGAGGCCACGTGTTACTGTCCCAGCGAAGCGACTTAATGTGTTTGTTAGCACTATTTTTTGCTACTACCAAATACATAGCCAACAACAATAAGCGAAATATTTTTAAAATGCGACCAAATGTCGTCTATCGCATCGGATTGATTTTCTGACAGGATTAGAAACAAAACAGCAAATAGAATAAGTGCTGATATTAGCAAAATTGATAAAAAATCAATCGTATGAGGCTTTACTGGAACTTGATGTTTTTTGGACATTACGAACTCAATACAGCATATGCTGCCTAAGTGTAATACCCAAACTCTGGAGGCGACGTCAGGTTTGAAATATTAATTTAATTATTTGCGCCAAAGCATGGCTGAATGTCAAGAGTTTTAATGTCGCACAAATGGCTAGATTTGACAATAGTGCTAACGCCCCGCTTAGGGGCAATAACACGTGGGCTAAAATTTGGAGCGAAGCGACTGAGCCCACGTGTTATTGTCCCAGGGAGCTTGCGACCAGCTACAGCGGTTTGTTATACGCAAAATGACTCTAATACAACCTCTTTACAAGAGCTACCAACATACCTAGCGTTTTTAAGCTTGTCATCAGCCCTATACCTTTTTAATTTGCAGGTTCGATCTACACGGACAATTACCACCTGATTATCTGAGTTGAAATAAGCACTAAAGTAAGAGTTGTGAATGTGGTCTTTAGGCTTAACTTTTAATTTACTGGCTTTTGACAGAGCAAGCATGATGGCTTTATGTATGGGCTTAGTTGATAAATTTTCACTGAGGGAAAATATCGCTAGTTCCTCTTCTGGAACCAAGTCAAATAATGGAAATCCGTTCTTAAATTCGCCTTCAATATTCTCCATCCTAACCGCTAGACGGCTATCATCATACTGCTTCAAATTAAGGTCTTTCACTGCTCGAACAGCATCACCAAATCGTAAAGGGAAAAAACGATTTTTCTTAGGCTTGGATTTTAAATCTTTATTAAAACTCACGATGCAAATTCCATCAGCGTATAACTTTCCAATAACGGGCGCAGACTTGTGGGGCATAATGGCGCAGCCGCCCCGCGTGTATGCGTCCCAGCGAACGAAGTGAGCGAGTTTATTGAGTTGTTAGGTGGC
>NZ_JBHNZD010000028.1:0-66597 GCF_054960375.1 Alteromonas sp. G4i35 | reverse complement strand
AATTGTTTGTTACTTCTAATTAAAAATAGATTGAACATTGAACGCGTTTTTATAAACGATGTTCAGGAAAATGCGAGCTTCATCAAACGAATTTGTCGTAAATACAATATTGTTTATTCCACTGAAAAACCAAGTATCGTGACTCTTAAAGGATATTTAAATGACGAACAGACAGTCTTTGTTGTAGCCGATTACGGATACAAAGTACCCACAAACGAAATAAAATATGCGATTAATATCCACCCATCTTTACTACCCAAAAGTAGAGGCCCAACCCCACTCACCTACATTATCGACAACCCTGAGAACGCGGGTGTTAGCATTCATAAACTCACTGAGAAACTTGATGCAGGTAGCATCCTAATCCAAGAGAAATTTGAGGTCGAAAACAATGAAACGATTTCATCATTGATGGTCAAGTCTCAGTTACTCGCAGAAACTCTGTTAGAAGAATTACTTAATAACTTTAATGAGCTTTATAATAACGCCACACCTCAATTGGAAAAGCTAGCGTCATTCCAAAGTCTACCTCCAGTAAAAAGAAGGTTTGTAAATTGGGATCAAAACACCGCTCAATTTAGTCATGCCCTTCGACAGTATGGGCACTTTGGGATTCTTATTTCGTTAGATAACGCGTTATATATCGCAAATGATGTCGAAGTCACAACTTTCAGTCACGATTTCACGTGCGGTAGCATAATCTTTGAGGATGCACTGATTAAAAGCATTGCTATAAATGATGGCTATGTTGTACTTTCTAAGCGTAGTTTAAGGCTATATGAATCAAGAGTACTAAACTAGTTGATTACGGCTTTAATGTTTAAAGGTCCTAAGCACTTTTTTGTGTTGTGTTGATCTACGTCAAAGTAAGAATAACGGAATACCGCTACTATTCCCTTACTCACTGATGGAGTTTATTGTGTCAGGCATTTATAAGTGGTTTAAATTAGTACTAATAGCTGCGCTGCTTTCACAGCACGGCTTTGCTATGACGAACCCAATTAAATGTGATGGTCACGACACATCAGAATCTCATATGTCCTCAAATGATTCCTTATCAAGCGTAGAACATACTACTTTAAATAATCACACACTTCATTCAGAAAAGAACCAGGATGTACAGCACTGCGAAGGAAATGATCAATCGATATGCGCGTGCTGTATAGGTGCTTACTGTGCAACTTCTTTAACCCAATTTTGTATACTTTCAAATATTGAAATTCTGATAAGTGAAAACATTAAGCAAAGCTCATTTTCAGATATAAATATTACCCCTTTAATTGGTATACACTCTCCTCCCTTCCACCCTCCGATTAAGAGCTACACATAAACTCAGTGAGGCTTTTCTCTAAGTTTTCTTTACTAATCAATTGCAATCAAAGAATGTCTTAGACGATCAACTGCTTAATTAATATACATTAAGACACTGTTTGCTATCAGTAAACGAACAGCAAGTATTATCCGCCTCACTTACAAACGCATTACATCTTAGAACCGAAAGTTTCACGAGTTACATGCCTATTGACTCGCGTCCCACACACAGGTTTAGCCTTTAGGTATAAGTAAAATTTTAGGTTAAAGACATCGGAACAACTATGAAAGTAAGAGAGATCGCAAGCGCCTTGGCTACAACGCCAGATACTGTTCGCTATTACACGCGCTTGCAGTTAATAACGCCGGCAAAATCTGACAATGGTTATAAATTCTATTCAACGAAAGATGCTTCCAGGTTGCGGTTTATATTAAGTGCAAGGCATTTAGGTTTTTCAGTTGAAGATATCAAGCAAATTCTCAGAGAAGCAGATAATGGAAAGACCGCTTGTCCCCTAGTTAGAACCTTAATTGCAAGAAGGCTAGCAGAAACAGAAAGACAATTTAAGGCAATGTTGTTACTCAGGCAAAATATGATGCTGGCAGTAAGGAAATGGGGAGCAATGGGTGACAAAGCCCCATCCTCACACGTGGTCTGTCATTTAATAGAAGAGTTTGAACACACCGTCCTGGAGGAAAACATAAATGACAGAACTTAATGCAGGTGTTTCTTCAGAAAAATCGTTGTCCGTCAAAAAACAAGTCTTCTAAAAATAGGAAAAAAGGAGAGCACTATGAGTGCAGAAGTAACACAGCGACAATTAGTGATAGAAGGCGCCGGATGTGCCAGTTGCGTTGGAAAAATAGAAGCTGCCTTGAAGCAGACGCCGGGAGTGCAGAATGCCGAAATGAACTTTGCAGACAGAACAGTACTTGTAACGGGTACAGCGGATTCTCAATTATTGGTTCAAGCAGTAGAGTCCGTTGGTTACAACGCAAAGCCTTTCGAAGATAAGCCTGACACTGATGTAGTCGATGAAAAAGAAGCAGCGGATAGGACCTATTACAAAAAGCTGATGCGAGATACTTTCATTGCGCTTTCGCTAGGTATCCCTCTAATGACTTATAGCATTGTTGTCGACGAAATGACGGTCGAGACTAATGTCGAAAGGTTGTTGTGGCTAGCAGTTGGCCTACTGACGCTGGGTGTAATGTTCTTTTCCGGCCGGCATTTTTACATCGGTGCGTGGAAGAGCTTTAAAAATCATTCTGCCAATATGGATACACTCATTGCACTTGGTACAGGCACAGCATGGTTCTATTCGATGTTGGTAGTGTTGGTACCTGAAGCAGTGCCGTTAATGGCAAGGCACGTTTATTTTGAAGCTACAGCTATGATCATTGGTCTAATTGATCTGGGGCTTGCCTTAGAACTAAAAGCCCGCGGAAAAACCTCAGAAGCAATCAAACGTTTAATTGGATTACAAGCGAAAACAGCCACGGTTATTCGCGACAATAAAGAGGTCCAGGTCGCTATCGAGCAAGTGCTTTTTAACGATGTCATCAAAGTCAGGCCTGGAGAAAAAGTGCCTGTTGATGGTGTGGTTGTTGAAGGCCATACGTCAATCGACGAGTCCATGCTAACCGGGGAACCGATGCCAGTTGAAAAATCACATGACGATGAAGTCGTTGCTGGAACTCTCAACAAGTCAGGAATGTTTCTATTTAAAGCAACTCGAGTAGGTAAAGACACGGCACTGGCGCAAATCATTGCAATGGTTAAACGCGCACAAAATTCAAAGCCGCCTATTGGGCGCTTGGCCGACGTGATATCCGCTTACTTTGTTCCTGTGGTCATGATTATATCTGTGCTCAGTGCGCTAGCATGGCTGAACTTTGGGCCTGAGCCCGCACTGGCATTTGCCATAGTTTCGGCCACCACTGTATTGATCATTGCTTGTCCATGTGCATTGGGCCTAGCCACGCCGATGTCAGTTATGGTGGGGGTTGGAAAGGCTGCTGAAGCCGGCGTGCTAATTCGCAACGGCGAAGCGCTACAAACGGCATCAAAAATCAGTGTGATGATACTGGATAAAACCGGAACGATTACGGAAGGTACACCCAAGGTCACTGACATAATTTTAGCCAATTTCAGTGATGAAAAGACAGTGCTGCAATTGGCAGCTAGTCTGGAAAATGGTTCAGAGCACCCATTAGCAATGGCGATAGTAGAAAGTGCCCACGACCAGGGCATTGAGCTGCTGAAAACCGAAGAGTTTAATGCGATTACCGGTATGGGGGTTGAAGGCCGTTGTGAAGGAAAGGCCTTATTGTTTGGTAACAGCAAGCTTATGGCTTCAAAAGGGGTGGGCATAGGTAATTATTCAGAGAAAGCACAAACACTGGCCAAAGACGCCAAAACTCCCATGTATTTCGCTGTAGATGGACAACTTGCTGCCATCATAGCGGTTGCCGACCCGATAAAACCTGACTCTGTTTCTGCCATCAAGCGTCTTCAGGCTAATGATATCCGGGTCATCATGTTAACGGGGGACAACAAAGAAACTGCTGCTGCAGTGGCAAAGAAAGCGGCAATAAGCGAGTTTTTTGCTGAAGTATTGCCCGAAGATAAGGCCAACAAAGTACATGAATTACAGCAGCAGAGAGAAGTAGTGGGTATGACTGGTGATGGAATTAACGATGCTCCGGCTCTTGCCTTGGCTGATGTTGGCTTTGCCATTGGTACAGGAACGGACGTTGCCATTGAAAGCGCCGATATCACCCTGATGCGCGGCTCGTTGCATGGTCTGGCCGATGCTATAGCGGTTAGTAAAGCCACCTTGCGCAACATTAAGCAAAACTTGTTTGGAGCCTTTATCTACAACGTAGCAGGTATACCTTTTGCGGCGGGCGTGCTCTATCCATTTTTCGGAGTATTGCTAAGCCCAGTTATCGCCGGAGCCGCCATGGCATTTTCTTCGTTAACAGTGGTATCAAATGCGAACCGGCTTCGCCTATTCAAGGCAAAGGACCACTAAGGAGTTTTCTTATGATGATAATTAATATTGTAGGACTTACGGGTATTGCACTGATTATTTGGTGGTTTTGGTTATACAAGCCTGATCAGACAGTTACTGAAAGTAACGAAATACTCATAGAAGTAAAAAATGGCGTGTACTCACCAGCGTCTATTCAGGTAAACGCAAACCAATCTGTTACGTTGAAGTTTTTGCGCAAAGATGAGTCTCCCTGTTCCGAAGTACTGCTAATTCCTTCATTAGATATCAGTGAGCAGCTAACGCTTAATGAGGTAACACCAATTCACCTCGAAAACGTCCCACAGGGCGAACATACTTTTCACTGCCAGATGCAGATGTATCGCGGTGTTCTTACGGTGGTATAGGAGGAGTCATGAAAAACAGTCACCCCAGATTTTGGTCAACACCTACAGGGTGGGCAGCATTAGCGATGATCGCTGCCGTTACTTATTTTTTAATTTTCGAACATGGTCATCATGTCCTTCAGTTTCTTCCCTATTTGATTTTATTGCTGTGCCCATTCATGCATATATTCATGCACAGTAGCCACGGTAAACACGGACACGCCCACGAACATTCTCGCGACAGTGACAATAAGCAGAAAAGTTTTCAGGAATTGAGTGATAACAACGCGGCTTATCGTGATGGATACATTCAGGGGTTGGAGGAAGGCCGAAAGGAGTCACTTAAAAAGGACAACCAAGATGAATGATACATATGATTATGGCTTATGGTCAATGGTGATACTGAACTCAGCTATTTTTATCTTTTTTGCATTCAGTTTTGTAAAGCCAAAATCTTCCACCGACTGGCGAAGTTTGGGGGTATTTTCTGCGTTTATTGTAGCCCTGTTTACCGAAATGTATGGCTTCCCACTGACTATTTATTTCTTGTCAGGATGGCTTGCTGAAACCTATCCGGAAGTAAACTTTTTTGCGCACGAAAACGGACATCTGTTGCATACTTTCTTTGGTTTTAAAGGCGACGCCCACTGGGACCTATTTCATATCGCCAGTATGGTATTTATTGTTGCAGGATTCTTTATCTTGTCCTCAGCATGGAATGTGCTGCACCACGCTCAGAAGAACCATCACTTAGCTAAGACTGGATGGTATGCGCGGTGTCGCCACCCTCAATATTTAGCCTTCATACTGATCATGTTCGGTTTTTTGTTGCAATGGCCGACCATTCCCACACTGGTCATGTTTCCAGTTTTAGTTGTTGTGTATGTGAAACTGGCAAAGCGTGAAGAAGCTCTGGCTATTGCTGAATTTGGCGATGAGTATGTGAGCTATATCAACACGACACCTGGCTGGATCCCAAACCTCAACTTTAAATTAAAAGGTGAAAACCATGAAAAAATTCACTAAATCAATCATTTTTTCAACCACATTAGTAATGGCTGCAACATCGCAAGCTCAACAAATGGAAGAGCATGAGCATAAGGGCTCAGACAAGCCAGAGATTCAAACGGGAATGCCTATGCGTGGCCAAGATATGCATATGATGAATGCAAAAATAAAGTCGATGAAGGAAGAAGTTAACGCTATCAAAGAAGAAAAGAATCCCAGCAAGCAGCGTGAAATGATGAAAAAACACATGCAATCCATGATGGGAATGATGCATATAATGCACGAAAAAATGGAAGGGCAACCCATGCAAAACCAAGTTGATATGGCAGAAAGGCATCTTAAGATGATGGAAGTAATGATGTCGAAAATGGATGGAAGCCATTCACCCGAATCTCAGAAACATTCAAATTAACACCCGAGGAGAAAGATATGAGTGATTTAGACCACAGAGTCGGTGTCAGAGAAGCAAATTTAGTCGTTCGGAATTTACGGCTCAGCAATGTCTATGAGGCAAATTGCGAGCCCCTAATTGAAGAGATTGACAAGCTCTTTGGCATTGATGAGGTGAGCTACAACATCAAAGAAGGGGCTATTCACCTGGCATATGATGCGACACATATCGATTTAGACGGTATTGAAGCGATCATTCGAAAACACGGCGCAGATCTTCACAATGACTGGTGGACACACACAAAAGAAGGTTATTACCAGTTTGTAGATCAAAATATAAAAGACAATGCGACGCACAAACCGTGGAGTTGCCACCACTTGCCGCAGGGCGCTCACAGGAAGCGTACATAACCTTAATGTGCTCTACGTTCTCACTCAACAACAATGCTGAGCGATGTCGTTACATTATGATGCTGGCTTTAAGGAGGCGTAAGATGAAAATTCGAGAAAATGTATTTGCGTTCGCGTGCGCCGCATCGTTCAGCTTCGAGAGTGTTGTTAGTTGTTAGTTCTTTGTTCATTATTACAATGCCCGACATGATGTCACCCATGGCTGGTAATATAATGTTTTCAGACTGGCAAGGGATGATATGGAACGTGCCTTTATTGGGTGTAGTGATAGGCGGAGCTTTATGGGCTTTGTTCGCAGGTGTACTGGGTTGGCTTATTGCCAGTATTTACAATAGGCAACTGTAGTAGTGAGGGCTAAATAAATAGTCAGTATTTGTCCTTTTAGCACAGGTACGATATTTGCTGATATCTACTGCCACATAAATTTAAACTAACGGTGAGATATTATGATAACCAATAATTCAGAATTAGCCTTACAGCAAGCCATGCAACTACCCAGTCAAACCAATACAGAGAAGCAGGGTTGTAGCCAGCCACCTGAGTCAAAAGGACAGGAGTTTGCTGAAATAATGGATACACTGAAGCAGCAAAAAAGCGGTTAAAGTGTGCCACGAGTAAAAATAACCGGCACGCTAATGCCGGTTAATTCCTTTCCTATTCATAACAACTGCGCTTACCTTTTAGGCTGCTACTCTGCCTACGCTGAATATTGTCTTACTCCGTCGATGTAGTTCATGAACAGCTTCAATGATTTGCATCAGTTATAATTTTTATCATCATCATCATACGCATGGAGCTTTAGAAACCATTTCTCAGCCGCGAATACGATAAGAAGTCCAGCCACAGAAATCCCAACAATGAAGATATCTGATTTTGCTTTCACCCACATAAAAGATAGAAGAACAATGATATCGAGAATAATTGCACTGACTAGTACCCAAGCTTTAGCTTGCACATCATCTCGTAAATGCTTGAACACTCCCCAGTGGATGAAGATATCCATTACGATATAAAAAACTACACCGATGGAGGCTATGCGGCTCAAATCGAAGAATATGGTAAGAAATATTGCGATGACTAACGTATAAATTAAGGAATGTCTTCTTATATCTCCCGGTAATGAAAAATGACGGTGAGGCACAAGTTGCATTGATGTAAGCATCGATAGCATTCTTGAAACAGCGAAGATGCTGGCAACGACACCGGAAGACGTGGCAATAATCGCGAAAGCTATAGTAAACCAAGCACCATACTGGCCGAATGCGGGTCGAGATGCTTCAGCAAGCGAATAATCTTTTGCCTGTATTATTTCGCCAATTGATAAATTTGCTCCAACTGCAACTGCGACAAAAACATAAAGTACCACACAAATGGATATAGAAATGACTATGGCCCTTCCTACATTTTTTTCTGGTTGTTTGAGCTCGCCTCCGCTGTTTGTGATTGTAGTGAATCCTTTGTATCCCAAAATACCAAGTGCCACGGCTCCGAGAAAACCGGTTGCGCTGGTATCTTGCGGTTGAGCTGAAACGCTCTCAAACGACAAACCGGTTGCCCACAGCCCACCAATTGCCAAAACTGCAAGTCCTGCTATTTTGATAAAAGCCATAATAAATGAGAGGGTCTGTATGAATTGATTACTCAAAATATTAACAATGAATGCCACAATAAGAAGACTCACGCCAAGCGCTGGTATAAGCCACTCAGCGCCCTGAGAGTCAAACAATTGTAGGACATAAGTGCCAAAAGTGCGGGCTACCAAACTTTCATTGATAACCATGGAAAAAAACATCAGCAATGCACAGGCACCGGTCAACAGACCTCTACCATAGGCTTTTTTCAGAAACATGGCGATACCACCTGCAGAGGGGTATTTCTGTGCCATTTTGACGTAACTGTATGAGCTAAACCCTGCAATTATCGCTGCAACTAAAAACGCAAAAGGAAACCATGTGCCTGCCAGCTCCGCTATTTGCCCGGTTAAAGCAAATATACCAGCACCTATCATTACACCAGTTCCCATCGATACCGCGCCCCAGAGGCTTAACGAATCTTTCCTGTTTGAATGCTCGTGTTCATTCATATTGGTTACTCCTTTATGTCATGTGAGCCTGAGTAACAACAAAAGCAACCTGCAGCAAATATAAGGACACAGGCCCATTACAAAACAAATTCGAAGACGTGTAGAAAGAAATAACTGGCAATGGCATACCAGTTATTTCATTTTTAGCGTAGGGCGTTTAAAACCAAATCCTTGCACCTAACACTACACCAGTTTCACTGGTTGACTTGCCTTCAGCCTTTAATGCATCAGCTGTATTTCCCAAAGCTTTGCTGTAATAAACACCGACATAAGGTGCTACCTCCCTCACTATTTCATGCCGATATCGCAAACCAATACGAATATTACTCAACCCGCTTTGACGGTCATACTTTTCAGAATCGGTGAGGTTGGCAACAACTTCCAGTCGCGGTTGCAGATAGGAAACTTGACTTAGTTGCCAGTCATATTCGGTTTCATTGATGAACTGCATGTCACCGTCTTCGTTAATACGCAGTGAATTTTCCATTTCAAACCAGTAAGGCGCTAGACCTTGATAACTGACCACCGCATAGTTTTCCATATCCGCATCGGATGACAGCTCTCCCTTTGTGCCCACACCAAATTGTATAGACCAAAAAGAAGAAACGAGATAACCGTACAACAGTTCTGCTCGTTCCAGATCAGTAGGCATTCCATCGTTTTGTGTATTTTCGCCTTCGCTTTTAAAAACAAGACGATGGTAATCTCCGCCATACCACGCCTGCATGTCCCAGACCGCTATATTTTGCTGCTCATCAGTGCGAGTATATTCAAGCCGGTCAAATAGAACTTGGCCAAAATATTCATTAGGAATAGGAGATGGCCAGTCATCTCTTGATTGAGCCAAAGCATTGTCAACGCTCAAAGTTAATGTTATTAGGCCTGCTATTAATATCTGTTTCATTTTAATCTCCTATGCGACCTGTACAACACGAAACATACCTGCTTCCATGTGGTATAGCAGGTGACAATGAAACGCCCACTCACCGGGGGCATCTGCGCTGATTTGTAACGAGACCTTCTCTCCAGGCTTGAGGCTGATCGTGTGTTTACGAGGTCTTGGATATTGGCCGTTTTCAAGTTCCATCCACATACCATGTAAATGAATAGGGTGATCCATCATAGTGTCATTAACCAAGATCAGACGTAGTCTCTCGCCATAATTGAAACGTACATATCCGTCTACTTCACTAAACTTTTTGCCATCGAACGACCACATGTACCTTTCCATATTGCCCGTTAAGTGAAGCTCAATTTGACGTTCCGGCTCTCTATCGTCAGGCCAAGGACTTTCACCGACTAAATCTGTATAAACAAGGACACGATGTGGGCTGTCTTCCAAACCGATCCCAGGTTCATCCAACCTAGAGCTTGGATTTTTAGCAATCATCGCTGCACCAGCGCCGTGCCCGTCTTCGCTGTGGACAATGTCTATGCTTTCTACTGGGAGCTTTTTGGAGGGGGTCATTTCTCCTTCCATTTGGGTGCCATGCATTGTATGGGCGCTATGCTGCCCCATTCCTTTCATTTCACCTTTTGGAGCAGCCATGCCCGAGCTGTCGACCTTGGACTTATCCATATTCATGCCTTTCATACCAGACATGTCCATCCCCATCGCCGCCATGCCACGCTCTGTGATAACTCGCTGTGGGGGAACCTCTGCAGTAAGGCCAATTGACGGGGTTAGGGTGCCACGCGCATATCCACTTCTATCAAAACTTTCCGCAAAAAAGGTATAAGCTTTTCGCTCTTTTGGCTGAACGATTACGTCATAAGTTTCCGCTACTGCAATTCGAAATTCATCCACATTTACTGGTTTAACAGGCTGACCATCTGCAGCTACAACCGTCATTTCAAGCCCTGGGATGCGAAAGTCGAAATAAGTCATCGCAGAACCATTTATGATCCTCAACCGGATTTTCTCGCCTACTTTAAACAGGGCTTGCCAATTATCTTGTGGTGTCCGGCCATTCATTAAGTATGTATATGTACTGCCTGTAACGTCAGCTATATCGCGAGGGCTCATACGCATTGCACCCCACATGGCACGCTCTTCCCATGTATCGGCAAGCCCTTTTTTCTTTACGTCTTCTAACGTGTCGAAAATAGTTCGCTTTTGATAATTGTAATAACCTTCCGCTACCTTCAGTTTTCGCATAACGTCATGGGGGTCTGAAAACGTCCAATCGCTTAAAATAATTGTATGTTCCCTATCAGCCCCAATGTCCCCATCTGCGGGGTCGATCACAAGAGGTCCTAAATGGCCCAACTGTTCCTGGAGGCCTGAATGACTGTGGTACCAGTAGGTGCCGTTTTGCTCGACATCGAATGCATATTTAAATGTTTCGCCAGGTTTTATTCCGGCAAAGGAAACTCCCGGAACGCCATCCATATCTGGTGGTAAAATAATCCCGTGCCAGTGTATTGAAGTATCTTGGTTAAGGTGGTTAGTTACATTGAGGTGCGCTCGCTGTCCTTCTTTCAATCTAATCAACGGGCCCGGCATTTGACCGTTGATCGTTATAGGTGAGCCCATATTTGAGCCTATTGGCAATTGCGCTTTTGACACATTGAGATTTTTAATATCACCTGTCAAAACTTGATCTTTAAAATGGCGACCAACAGGTGCTGCCCATAGAGGACTAACGTTGGTTAACGCAGCCGCAGCGCTTGAGGTCAGGGCAGCGAGCACAAATCTTCTGCGACCGTTGTCGATAGAATTTTTCATAGTTTTTAGCCTTTGAATTGATACTAACTGGACGAAGGAATTTCATCCATTTAAAAAGTATTACTAACTAAGTCAGTACCTTAGGCTATCGGTGGGCGGAAAGGTGGAGTGAAAATTTTGGGGGGAACAGCTAGAGCGATAATGTCATACTGCTCAGCAAACGTTGTTTCAAATTGACGAATGGGAACGTAAAAAAGACTTGCAAAGTGGTAGCAATTGGTAGCTATACACATACATCCATCATTGCAGCAACCTGATTTACCCGAATGCGAGGGGTGTCCATCAGTGTGAGCGCTTTGATGCTTAGAACTAGGTGAACTGCTACGTTTCTCCTCATGAGCGTCTGCGAATTTGTGAGAAACCTTAGTTAATGAGCTATGTTCATCCATTTTCATTTCACACGCATCAACTGGCACGGTAAACAGTACCAATAAATATCCAATGCATAGTGTGAAAATAATAGATCTCATAACTTTGTATTTGCTCTCAACCTTTACGCGACGTTATTCCCTTAGAAAAGATAAGTCTTAAGGACACTTTAATCAATGACATTTGCTTGTAACTAAGATAAACAACTTCCTATGTAGTTAAACAAGCAGTCTTTTCAATCTTAAAAGCTGATAGAGTTACTTTTATTAAGTTTAGTCGATAAGCAACTCTTGTAACTAAAAAGATAACATGAGTAATGCGCCTGCTATCATAAAAATGTTTTCTGATAGTGAAACAAAACCTAACGGCACGTTACTGTCCCCACCGACACAAGCACATTTGAGCTCCCGTTTATCCACATATACTGCTTTAAAGACAGAAATTGCCCCAACGGTTCCTATAAATAGTGAAAATGGCGCAACAGCTATGGCAGGCAGTTGAGCTACCATTCCTATCCCCGCGTAGGCTTCAAGAAATGGGTAGATGTAACCATATCGAAGCCACCTCATTGCCAACAAATCGTAGGTTATGAACGAATTTGTAAAACTATACAAATCCTTCAATTTTTGAACTGCAAGTAGTGTCATTGAGAAAGCAATAAAGAGAACCAGTGTTCTTATAGAGATGAAGTCTTCAGAAACAAAGAACTGGAATGCTAACGATAGCAGAGCTGCCACAGAAAAAATCGCAATAACAGGTGCATAAGTAGTTCCGTTCTGCCCCGCTTCTCCTTTCCCGAAGTATTTACGAAGCTCATCATATCCACCAATTCGCTTTTCTTCGATGAAGGTTTGAGGCGTCGTTTCTACACCATGCTTTTGCTTGAAATCATCGGTGTCATTACGTGAAGTAAGATGATTGTCTTCTACTGAATAGCCTTCTCGCTCTAGTAAGTCTTTTGACCTTAAACCGTAAGGGCAAATGTGCTCTTTAGTAACCATTCTATATAGGATAGCTTTCTTACTCATTTTCCTTTCCTTTATTCAATTTACCTTCAAATTGAGGAATTGGACGCTGTTCGGCCTGTTCCTGAGTTGTTACCTTGCCATTCTTATTTATATCCTCTATCAACCACTCCATCTCCTTTATTTCCTTTCGCTGAGCTTTAATAATGCCGTTTGCTAATTCTCGTACGCGAACGTCTTCAAGGTTAGAACGCTCACTAGTCAAAATAGCTATAGAGTGATGAGGAATCATTGCTTTCGTGTAAGCGGTATCTGAAATGGTACTTTGTGAACGAACAAGATAGATACACAAGGCGAAAGTAAGTGCCGCTATTATAAAAATGGCTGTATTGAGTTTCTTGTTGCTATACATACCTAACATGAAAGCTAACATTATAATCGCCATGCCTGCCCCCATATAGAGTGCCATATAAGTCCTTGTCTCACTGAACCAGACATGCGAGATAGCGTAGGTATTTAAGTACATCATTAAAAACATCGCTACAGTTGAAGTTATTATCATTGCAGCGAACTTAGAGTATTTCATATGTAATCCTTACTTAAGAAATAGTTAATATTTGTAAATCTTTCTAACAAAAGAAAGCTTGAGAGAGGTTACAAACCAATCAATCTTAACTAGTCAAGTTTTGTACCAACAAGGAAATATTATGTTTTTGTCTATATTAATAGTTTTAGCTGCACTGTTGATCTGCGTAGGGCTGCATCTTTTTAATATTTCAGTAGTCGCGGACAATATCAGCGAGAGATTGAAGGGAGCTTGGATAAAAACACTGTCGGTAGTCGTTATTGCCATTTCGAGCCAACTTTTACTAGCAGTCATTTTTACTCTGGCGTATGAAATTGGACTTTATTTCGAGCTCGGCGATTTTAAGCAACCTGCCACTTCCATGGATATTTTTTACTTTTCACTAACTACGATTACTACATTGGGTCTTGGAAGTATCGAGCCGGACGGACATCTACGAATGATAGCAGGAGTTGAATCGGCTACAGGGTTTCTACTAATAAGCTGTTCAGCATCGAAAGTGTTCAAGCATATGTAATGTAAAAACTGTAACCTGAGAAGATGTAAACCTCACCCGTCAGGACTAGTTTTTAATGAAACAATGTTTCGCAAATTATTGTCTTTTTAGATACTAAAAAGCGAACAATAGAGCACTCTTTGCTTCTCTCTTAAAGAAGTTTGAGGGTATGGCTTAGCAAACGTTTCAGAACCAAAAGCACGGTTGAAAGCTGACTTTATTATCTCAAAACTGATTTAAATCTGGGCTATGATCTTGGCGCTTTTATTCGAGTCGCTTATGCAGATATATTTGGGATTACTATAGGAGCATACGCACAACTTCGGTAATTCCTTCATCCCTGATAACTCTAGTTTCCAAAAGCAGTTACAGCTTGAGTTCAAACAGATGAACATACGAGCTGCGCTGTGCTATTTACTTCTCTTACGGACATTTTTGCGGGTTTTGAGGTTCTTCCTGCAGACTTTCGAAGATTATGAATCAATACTAGTAATTGAATTTTTTACTGAGTTATGATTTTCGTTTTGTTTTAGAGCGCATTGATTAAATTTACATATCTTCAATAACTATTCTTTATTTTTAAAAGCAACCGAAGAAGCCACCGTTAAACGACAAAAAAGTAACCTTATCTCCTATATGGTGGACTAAATACACCCACGCCTTTTATATTCTTCTACCCATTCCTTGAAGCGTTTTTCATCGCGCTCTGCGGTCTTTGCGCGTCTATGTAAGGTTTTCTTAGACAATGCTTTTGGTTCTTCTTTATCAAAAGTAACTCCAGATAATGCATCTGCAAACATCTCGGGTTTTACATGACTGTAATGCTGCTCGATCATTTCTGTACTGGTTCCACATTGACGCGTAATTACGTCTATGCTGGTTCCGTTGAGAAGCTGCCACGTAATGTAAGTGTGTCGGAGAGAGTACAGCGTTCGAGGTCCTCTGGGTGACTCTTTTAATCCGGAACTTTGAAGAGCTTTCTCAAATGCCTTACCTAATTGCCTTGTGGGCTCGCCACTTGCTAGCAAAAATAGCTTTTGATTGGGTGTGCGCAATGGAAAGCGTTCTCGTAGGTTCGTTAGGGCTCCTATCACATCACGTTTGCAAACTACTTTACGCGGTCCCGTATATTTTGTTGTTTTACCCTTAGAGACATTGATGAAAAATTGAGCTTTTGAACCTTGAGTTTTAATCTCGATATCTTTCCAAGTTAGGTGTTCCATCTCCGTGCCGGGCCTAATTCCGGTATTAACTGCTATTTCACAGTAATCGTATAGTAACTCACGAATTTGACGGGTCTTTTCACTATGAGCGTTTTGCTCACCTTCATATATTTCGTTGAGGATAACATCATACTCTTCTTCAGAAAAAGCCGCACGACGTGTGCCTGTTCCACCTTTCGAAGAAAGAACAGGTACTTGAGCGGCGATCATCCATTTTTGCTCAATAGCTTCTTTAAAAACGAGCTGAAGAGCAGCATTGTGAGTTAATAATGTAGAGGAGGCTGGAGACTTCTTCATTCGTCCCTTACGCCACTCATCAAACTTAGATATTTCTTCTTGGTCAATTGAGGTGATAAACGTACGCGAAAAGTAGGGGATGTGGTAGTTTTCTAACGCTCGAATATAGTCTTTATAGGTGCGTTTACCGCCCCCGTGTTCTAGTTGCTCTTCAAGCTTTTCGATGACGCGGTCAGCTACGTCTTTGAATCGCTTACTTTGGACTAGTGTGTTATTTTCGTGTCTAATTTGGTGGTCTAAGAAGATTCGATGTGCCATGGCGATAGCTTCGTCTTTATCTTTCTTCTTAGTTGATTTACAGAGCCATTTTTTGTGATTGGTTAGTATAAATCGCGCATACCAGCGCTCACTGTTATCTTGTTTAAAGATATACAGCTCGTCGTTTATGTCGTGTCTTTCAGTCTGTTTTGCCATAGCGCCAGTAAAACAGAAAAGAGCTCTCTTTGCAAAGAATTTGCAAAGAAATTAAAAGTCGCATATTTTCAATGCTTTAGAGTGGTGATTTGTATTGAAAATCCGCGTGTCCCTGGTTCGAACCCGGGTCGAGGCACCATCATTCAAGCCCTTGCAGAAATGCGAGGGCTTTTTTGATCCCGGTGGTTGAAAACACAGGCACACGCTAACGTGCCCCTGCGGCTGCGCCGCGCGTTGCAATCCCGGGTCGAGGCACCATTATTCAGAAAGCCAAAGCTAAACTTCATAAAAGCAATAAGCCAACCTATATTTCTAAAGCGGAACGGGCAAAGCTAGCAGAACAAGAGCTCGATGAATTGTCAGTGACCGAAAAAAGTACTAAACCAGTCGACTGATAAAACGGCGATCAAACTCGGTGGTGAAGTTATCCAGCTAAAACAATGGATGCATTTAGGTCTGCCAAGCCGCGGTGTGTAATTTCGAGTTGCGAAAACACAAAAACACAAAAACACAAAAACACAAAAACACAAAATAGCCAGCTTGTAATCAAGCTGGCCATTTTTAGAAGTTTACATAGTCATGTTTTACATCAAGCGCTTAGAGGGTCGCTAAAACGTCGCTCGCACATAATCATCATCACGGGGCAACAAGCCTAGAGGTTTCGGCTTATGCTTTGTGCATGTCAATTCGGTACTTTGCTAACAGCATTTATTTGGATGTTAGACACAAATAGCGGCTAAAACGCTTTTTTAATAAAAAACTTATGCATGTTCTTGCCTACTTTTCAAAATGGGTACTACGCTTACTTAATGTGAACAAAGCTGGCTAAACATAACGCTGATACCTGTTATGACTAGCAACTTTATGTTTTCTTTGTGCTAGCCAATGGCGTCTTTCGGCACGAGTCATTAGTGCGCCGCACGATGTATTTCTCAAACAAAGTAACGTGCACAAGCATGAATGAGTGCTGTTGATTTCAAGTCACAGTGTTTTTTCAAGGAGAGTTTTTTTGTCATTTAATAACTTACCTTTGATGCAGCAAGGGGCTTTAAAGAGCATATATGTACTTTGTGGAGTTGGCATAGCTGCTTCTTGGACTTTATTCTTTTTTGTATCTGCGCTTACAGCGCTTGCGGTACTTACGGGCGTGGTTGTCTTTAGCGTATTTGTCTATTCACAAAGCTCGGATGAGGTCGACGAGATTTATCCCAATTATGAAAGTCTGGCGCAGGACGAATCAGAGGGTAGCGCTGACATCAAAAAAGCGAGCGAAGAGCTCTCCCAATCATTGAGCACGTGCGATACCAATTTATCGTCCATTAAATCTACTCAAGACGACGCTGTTGAAACCCTTTCCAATGCTTTTAGCAGTCTAAAGGCACTGGTAGCACAGCAAACACAATGTATTGACGCGTTATTGAGCGTTGATAGCACGCAAACGCAATCATATTCAGAACGCATGCGTACGTTTGCGCAAGAAACCGACGGAACCCTTACCCAATTTATCGATTCAACCGAGCAAATGTCCTCGTCAACTAAGCACCTTATGGAGCAGGTGCAAACTATTCAGCAGGCGATGCCCACAGTTATAGAGGCACTTAGCGGCATTGACGACATTGCAGCGCAAACTAACTTGCTGGCGTTAAACGCTGCTATCGAGGCGGCAAGGGCGGGGGAAGCGGGCCGTGGTTTTGCCGTTGTGGCTGACGAGGTGCGAGCACTATCAACTCGTTCAACGCAATTTAGCGACGTAATTAAAACCCAAGTGGAGAATATCCGAAGTTTAGTAGACAAACTAACAGATACGGCAGAATTTGTAGCCTCGCAAGATATTTCGCAAGTGGTAAATGCCAAAGCTCACATTAGTGAGCAGCTATCGGAAATCATTCGTAAGGCAGAAGCGGACCTTGTTACCACAAAACAAATTGAAGAGATTGGTTCTCAGCTTGACGAGTCAATAAACGCAGCCATTCGGGGTATGCAATTTGGTGATATTAACGGCCAGCACATCGAGTATACCCAAGATATGATCAAATTTATTTTAGAGCAGTTGGCAACATTGAATGCTAACAGTATCGAAAGCTTTGTAAGAGCGTTAAACGAGTACCAAAAAGGGATCGCTGCGAAAGGTAAAAATGACCACAACCCGGTGTCTGCAACTTCTATGGACGCTGGAGAAGTTGAATTGTTCTAAGCTAAGAAAGGAACAGGAAGCATCGTCAGTAATGACTTACATTGGAGAAGTGAGCATATGAGCAAACACATTTTAGTTGTCGACGATTCTGTATCGATTCGTCAAATGGTAGAAATGACCCTAAAGGGGGCAGGGTATACCGTCACCACAGCCCAAGACGGGCAAGATGCGCTCGATAAATGTAAGAGTCAGCAGTTTAACTTTGTACTGACAGACCAAAACATGCCTCGCATGGATGGATTAACCCTAATTAAAAATTTGCGTAGCCTAGGCGCATATAGCAGAACCCCAGTCGTGATGCTTACCACAGAGGCGGGCGACGATATGAAAGCAAAAGGTAAAGCTGCAGGGGCAACTGGCTGGATGGTAAAACCCTTTGATCCAAATAAACTTCTTGATGTAACCAAGCGCGTCTTGGGTTAAGCCAATCTACTAAAACCTTAAGTCTGGAAGGATTCGGAATGAGCATCGATATAGAACAGTTTCATGGCGTGTTTTTCGACGAGAGCGATGAGCATCTCGACGATATGGAACAGCTATTGATGAGTTTAGATGTTGAATCCCCTGATCCTGAAGAGCTAAATAGCATTTTTCGCGCTGCCCATTCGATTAAAGGTGGCAGCGGTATTTTCGGTTTTGATGCGTTGATGAATTTAACGCATGTGATGGAAAACTTGTTAGATAAAGCCCGCAACAATGAGCTTAGTGTTACCGCTGACATTGTAAATGTGCTTTTAGAAACTCTCGATGTTTTAAAAGACACGCTTAACGCCTACCGGGATGAGACCCCCGTACCAGAAGACTGTATTGCCGAGCGCATTAAAATTCTAAATGGCGTAATCAACGGTCAATCTACAGACGCAGCCTCAGGCGATGGTGACGACTCTTCAGAAGTAAGCGTGAATGCGCAAAACGAAAGCGCTCAGGACGACAGCTTTGGTTTCTTTGACGATGAGCCTAATAGTGCTATTGAAGCCGCTGACGACAGTTTTGGCTTTTTCGACGACGAACCAGTTAACGAAGCGCTCTCTCACGGCGACAACACTAAAAGTGAGAATAATGAGGATGACGGCTTTGGCTTCTTCGATGATGAAATATCGAATAATACAGTCGGCGCACAAACTGCAACGACTAAAGCCGAAACAGCTGAAGTAGAGCAGGGTTTCGGTTTTTTCGAAGACGCACCGTCAGCTACCAATATCAATACTTCCCTAGAAATTGCGAGTAGTAATAACGCGCAAAGCGCCAGTACTCAATTAAATACAGCAACAACATCTAACAATGATAAAGCGCCAACAAGTGGCGTTGCCCCCACGACAACACAAGCCAAAACGCCGACAAAACCTTCCGCGAAAAAAAGCACCGCCCGTGAATCGGCCTCTATTCGTGTAGACACCACTAAAATTGATGCCATGGTTAACTTAGTCGGAGAGCTGGTTATCACCCAGTCAATGCTGTCTATGATAGGGCAAGACGTTGAAGGGCAGGTTGGCGAGCGGCTACAGCTAGCTATTGATGAGCTGCAGCGCAACACCCGGGAAATTCAAGAATCAGTGATGTCTATGCGCATGCTCCCGCTAACCGCAACCTTTAATCGTTTTCCGCGCTTAGTAAGAGATTTGGCTGGTAAGTTAGGTAAGCAGGTAGAACTGGTGCTCCAGGGAGGCAGCACGGAAATTGATAAAAGTTTAATTGAAAAGATCGTCGACCCCCTTACCCATCTCGTTCGCAACAGCATCGATCACGGCATAGAAATGCCCGACAAACGCGTCGCTGCTGGCAAGCCAGAAAAAGGCACGGTTATTCTAAGTGCCGAGCAGAAAGGCGGTAGCATTATTATCAGCATTATTGATGATGGCGGTGGTCTTCACCGCGACAAAATTATCGATAAAGCGCGAAGTAGCGGGCTCACCGTATCTGATGACATGCCTGATTCAGAAGTATGGCAGCTTATATTCCAACCTGGGTTTTCAACTGCCGAAGCCATTACCGATGTATCGGGAAGAGGGGTAGGCATGGATGTGGTGCGCCGCAATATCGAATCGATTGGCGGTCGTATCGATATCGAGTCTAGTGCCGGTGAAGGTTCAGCGTTTTTCATTCACCTGCCGCTTACGTTAGCCATAGTTGATGGCATGTGTGTGTCGGTGGGTAAGCAAATCTTCGTGATCCCACTTTTAAATATTATTGAATCTTTCCAGCCTACTAAGCAGCAGCTGAAAACCTTGGGCAACGACACCGTTCTCTATATACGAGATCAATACTGGCCTTTGGTGCCCCTCTACGACTTCATGGAAGTAGAGGATGCTGCGCTTTCTCCCACAGAAGGCATTGTGGTGTTGCTTGAAAGCAGTAAAAAACGCTTTGGTGTTTTGGTTGATGCGCTCGTCGGTCAGCAGCAGGTGGTGATTAAAAGCTTAGAAGAGCATTACCGTAAGGTGGCTGGAATAGCGGGGGCAACCATTATGGGCGACGGAAAAGTCGCACTTATTATCGATGCAGACTCCATTGCTACAACGTATACCTCCAGTCAAATAGAGGAGTTACTTTCATGAGTGAAACTGCCTTGCATCAAGCGGTTACCGGCGGACAGGACAAAGAATACTTGAGTTTTGTGCTTGGCGATGAGCATTACGCCTTGGACATCACCACAGTAAAAGAAATTAGAGGATACGAACAAGTCACTAAGATTGCGAATGCGCCAGCCTTCATAAAAGGCGTGATTAATTTGCGTGGTGACATCGTTCCTATCGTGGACTTGCGCATTAAGTTTAACGTAGGCGAGGCCACATATAACGACTTCACAATAGTGATAATGCTGAATATTCAAGAGCGTATTGTTGGCATCGTGGTAGATGGTGTATCCGATGTTATTCGCTTGTCTGAAGAACAAGTACTTCCGCCACCAGAGTTTGGCGTAGCTTTTGACAGTAGGTATCTACACGGTTTAGCTGATGTAGATGAAAACATGGTCATTCTGGTGAACATAGAAAGCTTAATAACCAGCGAAGAGCTGGGTTTAGTCGCACCTGAGAGCGTAAAAGACGACGCGTAGTTACAAGGTCCTTCACTAAACACAAACACCTGAGATTGGGAAATATTAGTTATGGGCGTATTTAATTTTCTGAACGGCGAAGAGTTAAAAATAGCGAAGCACGACTCGCTATTGAAGTCGAATATTCTAAAGGCCAGTGCCTCAAACTTGTTGGTTATCGACAAGTCGGGGGTTATTCACTATCACACTCCCGCATTCCTGCGAATGACAAAGGCCTACTCTAAGGACTTTACTGTCAACGATGGCGAGTCTTCACTATCAGGAAAGCACATAGACGACATTGCAAATGGGGCAAGCGCTTCAGAAAACCTGTCCTATTTACTTACCCATACTTCGGGCGATAAGCAACTCGTTTCTCTTGCAGAGCACGGTTTTTGTGTAAGTGCATCTACAATAAAGATAGATGAGAACGGCACTCAGCTTTATGTCACCGAGTGGCAGGACAACACTGAAAATAAACGCAATAAAGGTATGGTCGATGCCATTATGCGAAGCCAGGCGGTGATATCGTTTACGACAGACGGAGAAATCTTGTCGGCCAACGATAACTTTTTATCCGCAATGGGCTATAGCGAAAGTGAAGTGGTGGGAAAGCATCATCGCATTTTTGTCGACAGTGATTATGCTCAAAGCGAAGAGTACCAGCAGTTTTGGAAAAAGCTAAAAAGCGGCGACGTACACAGCGGTGAGTTTTGCAGAATTAACAAGCAAGGCGAAGAGGTGTGGATCCAAGCGACCTACAACCCAGTATTTGATGACAACGGTGACGTAGATTACATCATCAAGTTTGCCTCTGATATTACAGCGCAAAAACAAAAAAATGCTGACTACGAAGGGCAGATTACGGCCATTAAGAAATCACAGGCCGTGATCGAGTTTGATCTTGAGGGGAACATTTTAAATGCCAATGAAAATTTCCTCGCCGCAATGGGCTATAGCCTGTCAGAAATTAAAGGGCAGCATCACAGTATGTTTGTCGACCCAAGCTATAAGTTAAGCGCTGAATATGCTGCTTTTTGGCAAAGCTTAAAAGCCGGAGAGCACAGTGAGGGTGAGTATAAACGCATTGCAAAAGGTGGCAGGGAAATATGGATCCGCGCATCGTACAACCCCATTTTCGACAGCTCGGGTAAGCCATTTAAAGTCGTTAAATTTGCCACCGATGTAACGCAAGACAAGTTAAAAAATGCGTATTTCGAAGGACAAATTAACGCTATCAGTAAATCTCAGGCTGTGATCGAGTTTGATGTCGACGGCACTATCATTACTGCTAACGACAACTTCCTCAACACCATGGGCTACCGACTAGACGAAATCAAAGGTAAACATCACCAGCTATTTGTGGATGAAGAAACCAGACAGTCAGAGTCGTACCAGCGCTTTTGGTCTGAACTTAAAGAGGGTAATTTCTTCTCAGGAGAATTTAAGCGCATAAGCAAAGCAGGAAAAGCCGTTTGGATCCAAGCTTCTTACAACCCTATAGAAGACATGAATGGCAACCCGTTTAGGGTGGTCAAATACGCGACTAACATTACCGAAGAGAAGTTGAAAAACGCTTATTTTGAAGGTCAGTTGAACGCGATTAGTAAGTCTCAGGCAGTCATTGAGTTTGACCTAGAAGGTGTGATCTTAAACGCGAACAGCAATTTCTTAGCCGCTATGGGCTATACCCTTGATGAAGTAAAAGGAAAGCACCACAGTATTTTTGTAGACCCTGCTTTTAAAAGCAGTCCAGAATACGCGGCATTCTGGGAGCAGCTGCGCCAAGGCGTTTATGCAAGCGGTGAATATAAGCGTTTCAATAAAGCAGGAAAACCAGTTTATATCCAAGCCTCTTACAACCCTATTTTAGACCAAAACGGCAAGCCGTTTAGAGTAGTGAAATATGCCACGGACGTGACAGGAAGAACCTTAGCGGTAGAAAGTATTAAGTCTATTATGGCAAGTCTGACAGACGGTGATTTACTGAAAACGATAGAAGAGCCATTAGAAGGTGACTTTAAGGTGCTTGGCGAATCTATTAATCACTTTATTGGTGAACTGCGCGACACCATAGTGAAAATTCACACCGCTGTGGAAACCATCGATACGGCTTCAAATGAAATCGCCACCGGCAACGCCGATTTGTCTAGTCGTACCGAGCAGCAAGCGTCTAGCTTAGAAGAAACAGCGTCAGCCATGGAAGAGTTAACGGGCACAGTGAAGCTGAACGCAGAGAATGCCGATCAAGCAAAATGCTTGGCAAGCCAGGCATCAGAAGTAGCATCAGAGGGCGGAAAGGTCATTGAACAAGTAGTGCATACCATGGGTGAGATTAACGACTCTGCCCAGCGTATATCTGACATCATCGGCGTTATTGATGGCATTGCTTTCCAAACTAACATACTCGCACTGAACGCAGCAGTTGAAGCTGCAAGAGCGGGCGAGCAAGGTCGCGGGTTTGCCGTTGTTGCCTCCGAGGTGAGAACGCTGGCGCAGCGCTCTGCCGAGGCGGCAAAAGACATAAAGGCGCTAATTTCTGCGTCGGTCGATAAAATTGGTGATGGCAACGTGTTGGTGAATAAGTCTGGGGAAACCATGGCCAACATCGTCACTGCAATTAAACGCGTTAACGACATTATGTCTGAAATTGCAGCGGCATCGTCTGAGCAAGCCACCGGAATACAGGAAGTGAGCAATGCGGTGGTTCAAATGGACGAAATGACTCAGCAAAATGCTGCGTTAGTTGAACAGGCAGCAGCAGCTGCAGACAGTATGAGACAGCAATCGGGTGAACTAGCCCAACGGGTGTCTGTGTTCAAAGTGGGAAGTAGTCGCAAGCCCACTCAGAATGCTGACATTCAGTCGCTAAACGGCAGCAAAGCATTACCTAAAGAGCGTGAAGTGCCCAAGCAGCGAATGAAAGCGCTGAACCCAGCGGCACCAGATGCGTCAGATTGGGAGGCGTTTTAGTGTATGACCGCTCTACAAAGCACGGATGCGCAAAGGGAATTTCCATATAGCCGAAGAGATTTTGAACGGGTTAAAAGCCTGCTTTTTAAACAAGCCGGAATTAACTTAGCTGATTCAAAAGATGCGATGGTATACAGCCGCCTTGCCAGGCGGCTGCGTGCACTAGAGATACACAGCTTCAAAGAGTACTTAGCGTATGTAGGAAGCTGTAAAGATGAAATGGAACACTTCATTAATGCGCTCACTACTAACCTCACGGCTTTTTTCAGAGAGCCACATCACTTTGACGCACTCGCCAATTACCTGACAAAGCGACCTCAAACCAAGCGTATTTGGTGTGCCGCAAGCAGCACTGGTGAAGAGCCTTATAGTATTGCAATGACAGTAGCGTCGGTGTTTGGCACCTTTACTCCCAATGTACAAATACTTGCCACTGATATCGACAGTAAAGTACTGCAAAAGGCTCGGGAAGGAGTGTATGCCCAAAACAGTATCAGCCAGCTCTCTTACGATTATAAAACGCAATTTTTCTATAGGGGAAAAGGCGCACAAACCGGAAGAGTAAGAGTAGTGGATGAGCTGAGAAAAATGGTGCAGTTCGAACCACTAAATTTGATGTCGCCAAACTGGTGTGTAGATGCGCCAGTGGACGTGATTTTTTGCCGTAACGTCATGATTTATTTCGATCGACCCACGCAGCGCAAAATTTTAGCGCGAATGGTTAAAATGATGTGCAATGACGGGATGTATGTCGCAGGGCACTCTGAGAACTTCACGATGTATCCTGAACTGGTCGCTCCCATGGGGAAAACCATTTATCGGCCAGTCGTTTAAAAGGAATTTGCAGTATGAGTCAGGATGAAAATCCCATTCGATACTTTGATAACCGCCTTCAAAAAGAAGCCGTTAAACTTTTGCCGGGTCAGTACTATGCCACTGCTTCAGACAAAGCGCTGGTAACCATTCTTGGTTCTTGCGTTGCAGCGTGTATTTTCGATCAAGAAAAGAAGATTGGCGGTATGAATCACTTTATGTTGCCGGACCTCAACTTCACCACCAATCTCGACGCTTGCCTAGCCACAAAGTACGGTGTACACGCCATGAACATGCTAATCGATCAGCTTGTACATCTTGGCGCACGGCGAAATAAGTTGATGGCTAAAGCATTCGGAGGAGGAAAGGTGCTTCCTGGGTTTGTGCAGCAAGACATTGGACGAGTCAACGCTGAATTTGTCTTGGAGTATTTGGATGACGCGCACATACCGTTAATAAGTAGTGATTTAATGTCTACTTATGCTCGCAAAATTTATTACTTTCCTGCCGACGGTAATGTTTATATGAAGCGTATTCGCGAATTTAACAATGCTACCCTTTACGAGCGCGAATCTACCCACCGGGTTCTACTTTCTGAACAAGCTAAGACGGGTGTAATCTCATTTTCGGAACAGTCACATGCCTATAAAAGTCCTCGTAGTTGATGACTCTGCGTTAATCCGCCAAATTCTTTCAGAAATAGTAACCCGTGATCCAGGTTTAACGCTTGTGGGTGCGGCGCCGGATGCTTATGCGGCGAAGCGAATGGTGCAAGAGTTCAGGCCAGACGTTATTACTCTGGACATTGAAATGCCGAAGGTGGACGGGTTACGTTTTTTAGAAGTAATGATGAAGGCGATGCCGACCCCAGTTGTGATGATATCTACGCTGACTGAAAGAGGTGCCGACGCAACACTGCGTGCGCTCGAACTAGGCGCTGTGGATTTTATGGCAAAGCCAAAGCTCGGCGTAGCGCAAGGTATGGCTGAATACGCGGCGGTTATTGTTGAAAAGATAAAAGCAGCAGCGCATTCGAGGTTAGGCCAACCAACGCAAACACGCTGCACAAAACATGCTTCTATGCGCTACACAGGAACCGAAAAGTTAATTGGTATAGGCGCATCAACTGGGGGAACTGAAGCAATAAAAGACGTTATTATGCATTTTCCCCGCAATGCACCGGCCACCATTATTTCCCAACACATGCCTCCAGGGTTCACAACCACCTACGCCAAGCGGCTCGATAGCCTTTGTGAAATAACCGTGAGAGAAGCGCACGGAGGGGAGCGTTTATTGCCTGGATTTGCGTACTTGGCACCAGGTAATAAACATTTAAAAGTAGAGCGTAGCGGCGCTGACTATCGTTTAACCCTTGATGATGGGCCCAAGGTATCGGGACACAAGCCCTCCGTTGATGTGATGTTTGACTCGCTGGCTGAGCATGCTGGCGCAAACGCGGTGGGTGTGCTGCTTACAGGCATGGGACGGGATGGAGCAAAAGGCCTTAAGAGTATGCACACAAAAGGCTCTGTTACGTTTTGTCAGGATGAAAAAACCTGCGTTGTTTACGGTATGCCTAAAGTGGCTGTAGAAATGAAAGCCGCGAGTTTTATCAAGCCGTTAGAAGATATCTCAGATGCAATTCTAGATACGCTAGAAGCATTGGGCGCGGGCTCGCGCCTTTAATCTTAATGCAATGCCCACAGTGCTGAACTATTGAAGCTTTTTAGTCTAGCGCAATGCTGATGATTGGGTGTCACAAATGTCACCAAAGTAATAAGTTAACAAAAATATTCAAAAGTATAATTGTTGAAGCTGGAAACTTGACCATAATTTGATTGTGTTTTGCACATCCGTTAACGCGGTAGTAACAATTGAGGTGGGATTGTGGTCGCCATTGCAGCAAATTATCTGGATAACTTTTTCTCTAATAAGAGCAACGCGTTTATTATCGCGTTTCTTATGATGTTGGCGAGTTGGAGTCTGGCTTTCACCTCGATAGCGCACTTGGGGCTTGCTATCAGCTCTGTTTGCGTTTTATTTTTGCTTTTCGTACTTCTCAAAGTGACAAAGGGTAATCAGGACTCTGCAGCCAATAGCACAAGCAGGCCATCACAAGATTTTTCATATTCAAACACAAACTCGTTAGCCAATGACGCTATGGGTGTTGCTGTATCTGAAGCAAGCAGCATATTGACGATCACCTCATCAAACCTGGCCGACATATTCTCAACACAAAATGACGCGGTTGCCACATTAAGCGACTCGTTTATTTCGCTACAAACCCTTCTAGGCCAACAAGAAACTAGCATCAATAATCTGCTGACAGATGATGACGACAGCGACTGTGCCTATGCCGATAAAATGCGGACATTTGCTTCTGATACTGACATCACACTAACGCAATTCATCGCCTCAACAACTGAAATGACCGAGTCTACAAGGGCGTTAGAAACCCAAGTACAAACCATTCAGCAGGCCATGCCTACTGTCATTGAGGCGTTAAGTGGTATTGATGATATTTCTTCTCAGACCAATCTTTTGGCGCTAAACGCTGCCATTGAAGCAGCGCGTGCTGGTGAAGCAGGACGCGGTTTTGCTGTTGTTGCCGATGAGGTCCGTGCGCTATCTACCCGCTCTACACAGTTTAGCGACGTTATAAAAACGCAAATAGAAAACATCAAATCGCTCATCGATAAACTAACGGAAACTGCAGAAGTGGTTGCTTCTCAGGACATTTCTCACGTGGTCAACGCGAAAGACGCCATTAGCGAGCAGCTAAAAGGCATTATCAAAAAAGCCGAAGCCGACATACAGGGCGCAAGCGAGCTTGAAGCTATTCGCCAACAACTTGCAGACTCAACTGCTGCCGCTATTCGCGGCTTACAATTTGGCGATATAAACGGTCAAAACCTTACCTACACCCGCGAGATTATTGATTTCATTGTGTTGCAGCTTTCAGAACTAAGCCCTGAGTCTGCGACAAAAGTGAAAGACAACCTAGCTAACTACCAGATTTCGTTGACGGAAAAAGGGCAAGCAGATCACAACCCTGTTTCGTCAACGTCAATGGACGCAGGTGACGTAGAACTTTTTTAACAGCAAGAATAAATAGTTACACAACGATGTGTGATTAACCCTGACATTTTTATAGGTGATTGAGTTATGAGCAAAAGCATACTGATTGTGGACGACTCTGTGTCCATCCGCCAGATGGTAGAAATGACCCTTAAGTCAGCGAACTACAACGTTACTACTGCACAAGACGGCCAAGATGCGTTGGACAAATGCCAAGGCGCGCGTTTCGACTTCGTGCTTACCGATCAAAACATGCCTCGCATGGACGGATTAACGCTTATCAAATCGCTCAGAGGTTTAGCGAACTTCAAGTCGACGCCAATTGTCATGCTGACCACTGAAGCCGGTGATGACATGAAAGCAAAAGGCAAAGCCGCGGGAGCAACCGGATGGATGGTGAAACCTTTCGACCCCAATAAGCTGCTCGATGTGATGAAGCGCGTTCTAGGTTAACAGAGTCGGTTTGAATAGGGTAAGTGGGAGTCAGTCATGACCATTGATGTAAACCAATTTCACGGTGTGTTTTTTGACGAGAGTGATGAGCATCTCCAAGATATGGAGCAGTTGCTCATGACCTTGGATGTGGATGCGCCCGACCCCGAAGAGCTGAACAGTATCTTTAGAGCGGCGCACTCTATCAAAGGAGGCAGTGGGATTTTCGGGTTCGATGCACTAATGAATCTGACTCACGTAATGGAAAATTTGCTCGACAAAGCCCGAAACCAGGAAATTCAGGTTACGGCAGACATTGTCGACATATTTTTGCAAACCCTTGATGTATTGAAAGACACCTTATCGGCATATAAAGAACAAACAGATCTTCCCCAAGAACAAATTGATGCAAGCATAAAAGTCCTTGAAGATACCCTCGCAAGTGCGTCAGGACAAATGCCACAAAACGCAGAAGAAACATGTGATCAAACTGCTCACGGTGAAGCTAATACAGACAACGAGATTGATGGATTTGGATTCTTTGATGAAGACGAGACTGAATCTCAAGAAACCAATTTAGAAAGTTCTCAAAGTCAAAATATCTCAGATGACATTGAAGGCTTCGGACTTTTCGAAGATGAAGCAACATCAAAAGAGACGCAGGCTAAAGGTGAAGCGAATACCAAGGTCGGCATAGCTGATGAGGGCTTTGGCTTTTTCGAACCCGACACCCTTCCTGTAAAAACAGACGCTACTGAACCTTCTTCGCAACAAGTTACACCAAAACAACCTATTGTGAAGCCCGTTAAAACCAAGCCAAAAGCAGCGACGAAAGAGGCAGCATCAATTCGTGTCGATACCACCAAAATCGATGCGATGGTTAATCTGGTCGGCGAACTGGTGATTACTCAATCCATGCTTTCAAACGTGGGGCAGGAAGTTGAAGGGCAAGTCGGAGAGCGCCTACAGCTTGCTATAGACGAGTTGCAGCGCAATACCCGTGAAATTCAAGAATCAGTCATGTCTATGCGCATGTTGCCGGTAAACATGACGTTTAATCGCTTCCCTCGTGTGGTACGTGATTTGTCTTCGAAGCTAGGCAAAAAAGTGGATTTGGTGATTCAAGGTGGCAACACCGAAATAGATAAGAGCCTAATCGAAAAACTGGTCGACCCGCTTACGCATTTAGTGAGGAACAGTATCGATCACGGTATAGAAAGTCCTGAAAAACGCCTTGAAGCAGGCAAAGCCGAAAACGGCACAGTTATCTTAAGTGCAGAGCAGAAAGGTAGCAGTATCATCATTGGTATTATCGACGATGGAGCCGGTTTAAACAAAGCTCGCATTGTAGAGAAAGCCACACAAAACGGTCTTACGGTTACGCCAGATATGCCCGACAGTGAAATTTGGCAGCTTATATTTCAAGCGGGCTTTTCGACTGCTGCAGAAGTTACTGATGTGTCGGGCAGAGGTGTAGGCATGGATGTGGTTCGCAGAAACATCGAGTCTATTGGCGGGCGTATTGAAATTGAATCATCGCAGGGTGAGGGCTCTGCGTTTTATATCCACTTACCACTCACGCTCGCTATCGTAGACGGCATGTGTGTATCGGTTGGCGATCAAATTTTCGTTATCCCACTACTTAACGTTATCGAATCATTTCAACCCACATCATCTCAAGTGAAAACCCTTGGCAATGACAAAGTACTGTGGATTAGAGACCAGTACTGGCCGCTGGTGTCACTTACTCAACTTATGCAGGTAGACGACGGCATCACTGAGCCAACCAAAGGCATCGTCGTGCTACTAGAAAGCAGTAAGAAGCGCTATGGCGTGCTGGTGGATTCGCTTGTGGGTCAACAACAAGTCGTAATTAAGAGCCTTGAGCAACATTACAAAAAAGTAGCAGGGATCGCAGGTGCAACCATTATGGGGGATGGCAAGGTAGCCATGATTTTGGATGCAGACTCGGTGGCTACTAACTGTACAAATGTTCCAAATGAAGAGGTTTCACTATGAGCGAAGCAGCCTTACAACAAGCCGTTAGCGCATCGAAAGAGAACGAATTCTTAAGTTTTGTCTTGGGTGAGGAGCACTATGCCCTTGATATCACAACCGTGAAGGAAATTCGCGGTTACGAACAGGTTACCAAAATTGCCAATGCGCCAAACTTCATTAAAGGCGTGATAAACCTTCGTGGCGACATTGTACCTATCGTCGACTTACGCATTAAGTTCAACGTAGGTGAAGCCACTTATAACGATTTTACTATCGTCATTATGCTTAACGTTCACGAGCGGATCGTTGGCATTGTGGTAGATGGCGTGTCTGACGTCATTCGCCTTTCCGAAGAAGACATGCTGCCGCCACCAGAGTTCGGTGTGGCGTTCGATAGCAAGTACCTTCACGGACTGGCCGATGTCGATGAGCACATGGTTATTTTAGTCAATATTGAAAGCTTAATTACAAGTAACGAATTGGGTTTAGTTGAAACAAAAGCACAAGTGGTTGAGGGCTGAGAAAATGGGAATTATGACGTGGTTAGAAGACTTCACAAAAGCAACGGACGTTAACCAAGCATTGAGAAATAAACAGGCACTTGATGCTACAACCTGTTGCATCATGATGGCCGATGCAGACAGAAATATTATCTATGCTAATCAGTCTGTAAAGTCGCTGCTCAAAGAAAACGAGAAGAAACTTCAGGCTGTACTCCCCAGTTTTTCTGCTGACAACTTGGAAGGTCAAAACATCGACCAGTTTCATCGCAATCCTTCGCATCAGCGCAATATCCTTGCTGAATTGAAATCGACAATGACCTCTACGATTAGCATTGGCGACTTGAACTTCAAACTCACCCTTACGCCGTTTTTTGACCAAGAGAATAACAATATAGGCACCATGGTTGAATGGGTTGATCAGTCAGAATTACTCATTAAAAGCACAATGCTTAATGTGTTGAATAATGCCCAGGCTGTTATCGAATTTAACGCCGATGGTGTTATCCAAAACGCGAACGACAATTTTCTTAATGCGCTTGGCTACAGCCTCAATGAAATTGTTGGCAACCATCACAAAATGTTTTGTGACGCACAATACATTCGCTCAGAAGAGTACGCCCAATTTTGGCGCGACCTCAAAGAGGGCAAGCCACAAAACGGCGAGTTTTGTCGATTCGACAAAATGGGGAAAGAGATTTGGATCCAAGCCACCTACAACCCGGTTTTCGATGGCGAAGGTAAAGTTATTCGCGTTGTGAAATTCGCCACCGACATCACTGCATCTAAGTTACGCAATGCCTATTTCGAAGGACAAATAGACGCAATAAACAAAGCGCAGGCCGTTATTGAATTTGACCTTGAGGGCAAAATTTTAAACGCCAACGAGAATTTCACAAACACGGTTGGCTACAGCCTGGATGAAATTAAAGGCAAGCATCACAGTATGTTTGTGGAAGATGAGTATAAGCGCAGTGTTGAGTACAGTCAGTTTTGGGAACAGTTGCGCCAAGGCGTGCAGTTCACTGATGAATTTAAGCGCGTGGGCAAAGGCGGGAAAGAAGTTTGGATCCAAGCGTCTTATAACCCTATTTTGGATCAAAACGGTAGACCTCACCGTGTGGTGAAATATGCCATTGATATTACTGGTAGAAAACAGGCCATTAGCGATATCAAAACCGCCATGAATGAATTGGTTCAGGGTAATTTAGATTGCCGCATTGAGCATGAGTTCGAGGGTGAATTTAAAGAGCTTGGCACGTCAATCAACCGCTTTATCGACGATATGCGTCGCATTATCGGTTCTATCAGTGATGTGATGACCCGCTTATCTGGCGGTGATTTAACGGCAGAGCTTGATGAACAGTTCGAGGGTGAATTCCAAGTACTAGGCGATGCTATCAATCAATTCGTTAGTGAAATGTCTGGCACTATCGGTTCAATTTACCAAGCAGTAGAGACAATCAATACGGCCTCGTCTGAAATTGCCACGGGGAATTCAGACCTATCAAGTCGTACCGAGCAGCAGGCGTCTAGTCTTGAAGAAACGGCGTCGAGCATGGAAGAGCTTACCGGTACCGTCAAGCTCAACGCTGAAAATGCGGAACAAGCCAATAGCTTAGCGTCTCAGAGTTGTGAAATCGCGTCGCGGGGCGGTGAGCTAATCCGTCAGGTTGTGGACACCATGTCGTCTATCAACGAGTCTGCGCAGGAAATTTCAGACATCATCGGCGTAATCGACGGCATCGCATTCCAAACTAATATTCTGGCATTAAACGCTGCCGTAGAAGCTGCACGAGCAGGTGAGCAGGGCCGTGGCTTTGCGGTAGTTGCGTCTGAGGTACGAAGCCTGGCTCAGCGTTCTGCCGAAGCAGCAAAAGAAATCAAAGAGCTTATATCAGACTCGGTAAGCAAGATTGATGGTGGTAACAAACTCGTCAATCAGTCAGGCGACACCATGGAAGAAGTGGTGACTTCCATTAAGCGAGTTAACGACATTATGTCGGAAATTGCAGCGGCGAGTTCTGAGCAAGCTTCTGGAATTGAAGAGGTAAGTAAAGCCGTTGTGCAAATGGATGAAATGACGCAACAAAATGCAGCGCTGGTGGAAGAGGCTGCGGCTGCCGCAGAAAGTTTGCAGCAGCAAGCGGGAAGTTTATCTGAACGCGTATCAGCATTTAACATCGGTGATAAAGCGACGGTCAGTGAAGAAAAGCCAATAAAGGTTGCATCAGTAAACAAGAATAAACACGTTGCACCGGTTACAGCAATTAAAACGCAAAAGAAACTGGCTCCAAAAGTACCAAGCAGTGACGATTGGGAGTCGTTCTAAAAAAGCGAAGGCGAATTCTTGAAAAGGAATTCGCCTTTTTTATTACACGGCATTTAGTTTGACGCTTTTAGAACAGAGCGTCGCAAATCAGGTGGATGGAATAATGGGCGTATTTAATATATTTCATAATGAAGAGTTAGTAGCGGCACAAAGTCTTTCACGCTTTCAAGAGCAAGCGCTAAGCGAAAGTACCGCATGTTTGATGTTGGTCGATGCCGAGGGAACGATCACCTTCGCTAACAAAGCATTTTATGCTTTAGCCAACGAGCACCAAACGCAGTTCGAGCGTGTTTTACCAGGCATTAATTTTCAAGGCCTGACGGGCTCTACTATGGCCGCGTTTTTCGCCAACAATAGCGACCTGAATTTGCGTTACAAAAGCTGTGATAGCAGCGATACCTTTTTACTGCCTGTGGGCGACTTACTCTTTACCCTTAAGTTATCTACCATTAAAAGTGTTGAGGGCGACAAGCTCGGCACCATGGTGGAATGGCTTAATGATCAGGAGCTGCAATATAAAACCGGTTTATTGGCAGGGTTAGATCGTTGCCAAGCCATTATTTCCTTTACGCCGGAGGGAATAGTAGAAGATGCCAATGAAAACTTTTTGAAGGTTACAGGCTATTCGAAAGAAGACATTGTTGGTAAGCATCATCGCCTTTTTGTATTGCCAGACTACGGCGTGTCTGAAGAATATAAATCATTCTGGGAATCGCTGCGAAACGGTGAGCACAGCAGCGGTGAATATTGCCGCGTAGCGAAAAACGGCGACAAAGTATGGATTCAAGCCTCTTACAACCCTATCTATGACAAGCTCGGAAATATTGTTCGTGTAGTAAAATTTGCTACCGATGTAACGGAGCAAAAACGCAAAAATGCAGACTACGAAGGCCAAATCAATGCCATCGACAAGTCCCTTGCTGTGATTGAGTTCGACCTTGAAGGCGTTATTCAAAACGCCAACGCAAACTTCTGCGCAACAACGGGATATGAGCTGAACGAAATCAAAGGTCAGCATCATAGTATGTTTGTTGAACCCAACTATAAAATGAGCCCTGAGTATGCAGCGTTCTGGCGTGACTTAAAGAAAGGTGAGTTTAAGTCAGGCGAATTCAAACGGGTAAAAAAAGATGGCAGTGAGCTTTGGATCCAAGCGTCTTATAACCCTATTTTTGACGAGTTCGGCCAGCCAATAAAAGTGGTGAAATATGCCTCTGATGTGACTGAACAAAAGCTACAAAACGCGTTTAACACAGGGCAAATAGACGCAATAAGTAAATCACAAGCGGTGATCGAGTTTGATACAAAGGGCAATATTCTCGTCGCCAACGATAACTTTCTGGCAACGGTTGGCTATTCCCTAGATGAAATTGAGGGCAAACACCACCGCATTTTTGTGACTAAACAAGAGCGAGAATCTGAACAATACCAATCGTTTTGGAAAAAACTGGCAGAAGGCCAATTTTACTCGGGTGAATTTCACAGAATTGCGAAAGACGGCTCAGATATTTGGATTCAAGCGACCTACAATCCTATTTTAGACATGAGTGGGAATGTAGTTAAAGTGGTGAAGTACGCCAGTAATATCACCGAACAGAAAGTTAAAAATGCCTATTTTGAAGGGCAGTTAGCTGCAATAGGAAAGTCTCAGGCCGTCATAGAGTTCAATATGGACGGCATTATTCAGCATGCCAATGAAAACTTTCTAACTACGGTGGGCTACACCTTAGATGAAATCAAAGGTAAGCATCACAGCATGTTCGTCGACCCTGCTCACCGAGCTAGCCCTGAATACGCGGCGTTTTGGGATGCGCTACGCAGCGGCACTTTTTCTTCAGGTGAATATCGTCGATTGGGTAAAAACGGCAAAGAGATATTTATTCAAGCCACGTATAACCCTATTTTAGACCACAACGGTAAGCCTTTCCGTGTAGTTAAGTTTGCTACCGATATTACGGGTAGAACCCAAGCTGTTGATGAAATTAAACACGTAATGACCAAGCTGACTGAGGGCGACTTAACGGTCAACATTGAACATGCTTTAGACGGTGACTTTGCTGTATTGGGCGAGGCCATTAATCAGTTCATCAACGAAATGCGAGGCACCATCACAAGTATTAACGAAGCAGTAGAAACCATTAATGTGGCGTCGGGTGAGATTGCAACGGGCAATGCTGACTTATCAAGCCGCACCGAGCAGCAGGCATCTAGTCTGGAAGAAACTGCATCGAGTATGGAAGAGCTAACGGGAACCGTAAAACTCAACGCAGAGAATGCAGAGCAAGCGAATGGCTTAGCCGCACAGGCGAGTAAAATTGCTTCAGAAGGGGGGCAGGTTATAGGTGAAGTGGTGAAAACCATGACCCAAATCAACGACTCGGCACAAGAGATCTCTGACATTATTGGCGTTATAGACGGCATCGCTTTTCAAACCAATATTCTTGCACTAAATGCAGCCGTTGAAGCTGCTCGCGCGGGCGAACAGGGGCGAGGCTTTGCGGTAGTTGCTTCAGAGGTAAGAAACTTAGCTCAGCGCTCAGCCGAAGCAGCGAAAGACATCAAAGAACTGATTTCCGACTCTGTAACCAAAATAGCCAGCGGTAACGAGCTGGTTGTGAAATCGGGAGACACCATGGCTGAGGTAGTAACTTCCATTAAGCGCGTAAACGACATTATGTCTGAAATTGCCGCTGCGTCTGCCGAGCAAGCGGCGGGCATTGAAGAGGTGAGCAAAGCGGTCATTCAAATGGATGAAATGACCCAACAAAATGCAGCACTGGTAGAAGAGGCTGCCGCCGCCGCGGACAGTTTGAAGCAGCAGTCGTTGCAACTCAATGAGCGAGTTTCGGTATTTGAAGTTGGAAAGGGCTTGTCAATGGAACAAAAGCACATCGCTGCGCTCTCTCACACAGACTTCAAGCAGCCACGCGTAGCCTCAGTGATTAACAACGCGCCTCAAGCACAAGCACTGAAACCCGCACTGCCTGATGAAGCCGAGTGGGAGTCGTTCTAATGACAACGGTTCTTTCATCGCGCGATAGCACCCGGGAGTTCGCCTTTGAAAAGGCGGACTTCCACAAAGTGCAAAACATGCTTTTCAAAAAAGCAGGCATAAAGTTGTCAGACGCTAAAGAAGCGATGGTATACAGCAGATTGGCTCGGCGTATCAGAGCCCTTCAGCTCACAAGCTTTAACGATTATCTAGGCGTAGTTGATAGGTCTGAACCTGAGCTAGAGCAGTTCATCAATGCATTGACAACCAATCTTACGTCGTTTTTTCGCGAGCCACACCACTTCACTGCACTGGCCGAGCACTTAAAAAAACATCCAGAAGTAACCACTATCTGGTGTGCTGCCAGCTCCACCGGAGAAGAGCCTTACTCTATTGCCATGGTCGTCGCAGAGGCGTTTGGAAGCTTCAAAACGCCTGTGAAAATCATTGCATCAGACATAGACAGTAAGGTACTGCAAAAAGCCAAAGCGGGTATTTATCCTTTAGCATCTATCGCGAAAATACCCGTCCAAAGACAAAAACAATTCTTCCATAAAGGTAAAGGTGCAAACGAGGGAAAAGTGAAAGTAGTGGATGAGTTAAGACATATGGTGCAGTTCAAAAAACTCAATCTTACCGATGCAAAGTGGGATGTAAAAGGTCCGCTCGATATCATTTTTTGTCGAAACGTAATGATTTACTTCGACAAGCCCACGCAATTAAACGTGTTACAAAGAATGGTGGGTATGTTAAAGCCTGCAGGACTTTATATGGCAGGGCATTCTGAAAACTTCAATATGTGTACTAATCTTGTGAGACCGGTAGGTAAAACTATATATCGCCCGGTTCATTAGGAGCACGTGTGGAATCTTGTAATTTCGAAGTACCTATTAGCTATTACGACAAACGTTTTTCTATCGACGCAGTAAAGCTATTACCTGGACAATACTTCGTAACAACACAAGATAAAATGTTGGTAACGGTATTGGGCTCGTGTGTGGCGGCATGTTTATACGACCCTGAAACGGGCATTGGCGGCATGAATCACTTTATGTTGCCTACAGTAAATAAAACTGCCAGTGAGTTCGAAAAAACACAAGGTATGGCTGCCAAATATGGCGTGCATGCCATGGAAATTCTTATCAACGACTTAGTGAAAGCCGGTGCCAATAAAGCCCGAATAAAAGCAAAAGTGTTTGGTGGTGGAAAAGTGGTGCCGTCCTTCGTGCAGCACGATGTTGGGAAGTTCAACGCAGAATTCGTAACAGACTTTTTAAGCACGGAAGGCATACCGATATTGGCCAGTGACTTATGTGATGTTTACGCGCGCAAGGTTTACTTTTTTCCAAGCAACGGCAATGTCTTTATGAAGCGAATTCACGAGCTTAACAACGCCACTATTATTGAAAGAGAAAGTCAGCATCGGTGGGAACTGTCTAGACGTGCACCTACTGGTAGCGTAGATATCTTCGAGGACTAACAATGACGATAAAAGTTTTGGTGGTAGATGACTCGGCACTGATCCGGCAAATTCTAAGTGAGATTATAAAAAGTGAGCCAGACATGGCATTAGTGGGTGCTGCTCCCGATGCTTTCGTGGCAAAAAAGCTGGTTCTAGAAAAGTCGCCAGATGTTATTACGCTTGATATAGAAATGCCTAAAGTGGACGGATTACGCTTTCTAGAAGTGCTGATGAATGCGAGGCCGACGCCCGTAGTCATGATTTCTACGCTAACTGAAAAAGGCGCTGATGCCACGCTGAGGTCCTTGGAGTTAGGAGCTATCGACTTTGTTGCAAAGCCCAAAATAGGTGTGGCGCAAGGCATGGCAGACTATCACCAGTTGATTGTTGAGAAAATACGTACGGCTGCGCGCTCTAAAGTAAAAAAATCAGCGCCTTCGAAAGTGTCTACCGTGAGCAAAGTCAATTATTCGGGTACTGAGAAAATCATTGCAATTGGTGCCTCGACCGGTGGAACAGAAGCCATAAAAGAGGTGTTACGCACCTTTCCGGCGAACGCTCCTGCCACCGTGATCACACAACACATGCCAGCAGGGTTTACTTCGACTTACGCTAAACGACTAGATGCCGTGTGCCAAATGCAGGTCAAAGAAGCGAAAGGCGGAGAACGTTTACTACCAGGCCAAGCCTACCTTGCACCTGGCGATAAACACATGGAAATTGAAAGAAGCGGGGCTGATTACCGGATTAGATTGACCGATGGCGCGCGCGTATCGGGTCACAAGCCCTCGGTGGATGTGTTATTTAATTCTATCTGTAAAAGTGCTGGTAGCAATGCGTTAGGCGTTTTACTTACGGGCATGGGTAGCGACGGCGCAAGCGGCCTTCACGAAATGTTTAACGCGGGCTGCGAAACATTTTGTCAGGACGAAGCTAGTTGTATAGTTTTTGGTATGCCCAAAGTAGCCATAGAAAAGGGCGCCGCTAAGCGCGTAATAAGCCTAGATGATATGGGCAGAAGTGTTATGCAAACCGTAGAAAAGCTCTCGGCAGGTAGTCGCTTGTAAGTATAGTGAGTAAATACTTACAGAATGCAATTTCTGTCCTAAAACCTGTAAAAGGATTGTTATAACTTTTCTTGTTCCAGAAAAGCTAAGGTGTTTTAATAGCAACGCTTAATAGTGAGTAATGCTGCTGCAGAATGCTGTTGCTGTAGCCGATACTATGGATAGGCTCACTATTTAGTGCGTAAAAATATAAAAATCGATACGTAAGTGGAATGGTAAGGTAAATCATTGTCGACATAATAATATAAAAGACAATGGCTTATGTGCGTTAGCAAGAACAAGGTAGGCAAAGTTTTATTACTGCGTATGTTTTGTAGTACCTAACTAGAATAAAAGGCCTGCTATATTCCTTACAGATTTGAGAGCAAATATATGCTCATTCTTACGGTATGACACTAACCCGGGATTATAACGAGTAGTTGGGGACTCTTATGAAACAGCAAACGCTTATAGCAGTATCAGCTTTAATGTTTTCTTCTTCTGTTTTGGCTAATGGCGGCTTTGAACCGAATAAGAAAGCATGCGTGAACGTCGGAAAAGAAATCACTCGCGTAAGCACTGAAATGGACGCAGCTAAGTCAGGTATTCAGAAGTCATGGCTTAAGCGTCAATTAAGCGCACTAGAAACGAAACGCAATTCTTGCAGCACACAAGGTTTTAAGCCAAACCAGCCCGAGCTAGCAAAAGTTTAATTGTTTTGTATTTCGATTTGAAAAAAGTCTTACTTCGGTAAGACTTTTTTGTTTGCGCCTAACTATTTTGCAACTACGCTAGATTTATAGCGTTCAGGCACAGTGAGGTCGTTGTGCCCTCACACAGAACACGTTACGAACTTATCATTTCGATAAGCGCAGTAAGCGAAGCAATGCTGTGATCGGGAGCAAGACCTAACGGGTACATCATTTTCCCCGAGCGTTCTACGAATGCGGTTTGCATACCTGTCGCCTTAGCACCACTTACATCCCAACCATGAGCCGCCACCATCATGGCATCTTCGTTCTTTACGTTAGCCTGCTGACAGGCCCAGTGATAAACCGCAGCATGTGGTTTGTAGGTACGTACACTTTCCACACTTAATATATGGGAAAAATAGGGCTTAATATTGGCAAACTCAAGCTGTGCGTCTAGTCCGGCTTTAGATGAGTTTGAAAGGGCGACCAAGGTTACACCAGCACTTTGAAGCGCCTTTAATGTAGGAACAACATCGTCGTGCGCTGGCAATCGGGTAATATGCTGTTTGATGATATCTTTTGCGGTAGCCTCATCAACAGATATATCCTTACTGTGAGCTACCATGGTAAGCGCTGCGGCTCCAATATCAATGAAATCGTGAAACTGTCCAGACGCAACATCCACTAAACTGTGATGCAATAAGTTAGCAAACCATAAGTCTACCAGTGTCTCATCGCCGTTTAGCACCGACGCTAAGCCTGTTTTTATGGCCTGCATGTCTAGTAGTGTTTCATTAATATCGAAGAAAATAACCTTAGGCGTCACGATTCACCTTCCTATAGTTGATGATAGTAAACGGTACGTTTCGTTTTTAGCTTGTTCGTTGCTTATACCACTGTAAAACAGAATTGGTTTTGCTAAAGCACATTACGACCAATGTCGATGAATTAACGCTGACAGGATATAAGAAGAATCTAACAAGAAAGGGGGGCAAGAAAAGGCAGCAATAGCCTCATAAACCTTGAACGAAATATATTGAGAGAAACGAACAACAAAAAGCCGGCACTAAGGCCGGCTTTATTTTTAGGTGTTGCGCTTTTTGTTCTTAGAAGAACAAGTAAGAAACGCTAAGCTTCATGCTACGAGGCATAATGTAGCGGCCGTTTGGTGAATCTGGGTTGCGCGGATCACCCTCGGTAATACCTTGTTCGTCGGTCAGGTTATCAACAGAGAACTGAAGACGAAGTGATTCAGTTGGCTCTAGCGTTAGACCTACATCAATCTTCTCGTATCCCTCTAGTACAACTGTGTTTTCGTTGTTACCAAAGCGATCATCAACCGCTGATAATGTACCGTATACCGTGGCATACATATCGCCGATATCGAAGCCGTAGCTTGGTGTTACACGTACTTGCCAACCAGGCTGACGCTGAGATTCATTGCCTTCGTTATTGGCGCTGGCAGTAATTTCAGTTTCCTGAATAGTTCCGTTCACGCTCAACGAGAAGCCTGAATCGTGGCTATAGCGACCGTCAAGTTCTATACCGTAAGCTTCGTTGGTAAGAATTTCAGCCGGTGCGCCCGGACGGCGTACAAACGTATCGCCTTTAACTTCGTTTGCGAATGCAGTCGCAAAGAACTGGATGCTGTCATTCATGAACTTATAGCCAAGCTCGCCTTGAGTAACTTCTTGAATCAAGTCGTTACCGCCAGTGTAGGCACCCCAGTTGTCTCTGAAGTCGTCGAAGTAAGGCATTTTATAGCCTCGGTTCATACGAACAAATACACCGCTGGTGTCATTAAGCGCGTAGTTTGCGCCCACTGTCCACGACGTTTTGGTTTCGTCGTACTCAAGCGCTTTAGTTATTTTGCCGTCAAGATCTTCATCTACCGAATAGTTCACTTCGTGATTTTCACGGCGTAGCCCTAAGTCGATGCTCAGGTCTGTGGTTGCGTACCACGTACCCGTTACATAAAGTGCGAACGTGCTTGCATCACCTACTGAGCTGATGTCGTAGTTCCAATCGCAGCCTTGTGCGTCGGTGTTACATTCGATCCCGTCTAGCAATTCGCCGCCTGGCTGCAACACGTGGTAAGCCGTGTTACCAATGCTCCACCAGTCATTAGCTTTGGTTGATGCACTGTAAATACCAAATGATGTATCGAAGTCTTCCCAGCTTTTCGACACAGCAAGGTCGTTAGTGAAAGCTTCAATATCTTTAAGTACTACCCAACGGCCGATTTGCTGAATAGGCGTATCACCGTCATACACTGTGCCAGTCACTGCACCAGTGGCTGATTCGCCATTGTCGGCAACATTTGCAACGGTAGTTGCAGAACCATTCGGTACAAGACCAAAAGTATTGGCTTCACCTTTGGTAAGGTTAAAGCGGTCAACTAGCTGCCAGTCGTTGCCTAAGTCAAGCTTAATGCTACCGCCACTTACGTGACCGTCCCATCCACGACCTTCGCCAAAGTCGAATGACTCAGTGGTATCGTTAGGGCCATACGTAATGGTGCCTTGGCGATTCAATGGACCAATTTGCGTATAGTTTGCGTCGATACCTTCAACGTTTAAAGGTGTAGGTAAGTACCAAGTGCCGCGATCGTCAGTTTGACGGGTATAAAGGTTAAGCTCGCCTTTTTCGAAAACTTTAGTGATGTTTACGGTGAACTGGTTACCCTGCTCAGAGTTAAAGCCGGCATCACGAATACCTTCTGAGCTCTTAATGTAGCCACCTACCATGTAGTACAAGTCGTCATCTAGTGCGCCGCTTGCAACCACGTCAATGCGGTTTAGGCCGTAGTCAGAGATAGTGTACTTCGCTGACGCTTCTGTCGACTCGCCACCACGTTTAAGGCGGAAGTTTGTTGTAAGACCTGGTTGACCGTTGCTTACTACTGGGTTTGGACCACCGCGTAAACCTTCAACCATTTCAATGGTATCGTCTATGCGAAATAGCTGAGAGTTCTCAAGGAAAGATAGCGTAGGTGCAGGGTAGATAGGAGAGTTCTCAAGCGCAATCGTTAAGAACGGCGCATCGCCACCACCTGGAAAACCACGCACAAATACGTTCGCGCCAGACTCACCGCCTGAGCTTTCAACCCAAACACCTGGAATGGCCTTAAACAAATCGGCCGTAGACTTAGGTGCCAATTTTTCAATGTCGCTAGCGTCGATGTTGGTTACCGCGAAGCTTGCGTCAATCTTTCTAATCCCTGCGCCGCCTGGCGTACCGCTGACAACAATGATCTCTGCGTTGTCTTTCGCTTGTTGTTTTACGTCTTCTTGTGCCATGGCAGGCTGCGTTAGTGCTACCGCTACTGCACTCGCCAGCATTCCTTTTGTAAACAACGTTTTCATGGTGTGTGCTCCCGAAAATGTTCTATTGCGTTGTTAACTGAATGCGTTAAACAGGTTTAAAAATTGTTATACGCATCACGATTGCGAAACAAAATAGATCTGTTTGCAAACGATTGCAAGAATAAAATGCAATCGTTTGCAAATTTTTTGTTTATTGTTGTTAACATGGTTTTACGCCAAGACGATTCGCGCTATATTGTGAATTCGGCTGTAGAGTCGACGATTTATCCGGTTTAGGTAGCGGTTTTACGCTTATATTTTGTAGTGCTATCACGGGTAACCCGGTATACCGAAAATTATTAGAGAATGGTCACATTGGTTTCTGAAACAAAACTCACCTTAGCGAAGCTGGCTGATATTGCTGGTGTATCAACATCGACAGCATCACGGGCACTGAAAGACAACCCGCTTATTAAGCAGGAAACCCGAAGCAGAATTCAGGCACTAGCTAAAGAGCACAATTTTAGTATTAACGCGGCCGCTAGCCGCTTAAGAACGCAGAAAACTCACGTGATAGCGGTGATTTTAAATCTAATCGACAACACCGAACAAAGCACTACAGACCCATTCCTGCTTAAGCTGGTGGGAGAGCTAAATCAGGCGCTAAATGCCAAAGGCTACGAGCTACTGCTGTCTAATTCATTTATGGCATCTGACGATTGGGCGAACTACTTTATTCGCAGCCAGCGCGCCGACGGCATTATTGTCATTGGGCAAGGCAAATCCACGGCCAAAATCGACCGTGCAGCACAGTCGGGCATTCCCATTGTCGTGTGGGGCGATGCAAAAACAGACGCGCCATATCCCATTATCGGCGGCGACAACTATTTGGGTGGCTATACGGCAACCCAGCATTTGCTGAGCCACGGCGCCAAACGCATCTTGTTTCTTGGAGACTCTGAACACGCGGAAATGCAGGAACGTCACAAGGGATATTCGCAAGCCCACCGCGATGCGAATGTGCCAATAGACACGCAGTGCACCTGCGCCATCGATATTACGTCGAAAGCAGCGTACCAGTACATCAACGAGCGTATAAAGGCGAATGGGTTAGATTTCGACGGGATCGTTTGTGTAAGTGATATGGTGGCATTAGGCGCGTTAAAAGCGTTAAAAGAGCGCTATGTAGGTATTCCAAGCGATGTAGGCATTGTGGGTTACGACGATATTTCTTTAGCTGAACTTATGCACCCGTCGTTAACAACGGTACGTCAGAATACTCAGCAAGCCGCAATAGAGATGGTTACGCAGCTATTAAACCAGTTTGAAAACAAACCTACAGAAAGCCAGGTAGTGGAAACAACCTTAATTGCCCGTCGCTCTACGCAGCACAGCGACTAATATTTCGCTTTTTTATCAGCTTTTTAACGCATAAACGCTATTATTTAACGGTAACAGGGTGTCGATATTAAACTCTAACAAAAAAATGATAGCACTTTGCAAACGTTTGCATTTTTATTTTCTTACGACTACACTCCTGCATAATTCAGTTAACAGAGTGTTTACACATGTCCCGATTCATGGTCATTGCAGCCATTGCCATTAGCTACTACGTATTTGCCATACTACTTAACAGTGTGGGTACTGTTATTCTGCAATCGATCAATAGCTTCGACATTAGTAAGCCAGAAGCAAGCACACTAGAAGGCTTTAAAGATCTTTCTATTGCTATTGTCTCGTTCCTAGTGGCCAGCTTCATTCCAAGAGTTGGCTACAAGCTTTCAATGTTACTTGGGTTAGCATTAGTGGCCGTTGCCTGTGCGCTGACGCCTTCTATCGCAAGTTTCTGGTTCATTAAAGTGTTGTTTGCCTGCATAGGTACTGCATTTGCGCTAGTGAAAGTGTCGGTGTACGCCATTATTGGGCAGCTGTCGTCTACCACTAAAGCGCACTCATCGTTAATGAACACCATTGAAGGTATTTTTATGTTGGGCGTGTTGTCTGGCTACTGGGTGTTCGCTGGGTTTATCGACCCCAATAACGATGCTTCTTTATCTTGGCTGAACGTTTACTACTTACTAGCTGCGCTGGTTGGTTTTACGTTAATCGTTGTGGCATTGGCTCCTATAAAGCCTGTGGAAAAAGCGCAATCAGAAGGCCTTGCAAGCGAGTTCTTCAGCATGCTGAAATTGGCCTATAAGCCGTTAGTGCTGGTGTTTATCTTCTCTATTTTCTTATACGTGTTAATAGAGCAGGGCATAGGTTCGTGGCTGCCAACTTTTAACAAAGAGGTGCTGGGCTTACCTACTCAAGTCAGCATTCAAATAACCAGTATCTTTGCGATAGCGCTGGCCGTTGGGCGCTTAACTGCGGGCGCAGTACTTACGCGAATGAACTGGTATCCCTTCTTAAATATCTGTTTGGCGGGTATGGCTACGGTAATGCTACTAAGCTTACCGCTTGCCGAAAACGTGGCTGACAGCACAATAGCCAGCTGGGCTGATGCACCAATAGCTGCGTTCCTTATTCCATTAATTGGATTGATGATGGCGCCTATTTACCCTGTATTAAACTCGGTAATGCTAAGCGCGCTACCTCAACATCAACATGCACCTATGACAGGGCTAATTGTTGTATTTTCGGCTCTTGGGGGAACCACAGGTTCTATCGTGACTGGATTTATTTTCGACGCAGTAGGGGGCCAACAAGCATTTTATCTATCGCTTATTCCAATCGGTGCATTAGTGGTAACCCTATTCTTCTTTAAACGAGCGTCTTCTTCTCTATCGCCTAAAGGTGCGCAGTAACTATGAGTTCTTCTTCACACAACTGGCGCGACAGCTTGTCGTTTTTTGCCAGCGACCTGTTTAAACATGTGCAAATGGCACAGCTATTCCCAGACAGCAAAACCTTCGCTGACGCTATTGTTAAAACCGATCTCAATACCGTTTTAGCGGCTTATGAACAAGCGTGTTTAGATGCTGAGAAAAGCGGCGAAGCAGTAGACTTAGCTACGTTTGTTAATACCCATTTCGATATTCCAGAAATGATTAGCGCAACATCGCAAACCAAGTTTGAAAATGTAGCCGATTATATTGAGCATATGTGGCAGGTGCTAACGCGTACCCCCGACACTGAGCAGAAAGACAGCTTAATAGCGCTAACCCGCCCATACATAGTGCCGGGTGGACGCTTTCGCGAAATCTATTACTGGGATACATATTTTACCGCGTTAGGTCTAATTGACGCGGGGCGCACCGACATGGCAATTAACATGTTGGTGAACTTTGTAGATATTTTAAATGAAGTAGGCTGCATTCCTAATGGCAACCGCGCCTATTATTACTCTCGCAGTCAGCCTCCTATTTTGGCGTTGTTTTATAATTTGCTTAAAGACGCACTAAGCGACCAGCAAAAAGAATACGTTATCTGGGGCTTAAAGAAAGAATACCAGTTTTGGATGAATGAAGCGGCCGAGAACGCGTCACAGAAGGGCGTAGCACAACTGCGCACGGTTACCATGCCGTGTGGCGCTACACTTAATCGTTACTTCGACACCGAGCCTACGCCTCGCCCTGAGTCTTATCGAGAAGACATAGAAACAGCAGAGCACATAGGCGCTGACAAAAGTCAGTTTTACCAGCATGTTCGCGCGGCTTGCGAATCGGGTTGGGACTTTAGTTCGCGCTGGCTAGCTAATCCCAATTCACTAGCAAGTATTCGTACAACTGAAATTATTCCCGTAGATTTAAATGCGCTTTTAGTTACGCTTGAACAGACTCTGGCAAGCGTAACTAAAGGTGCCGAGCAAGTGCGCTACAGTGCGGCATCTACAGCGCGAATTAACGCAATAAACACCTATTTGTTTAATGCTGAAAAGGCGGGCTATTTTGACTATCACTTCCCTACACAAACTCAAACCGATGTAGTGTCAGCGGCTATGTGTGTGCCGTTGTTCGTTGGTATCGCAAATGAACAACAGGCAGAGGGAGTGCGGGCTGCGGTAATGAACACCTTGCTAAAAGAAGGTGGCGTGGTAACCACTTCAAACGCGACGTCGCAACAATGGGATGCGCCAAATGGCTGGGCACCGCTTCAACTGTTTGCCGTTGAAGGGCTGCGCAACTATGGGTTTGAAATGCAGGCTCAAACCATCATGCTACGCTTTTGTAAAACCATTGAGCGTCACTTTGCATCAAGCGGTGTGCTACTTGAAAAGTACAATGTGTGCGAACCGGAAATAAAAGCAGGTGGCGGTGAATATGACGTACAGCTAGGTTTCGGGTGGACCAATGGCGTGTATACCCGTTTTCAGACATATCTGAACCAGTAAACAAGCTTCGGTTAAAACAAAAAAGCGCGGTACCGTAACAACGGGCCGCGCGTTTTTTGGTTGTGTAGATATTAATTGTTGCCTGGGCGGTTACCCATATCAATCGACATGGCAATATCATCGAGTATGTCGTTTAGTCCCGTAATTTTCTCGTTAGCGATAAATACGCTCATCTGCGACTCAACCACAATATGGTCGGAAGTCGCATCGTTTTCAAAGGTATTGTCTAACGCGTTCTGTACGCGGTCGAAAAACTGTCGCGCACTTCGTTCTTCAATATTGTGCAGACACAAAATAAATTGCTCGGTACCAAATCGCCCTAAAATATCGTTACCGCGGGTAACATTTTGAAGAGTTTGTGCAATTTGTCGTAATACTAAATCACCTTTTGTTGACCCCATTTTCCGCGTTATTTCACGCAGGTTGCTAATGTCGAAGATAGCAATGGCAATGGCTCGGCCTTTTTTCGGCGCATCAAGCTTGTTAATGCGGGCTATCGCCGAATTCGCATTAAGCAGCAGAGTAACGGGATCGATGGCTTTGCGCGCAAGGTGTTTTCTACGAAGTACGTAGCCAGTAATACCACTTACCAGAAGGAAAATAATAATAGCGGTATACAGCGTGTTCTTTCGTTGCTGTTCCGCTTGTTCAATCGCAGATTCCAAATCATAAATGCGGGTATACAAGTTAGCTGCACCAATAATTAAGGCCGAGTCTTGAGTAACTTCACGGCGCTTAGTCACTTCTTTAGAATAAATCTCGTGCGCTTCTTTCGCCTTAGCTAAGTCCTGCAGTGCGATATACATGGATACGTTGAAGCTAAGGTAATCCAAATTTGAACGAAAGACCGGCGGTATCGCGTCATCATTTAACGCTTCAATACCTGATATATACTGCTTAATACAGGTGAGATCGTTGTCATGTAAGCAAATCTCAGCTTTGTGCCAGTTAACAAGAAGTTCGCCTAACGAACTCGAGATGTTCGAAGACGCTTTTTCTAAATCGGGAAGGGTGTAGGTAAGTCGGTTGTAGTTTTCTGTTTTTCTATAGTAAATAGACAGTGCATACTGATACAAGAAGTTGGTTAGCGGTGTGTCTATTTCGCTATTGAGTACACCTAGTTCTAGAATGCTTTGGTAGGCGCGCTCAGTTTGACCGCTGCTTAGCAATGACACAATGGCGCTGATAAGAATACTTACCTTATTACTGCCTTCATATACAAGCAAGCCCATTTCATGTGCTTTTAGATATTGCTCTGCTGCTAAGGCATGTTGCTCTAAATCGCCATATAGTAAACCAATTGCGTTGTGAATATGCGCTAACTCACCGGGGCTGCCGTCGTTTGAATAACGCTTAAGCACACCAAACATCTTACCTAATCTTATTTCAGGTGAAGTGGTTTCTGAGCAGTAGTTAATTAGCCCTAAAGAAGAGCTGGTAAAGATATCGCTGTGGCGCTCGGGCGATGATAGTTCTTGGGCTTGTTGGTAGTACTTACAGCGTGCAGGGTTTTCTCTGGCGTCATAAGAAAAGCCAATTTGATAAATAGCCGATGCAAACGCATAAGAGCTTTCATCAATATTGCTTTGCATAATGGCTTTAAGCAGCATAGTTTCAGCTTCTTCGTACTTGCCACGGCAAATTAGAAACTGCCCTTTGGCTACGGTTAAGGCAAAACGTTGTTGTGATGTAAGTGACTCAAGCGCAAGTGTGTTTTCAAGTTCTGGAAGTAGAGACTGATTAGGGCAATCATACGAAGGCGTGCGTACCTTTTCGATAACGGCATCGATATTGTCGTTTGCCAACGCGGCAAAAGAAGCTAGCGCAACGCTCAAAAAAGAGAATACTGTTAAAGATAACCTTTGAAACATGAGAAATAACGTTTTTGTTTTTTCTTCATAATATCGATTTGAGCCCAGAACTACTACACGGGGCACCTAAAAGTTACGTATTTTTTGTATCTTAATGCGTCTACTATTCTCTAAAACGTTGGGCTATATAAGCATGTGTTAGGTATTTACGCTATATTGCTAATGGGTAGGCGAACCAAAACTAACCAATATAGCTACTCCAACCAAGGCAACGGCAGACCATACAATAGTTGCTTTAGTCGCCCGTTCACCAAGTACCCAAGCAACCCCTAGCGACATTAATGCGCTTGTAGCAATAAGGGTTTGAACCACGGCCGCTTTCGCATAAGCAAACGCAAACATTTGTAGGTAAATAGCAACAGTAGTGCCAAGTAACGTGGCTAACACAAAAGCAGGCCATACACGTTTTCCACTGTCGCTTTCATAGTTAATAACGGGCATGTAGCGCGTTTTGGTTATGGCTATAAGCGGCACCACAAATACCATACCGCCCACTAAGCGTAAGAACGCAGCGCTGGCAGCGTCAATTTCACCGGCACTTAAAATGTCGCGGCTAACTACGGCACCAACTGCCTGACATAACGCCGCGCCCACACCATACAAATAGCCACTGGTAGCAAATACATGAGTAGTGCTGCGTTTACGTACCTTTATAACCATATCTACCGAAAACAGTACCACTGCAACGCCAACCCACTGCTGCCAGGTAATCCATTCGCCAATAAACGCCATAGCAAAAAGGGCAGTGAATAAAGGCGCAAGAGTTTCGGCGACCAGCACCGCTTGACTATCGCCAATGCTTTGTAAGGCTTTAAAAAAGCAGGTGTCGCCAATGCCTATACCAATAAGCCCGCTAAGCAATAACCACAAAACAGCATGAGTACTAAGCCCCGTTGGCTGAACCACTACTAAAACCACTGCCAAAATGGCAATAGAAATAAGCCCCTTCCAAAAGTTCATGGTAAGCGGCGAAAATGCGTTACCCGTTCCACGGAATAAACGCGCAGCAATTGCCCAACAAAGCGCTGTACCTAGCGCAGCAAAAACACCCATAAATTACCTGTTAAAACTTTGCCCAAAAACGCTGGGGCAAATAAGTAGCTTGCCAAAAAGAGCGGCTATGCTAATGCAAGGTGTGGGCGGGGTAAACTTAAATCACATCAGTAGTTTTTAACTAAATATATTGAAGCCTTAAGCAAACGTAACAGAAGGCTAAAGGCATTCGTGGCATTATGTTAGTGGTAAGATCCGTGAGTAAGTTAAGCGCTGTTCTCAATTAAGTGGGCGTTAACCGAAGTTTAAGAATAACAGTGAAGTAAAAGGACGAGAAAAGCGTGAGCGTTGAGCAGATGAATTTAACCGGTATTAAAGGTGTAATATTCGATTTAGACGGCACCTTGGTAGAATCTAGCCTTAACTTCACGCAAATGCGCGCCGACGTAGGCTGCCCACAAAACGAAGATATTCTTACCTTTGTAGATGCCCTTAGCTGCGCCGAAGCCAAAGCGAGTGCACACCGAGCTATATTGCAGCACGAACTTGACGATGCGCAAAATGCTAAGTGGTTACCCATTGGCAAAGCCATGGTGGAAAAGGTGCAGGCACACAAGCTTCCCATGGCAATAGTTACCCGCAACTGCCGACAAGCCACCGCAATTAAGGTAGCAAATAACAGCATTCCCATCGACTACGTGCTAACCCGCGAAGATGCCCCAGCCAAGCCCGACCCAACCGCATTATTGATGGTGGCGAACACATGGCAGCTTCAACCTGAAGACTGCCTGTATGTAGGCGACTTTATTTATGACCAGCAAGCCGCCGAGAATGCTGGGATGAAGTGGTTTTTGGTTTAGGTATTAACTATTTACATCTGGTTTCTTTGGCTTGATAGGCCCAATTGGTAATATAACGTAAAAGTCTATTTCCAACGTTGGTGCATTAGTTCCAGCATATACTTTAGTATACTCTGCCTCGGCAAGCTCTTGCATGTTTGTTTTTTGTTCGATATTCATGTCTTTTCCTTTTTGTTTTTTGATTCTCAAGCTCGAATGAGCACACATAAAGTAATAATTAAACAGGGATGTAAGACATGTTTACTGAGACAGTTTGTCCTTATCGACAGAAAATCCATACTTGTGTCCCAATATTTCTTATTTTTTTCTTAGTTATTCCAAAATTGAGCCATGCTATCGGTATTAACTTAGAGGGGAGGACATCATTTGATGGAATTCCATCAGGTGTTATTCGAGACTTAGAGGTTTCAAACAAAGTAGTTTATGTAGCGGCAGAAAACGGGGTGTTTGAAGTTGTTGGACACGAGTCTGAGAAATTAGACTTCAACACTTCTAATCACGCCACAGGGGTTATCTCTGATATTCAACTGAATGGAACGGACCTATGGGTTGTTGAATATGGAGTTGGTGTTTTTAAAGTTAATCTAGAAAATAAAAACTCGCAGCAAGTATTTAGTGATCGTGAATGGTCGAGTTCTATTTGGACTATGGCAATGACATCTAGTCATTTATATTTCTCAGTCATTGACGATGTCATTGCAGTAGATAGAACTACAGGGCAAACGACAAGCCTAAATTCCAAATTAGAATCTTTCAAGTTAAACGGCACTTACTCGCTTTTTGCAAACAATCACAATGCGTATGTAGCATCTAATAAGGGCTATCTTTCAATTGAAGGGGCATTAGATAATCTGCAAGAATTTAAATTGAGTAGCAAGCTACCATTACTATCAAATGCAACGTTTATTAAAGTAATTGATGATGAATTATATATCGGCGGTCCACAAGGGGTGTACATATTAGGAAGTAACGAGCGCTTCGTTCCAACCGAGGGAATTAGTGGCACCTACATCCAAGATGTGGTTAAAGGTGAAGATGGGGTGATCTGGGTTTCCGACGGTCGCCTTTTACTGCTAGAAGATGAAAAACTATCGGCTCCCCCTTTCATGAATCCTATATTGACGTCTGAAGCGATAAGGTCAGTAACCAAAATAGCTATAGACCCCTACAATTCCATCCTCATCGCCTCCTCACAATTAGGCTTAGTTTCATTACCTAAAACAAAGCTAGTGACAAACCTAGTGTCATTTAATGGGAGCGTTGTAAGGGAAAATATTCAAAAGACATCAATAAATGAAAACGGAACTATAGTTCGAACTGAAAAAGGTCTCTTTCAGTTAAACGAGAAGAGTGGGGAGTTAGTCAATACTCATTTGGATAAAGACAAGGCAGAGTTTTGTACCTCTTGGCAGGAAAGAGCTTTTATACGTCTCAATGAAATAGACCCTTCTGTTCTCTGCAATAGCGAGTTTTCCCATTATATAGAAGCCGGTAAAAATGCCTTTTATTTCTACTTTGATGATGGACTCGATGCCAATTACTACTATATCGCTAACAACACCATACGTGACACAATTAAAGCCCCTAAAAAAGTGGTCTTCAGCTCTTTGTTGAGTGGTGGAGAAATCGTTGCGATTGATGAATTTGATGACGTTCATTTTCAATTGTCCAAATTCAACTGGCGTACTGTTACCTCTAAAGAAGGTGGCTGGTTCGGGCTTCAATGTTTAATAGAGTTCCAAGAAAACTATTTGGTATGTACATCAGGTGCTGGACTAAAAGAAATCAACAAGAAAAATGGAAAAGTTAGCTCTTCCACGATATTGGGCCTAGAGAAACTAAGGTTCATTAGAGGTGCCATGGTTACCGAAGGGAAAAACCTCTGGGTAGCGTCTAACATGGGCCTGTTTGTTAAGCCCAATATAAGCAACTCAGCTTCTAAAGTGGGTATTCGTTATGGACTCTTCGATACAGACTTTGAGTATAAGAGCTTTGAAGCGCTTGGTGAAAAAGTGCTAGTTAAGGGGGATAAATATAGTTACCTGTTGGATGAAGAAAAGCTAATTGAGAGTCTCAATGCAAATTCAATTGGGGAGATGTCTACTATTCTTAGTTATGTTCAATGGGGAGATGGAGAAGGACGACATATCACATATTTTCCTGAGGACTTTGACTTCAAGTTTAAAAGTAGCTTTAAGGAAGTAACATTCAACTTTATCGTCAGTGATTTCTACAATGAAAGCAGCAGTATTGAATTTAAATTGGATGATGACGCTTGGGTTTCTCACAATAAACCTGTAATGAATTTAACATTAAGTGATATGAACGTTGGTGTGCATACTCTTAGAGTCCGTGTTCCAGCAGATAAAAGTACTACAAATGAACTGACAATTAGTTTTGATATAGATCCACCTATTTGGGCTTCTTATATCGGCTTTACTATATATTTATTTATATTGGCTGGGGTTTTGAGTTTGTGGAGAATAGGGGTTTTAGGCAGGCTATATAACAAATTCAAAACTACTAAACTCTACAACCATCTTACCCGCTACGAAATAACCGACGGGCACTCTAAATTTGAAAAGATGCTTCGCAGCAAAGAACGCTTCATTAACGAAATCACTCACGAACTTCGCACCCCAATTCAGCTCATCAATGGATCGTTAGAAGGCATATCCAAAACAGCTCATGCAGCGAGCAAAGAACTGATATGTGTTCAGGACAATATGAAAAGGGTCGAACAGTTGATTAATCAAATGAGTCAAGATGTCCCTAAAGCCTTGGCTGCTGCCGACTACTACAGGTCCTACTCGCCGGACAACATAAAATTCATCGTCCTATCGCTAGAGCCATTAGCCAAGCAGAAGCGGCAGAATTTAGAGTTACGTATTAAAGGGAAAAAAGAAATATCGCTCATTAACGACAGCTTAGAGAAAATCCTGGCAAATCTAATTCAAAATGCAATTAAGTTCACACCAGAACTTGGCACAATAAAAGTAGCCGCTATACAAGATAGTAAAGTACTTAAAGTTATCGTTAGTGATGACGGAGAAGGAATTGATGAGCACTTTCACAAAAAAGTATTCGAGCGATTCACTAAAGGGAGCAGTGAGCATGAAGGTCATGGTGTTGGCTTAGCAATGGTGAAAACCTTAGTTGAACTGAACCAGGGCGAAATTGCGTTAGAGAGTCAAAAAGGCATTGGAACTAAAGTTACCGTAACGTTACCCATTGATGATATTGAGTATGTAAATTCGCATGCTGAAAAATTGTCACCCGCAAATGCCAAATCGAACAAGAAATCACTATTAATAGTTGATGACAGCAGAGAGTTCCGCTCTTATCTATTTGATTTGTTTTCTAGCAAATATCGCTGTTTAGTTGCGCGAAATGGTGTGCAGGCGTTAGACGTTATGCAGCATTACCTTGTCGATCTAGTTATCACAGATCAAATGATGCACGAAATGGACGGGCTGAGTTTAATAAGAGAAATTCGCGGTAACGTCAGCTATGCCAGTATTCCTATATTGATGTTAACTGCGGAAACCGGAACTGAATTAGAAAAATCAGCGCTAGAAGAAAAAGTGGACTACTTTTTGGCAAAACCTGCATCAAAAGAGGAAATTACTCTTAGGGTGGAGCATTTATTGTCGGTCAGAGAGGCAAAAGAACGCGAGGAAGAGGAAAGCGAAGAGCCTGCATTTAAATTTGGATGCCTGAAAATCCCCGAGTTTGATAACGAAAAGGATATGGCGTTCTTTTTGAACTTTATCGCAGTATTGGAAAAGAACTACCACAATGAATCATTCAATAGAGACCAAGCTGCATCGCAGTTATTGATAAGTCCTAGAAGTTTGAATCGAAGAATGTCAGAGTTGTTTGAATACAACTTCAGCGAGTTTCTTTCACGCTTCAGAATCGAAAAATCTATTCCGTTACTGTTAGAGGGAAATAGCATTCTAGATACCTGCCTAGACGTTGGCTTCGGCACCGCAGCTTATTTTTCGACGTCCTTTAAAAAGGTTATGAGCTTACCACCCAAAAAGTTTGTGGAGCAATACAATAAAACAGTAGCGTAAAGGTAGTATCTAAAAGAACTAAATATACCTACGCCGTTCCGCCAAAAAACCAATCAATAGAAACGATGCCACATAGCCTGCACCTTGGTACTGCCAGGGCAAGTAGGCTAGGGTGTTTTTTAAGAACGGTGCGCCGTACAAGGTCAGTGCGCCATAGCCAAAGGCACACAGCACTACAAACAAACTAACGCGAATAGTGAAATGGTAAGGTGCCAGTATGCGTTTTACATGGCCGTTAATCAGGTCGCCGTACACCACTAGAATAGTGGCCATAAGCATAATGCTCATTTCGGTGTAATAGGGGCTTAAGGCGCGAGAAAGGGCACTGAAAAGTTCACTCATAAAATTACTACTATTATGACGTTTTTATTGTGTGCCCATTATAACCACGGTAAGGTCAAAAGCGTTAGCTAACGCCTTTATTAAGTGCGCTTACTGCTTTAAAGCCTTGCTCAATAGTGGCAATGCGGTCGGTAGTTTGATCGCGCTCTACAAATTTATGTTCAATACCGGCTAACTTGCCGTGCGCGAATATCTCTTTAAAGTTAATCGTGCCTGTGCCCACATCAGCAAAACTGCCGTCTTCAGCCAAATCTTTTACATGCCAAAGTTTAAAGCGGCCTGGGTACTGCTTAAAGTAATCAACGGGGTTTTTACCTGCTTTTACCGTCCAGTATAAATCCAGTTCCATGGCAACAAGGTCTGGGTCGGTCTGAGTTATAAGCACGTCTAATGGTGTCTTACCGTCGCGTACTTCAAATTCAAAATCGTGGTTGTGGTAGGCAAGAGTAATACCTTCCTTCTTACACGCTTCGCCAATGGTATTTAGCTTATCGGCAAGGGCTTGGTATGGCGCAATTCCCGTACCACGTTGGGCTTCGCTAAGCCAAGGAACTACCAAGTACTTGTGACCAACGGTTTGTGCGTCATCTAAAATTTGTGACAGGTTAGTATCGAACGCGTCTAACTGAATATGAGCCGAAGGCGCAGTTAGGCCATTGTCATCAAGCAGTTGCTTAATTTCCTTTGCGCTATGGTCAAAGTAGCCTGCAAATTCCATTTCCGAATAACCAACATCAGCGACCAGTTTAAGCGTAGCCGGCACACTTACTTTCATAATATCTCTAAGCGTGTAAAGCTGCAGACCAACAGCACTTTTGTGCATGCCCTTCATCATAGCTCCTTTATCACTACCATGCCCGTGCGCCAAAACAGCAGGAGCGCTCATAGCCGCCAGTAAACCAGATGAATATTTAATGAACTGTCGTCTTGAAACGCCAGAGCCAATATTACTGGCCGCGTCTAAAATTGCTGTCTTACTTAAGTTTGTTTTACTTAAATTCACTGCTTGCTCCTTTTCTGTAGTGGTACATTGGTGATGACGCATTGCTATCATCAATTAACCCAAAGCTTTGCCCGTGCTCTCACGCACAATAAGTTCAAACGGCATAATAACTTTGGGGGCCTTGCGAATTTTTCCGTTAAGAAGGTCCACCAGTAGCGTAACCGCCGTTCTACCAAATTCTTCTGCAGGTTGGGCAATAGTGGTTAGCGGTGGGTCGACAAATGCTGAAAACGCAATGTCATCGAAACCTGCCACCGATATGTCATTAGGAACATGTAGGTTGGCTTGCTTGAAGGCTTGCATGGCACCAATAGCCGTTTCGTCGTTCTCACAAAATACGGCGGTGGGTCTACTTTCAAGGTGACTAATGGTTTCCCCTGCGTTGTATCCGGCCTGTAATGTAAAATCCCCCGGGAACAACAAGCTCTCATCAAAGGCAATATTGGCTTGCGCTAATGCGTCTTTATATCCAACCAAGCGTTCTTGGGTAAGCGGACTTGAATTAGGTCCTTTGATCATGGCTATACGGGTATGGCCTAATGAAATTAAGTGCTCGGTCATTGCTTTGGCTGCAGCACGGTTGTCTAACGACACAACAGGATATTGGCCATCGTCAATCACCTCACAGGCATTCACCATGGGAAGTAGGCCATTGTCGTTGATCATCGTGGCATCAAATGGGTTGTGCGCACGTAACTGTATAAGCCCATCAGCCTGAGAAGTACTTACCATCTTGGCGTAATGGCTTTCTATTTCACTATTACCAAGCGTATTGGCAAGTAAAATGGAATAGCCCAGTTCGGCTGCCGCTTCCTGCATACCGCTAATAACACGGGCAAAAAATACGTTTGCTACCGTAGGCACCAGTACCACTAAATTGTGCGTTTTTCCCGAACGAAACTTAACTGCCATTAAGTTAGGTTTATATCCAACTGCCTGAACAGCGGCCATCACCTTATTGCGCGTTTTAGGAGAAACACGCTCAGGTTGTTGCAATGTTCTTGATACGGTAGCGACGGACACGCCGGCACTATCTGCTACATCTCTAATATTTGCCATTTACGTTATTGTTGTTTGTTAATTCACTCGCGCATTGTAAACCTAACCCAGTAGAGGTGTGGTCTATACGATGGTAGCGAATTCAAAATTTACGTGAAATTAATATGTAACCGTTTTCATTTTAGGCAAAAGAATACGCACTTTCATTAAAACGTCAAAGGTTATTTGTAGGATTTATGTAAATCTGAGCTAGTGTAATGTTCAAATTTGGTGCAGGAATAGGTGGTTAAAGATAGTAAAGCCCCGGTATTACCTCGCCATTTGTAAACTTTAGATTAATAAAATGCTGTTTTTTGTATTGACCATTAAAATGTAACGGGTTACATTTTGTGGCATTAGTAACACCAATAGTGCGTTTGCACACAGAGGAATTTCAATGCAACCAATTCGAATGGGAATGATCGGAGGCGGGGAAGGCGCGTTTATCGGTGCCGTGCATCGTCATGCCGCAGGGTTAGATGGGAACTACCAGTTGGTGTGTGGCGCATTTAGCCGCAACGAAGAAAATAATACGCGTACTGCTTCTGCATTGAACGTATCAACATCGCGTACATACGATAGCTGGCAGTCAATGTTAGAAGAAGAAGCCAAATTACCTGAGCAGCAGCGCATGCAGGTTGTGGTTATCGTAACGCCTAATCATCTTCACGTACCTATTTCACTTGCCGCAATAAAGGCGGGCTTTCATGTCTTCTGTGAAAAACCAGCAGGCGTTAGCTTTGCAGAAGTAAAAGAGCTTCAAGATGTTATTCACGCCAGTGAATCGCTATACGGCTTGGCTCATACCTACCTTGGTTATCCTATGGTTTGGCAAGCACGTCATCTCGTTGAAAGCGGTAAGCTGGGCAAAATTCGAAAAGTGTATGTTGAGTATCCACAGGGCTGGTTGTCTGGCGAAGAAGAAACGCACAATAAGCAAGCGCAGTGGCGTACCGACCCAGCAATTTCTGGCGCAACGGGCGCAATGGGCGACATCGGCACTCATGCCTTTGGACTTGTTGAGTTTGTATTAAACGATAGTGTTACCTCGTTATGTGGCGAGTTAAACACCCATGTTGAAGGACGTCGTTTAGATGACGACGGCGCCGCGCTTATTAAAACTAAGAAGGGCGCGTCAGGCGTGTTGATTGCTTCACAGGTTTGTGCAGGTGAAGAAAACGCATTGAAGATCCGCGTCTACGGTGACAAAGGCGGCTTGGAGTGGCGTCAAATGGAACCAAACTCCGTTATCTATCGCCCTGTTGATGCCCCTTATCAAGTGTATAGAGCCGGCCAAGGTCAAGTTGGGTTATGTGATGCTGCATCTGCACGTTGCCGTGTTCCAGCTGGCCACCCAGAGGGCTACTTAGAAGCAATGGCAAACTTGTATACCGATTTTGCTAAAGCGGTACGCGCGAATCAAAAAGGCAAAGCTGATGGCGTTCCAGGAATAAATTCAGGCATACGCGGAATGGTATTTATAGATGCCATGCTTGCCAGTACTGACAGCGACACCAAATGGGAGTCGGTCAGTCAGGAAGGAACGCAGTAATGCAATTAAAACATACAATGAAAAAGGTGAGCGTTTATGGCTACTAATCAACAACCTATAAAAGGGCCGGCTATCTTCCTTGCTCAGTTCATGGGAAAAGAAGCGCCGTTCGATACGCTCGAAAATATGGCGAAGTGGGCTGCGTCGCTTGGTTACAAGGGAATACAGGTACCTACTGATCCTAGTCTGTTCGATTTAGAAAAAGCAGCGGAGAGCCAAGAGTACTGCGACAACATTGCTAAAATTTGTAAAGACGCAGGCGTAGAAATCACTGAGCTTTCGACGCACTTACAAGGTCAACTAGTGGCGGTTCACCCCGCTTACGACGAGTTATTCGATAACTTTGCGCCGGCACACTTACACGGCAAGCCACAAGAGCGAACCGAATGGGCAATTAATCAGCTCAAATGTGCGGCTATTGCCAGTAAGCGCTTGGGATTGAAAGCTCACGCTACCTTTTCTGGTGCACTAATGTGGCACTTGGTTTACCCGTGGCCTCAGCGTCCTACTGGCTTGGTTGAGCAAGGCTTTGCTGAATTAGCCAAGCGTTGGAAACCCATCCTCGATGCATTCGACGATGCGGGTGTTGACGTATGCTACGAAATTCACCCTGGGGAAGACCTGCACGATGGCGCTTCGTTCGAACAGTTTTTAAAAGCGGTAGATAACCACCCGCGAGCAAATATTCTTTTCGATCCAAGTCACTTTGTTTTACAGCAGCTTGACTACCTTGACTTCATTGACCGCTACCACAGCCGGATCAAAATGTTTCACGTTAAAGACGCCGAATTCAATCCGAACGGTAGAAACGGTGTATATGGCGGCTATCAAGACTGGCAAGACCGCGCGGGACGTTTCCGTTCCCTTGGCGACGGCCAGGTCGACTTCAAAGGTATTTTCAGCAAGCTCACCCAGTATGGCTTCACAGGTTGGGCAGTACTAGAGTGGGAATGCTGCTTAAAAGACAGTGCGCAAGGCGCGGCAGAAGGCGCACCGTTTATCGCTTCACACATTATCGAGCCAAGCAAATATGCGTTTGACGACTTTGCTGGTGGAGACGTTAGCGAAGCGAAGAATAATCGTATTTTAGGCCTTGAGCGCTAAGCGCCATCAATAGGATAACAATAACTATGATAACCCTACGCCTTAGTTTGATGATGTTCCTTCAGTTCTTCATTTGGGGAGGCTGGTTTGTAACATTAGGCACGTATCTATCGAATACCCTGTCTGCCAATGGTGGGCAAATTGGCATGGCCTTCTCAACCCAAAGTTGGGGCGCCATCATTGCCCCCTTTATTGTGGGCCTTATTGCTGACCGGTTCTTTAATGCAGAAAAGATCCTCGGATTACTACACATTGTTGGCGCCGTGCTTATGTACTGTATGTACCAAGCGAATGATTTTGCCAGCTTTTACCCTTATGTGTTGGCATACATGATTGCATACATGCCTACGCTTGCATTGGTTAACTCAGTGTCATTCGGACAAATGGTCGACCCGTCAAAAGAGTTCGGAAAAGTTCGTGTGTGGGGCACTATCGGCTGGATTGTGGCAGGCCTTATGATTAGCTATGTCTTCTCATGGGATTCTGCACAGTCTATTGCCGATGGTATGCTCAAAAACACGTTCTTATTGTGCAGCGTTGCCTCGCTAATGTTGGGCGTATTCAGTTTTACACTGCCAAACACGCCACCTCAATCTAGCGGTAAAGCGGTAACTATTCGCGACATTCTTGGCTTGGACGCGTTGGCACTGTTAAAAGACAAACACTTCTTTGTATTCTTTCTTTCATCTGTACTTATTTGTATTCCGCTGGCGTTTTACTACCAGAATGCAAACCCTTTCCTTACTGAAATAGGCGTTGAAAATGCAACGGGCAAAATGACACTAGGTCAAGTTTCCGAAGTGTTGTTCATGTTGGCCCTGCCGGTATTTTTGAACCGTTTCGGCATTAAAGCCACGTTAGTGATAGGCATGGCAGCGTGGGTTGTACGTTATGCACTGTTCGCATTCGGAAACGCTGACGAAGGCTTGTTCATGCTTATTGTTGGTATTGCACTGCACGGTATTTGTTACGACTTCTTCTTTGTATCAGGGCAAATTTATACCAATGCAAAGGCGGGAGAAAACGTAAAAAGTGCAGCGCAGGGGCTAATTACCTTAGCGACATATGGCGTAGGTATGCTGGTGGGCTTTGCAGTGGCAGGCGCAATTACCGATACCTACACGATGGAAACCGGTGCGCATAGTTGGCAGCAGGTCTGGTTATTCCCAGCAGGGTTTGCCGCGGTTGTGTTAGTGCTATTCGCCATTCTGTTCAGAAAGGAAAAGGTGAACGCAGATGCATAACATTACCCGCAGAAAATTACTTCAAAGTATGGCTATGACAGGGGCAGGCATTGCCGGAACAGGGTTAGCAGCAGCTGGTTTAGCCACTGCGATGCCTGCTATAGCGAGTACAAACGGCACGAAAGGTAGCAACACCATGAATACGCCGCTTAAAGGAAATGTAAACCATTCGGTAAGCCGATGGACCTACGGCGATTTAAGCATTGAAGAGTTGTGCCAAACCGTTAAGCAATTAGGATTTGGAGCCATTGACTTGGTAGGCCCTGAAGATTGGCCTGTGCTAAAGCAGTACGGCATCGACTCTTCTATGTGTAACGGCGCCGAGATAAGTCTTGAAGACGGCTTCATTCACAGTGAGCTCCACGACGAACTAGAAGCGCGTTATATAAAGCACATCGATTTGGTCGCTGATGCAGGTTATACAAACCTTATCTGCTTTAGCGGCAACGCCCGAGGCATGTCACGAGAAGATGGACTGGAAAATGCGGTTAAAGGGTTAAAACGCATTTTACCTCATGCTGAAAAACGCAACGTAGTGATTTTCATGGAGCTGTTTAACAGCAAAGTCGACCACCCTGATTACATGGCCGACAATTCTGCATGGGCGATAGAACTTTGCAAACGCCTAGGTTCTAAGCACTTCTCACTGCTTTACGATATCTACCACATGCAAATTAATGAGGGAGATATCATCCGAACTATTCGAGATAACTATCAGTACTTTGGCCATTACCATACGGCCGGCGTACCTGGGCGTCACGAAATAGATGCTTCACAAGAACTCAATTACGAAGCAATTGCTAAAGCCATTGTCGAGACCGGATTTAAAGGCTACTTAGCACAAGAGTTTATACCCACACCGAAAACCAAAGCCAACAGAATAGCGTCGCTACAACAAGCGATCCATATCTGTGATGTGTAACGTGCGAACAGGCACAGCGACGAATTAAGTTTTAAGGACGTGTTATGGCGAGTAACGAATATGATGCAATAGTTATTGGATCTGGTATCAGTGGCGGTTGGGCTGCTAAGGAGCTAACTGAGAAGGGCCTAAAAGTGCTCATGTTAGAACGTGGCCAAAATATCGAGCACATTAAAGATTATAAAAATGCGCACAAAGAAGATTGGGATTTTCCTCACCGAGACTTGCCTACTCAAGCAATGAAAGTGGATTATCCCGTGCTTAAGCGCGACTACCCGCTAAATGAAAAAACGTACGGTATGTGGGCAAATGAAAAAGAAAACCCTTATACCGAAGACAAGCGCTTCGACTGGTACAGAGGTTACCACGTAGGTGGACGCTCACTGTTGTGGGGACGCCAAAGCTACCGTTTGAACAAAGAAGATTTCGAAGCCAATGCTAAAGAAGGCATTGCTGTCGACTGGCCTATTCGCTACGACGATTTGGCGCCATGGTATGACTACGTAGAAAAATTCGCGGGTATCAGTGGTAATCGCGATGGCTTAGATGTATTGCCTGATGGTGTATACCAGCCACCAATGCCAATGAATATTGTAGAGGAAAGTGTCGCGGCGCGGGTGAAAAAGGCCTATGAAGGCGCGCGGCACATGGTGCATGGCCGCACTTCAAACATGACACAAAGCAAGCCCGAAGAAGGGCGTGTTCATTGCCAATACCGCAATAAGTGCTGGTTGGGTTGTCCTTTCGGTGGCTACTTCAGTACACAAGCATCTACGCTTCCAGCTGCGGTTAAAACAGGTAACTTAACCCTTCGACCTTTTTCGATAGTAAAAGAGATCTTGTTCGACAAAGACAAGAAACGTGCGACTGGCGTTGAAATTATCGATGCTGAAACCAACGAGACCTATGTATTTAAAAGCAAGATCATCTTTGTAAATGCGTCAGCACTTAACTCGGCGTGGGTACTGATGAATTCTGCCACAGACGTATGGGACGGTGGCTTAGGAAGCAGCAGCGGCGAGTTGGGTCACAACGTTATGGATCACCACTTTAGAGTAGGTGCTTCGGCAGACGTAGAAGGCTTTGACGACAAATATACCTACGGTCGCAGACCGAGTGGCTTCTATGTGCCAAGGTTTAGAAACTGGGGAAGTGATAAGCGAGATTACTTGCGTGGATTTGGTTATCAAGGCGGCGCAAGCCGTTCAGGTTGGCGCAAAGACATAGCTGAACTTGGTATAGGTGCTGGGCTTAAAGATGCGATAACCGAGCCAGGTCCTTGGACAATAGGCATGACAGCGTTTGGCGAAATTCTTCCGTATCACGAGAACAAAGTGTACTTGAATAAAAAAGTCACCGACAAATGGGGCTTACCAGTACTCGCAATGGATGTAGAGATTAAAGAAAACGAGCTTAAGATGCGTAAGGACATGCAGCAAGACGCTATTGAGATGTTTGAAGCGGCTGGCCTTAAAAATGTTCAAGGCTGGGATGCAGACTACGCACCTGGTATGGGCATTCATGAAATGGGTACGGCGCGTATGGGAAGAGACCCCAAAAGCTCAGTACTTAACGCACACAACCAAGTGTGGGATGCACCGAACGTATTCGTAACCGATGGCGCAGCAATGACATCAGGCAGTTGTGTTAACCCTTCACTGACCTATATGGCACTAACGGCAAGAGCCGCAGACTTTGCCGTAGAAGAGTTAAAGCGAGGAAATCTATAATGGAACGCAGAGAACTACTTAAACTCATCGCAACTGCTACAGGCACAGCATTGTTCGCAGGTAATGTACTTGCCTACACAGATGTGCCCGCTGTACCGCTTAGCGACACATTATTTAATGAAAAAGATGTGGCCTTGCTGAATGAAATGGGTGAGGTGATCATTCCTCAAACTGACACGCCTGGAGCAAAAGCAGCCAACGTTGGCGCGACAATGGCTGTGTTGGTAACCGATTGCTACACACCTTTACTTCAAAAGACCTTTCTCGATGGCATTAAGAAAATATCTTCGTTAAGTCAAAGTCGTTTCAACAAGCAATTTGTTCAGCTTACCAAGCAAGAACGAGAGGCTTTATTTAACGACCTGGATGTAGAAGCAAAAGCAGCGAATCTTGCTAACGGTGTTTATCAAGGTGTTGAAACAGGAAAGCCAAGTCAGTGGGAGCCAGGCACCGATGAGCCTACCCCTCACTACTTTACGCTACTAAAACAGCTAACACTTTATTGCTTTTTCACGTCTCAAGTTGGCGCGACTAAAGTACTTCGATATGTGGCTATTCCTGGACGTTACGACGGTGCATTCCCTTATAAAAAGGGCGACAAAGCGTGGGCAACCTAAACCTGCGCTATCGAGCAGCCAAACACAACACAGTTATACAACGGATAAAACAAGGTACTGACACTATGAATAAAACACTCGTCGCTTCAACTGTGGCTTTGCTTATGCCACTTTCTGCATGCGCAACGACAGATGCAGATACTGAAAAAAGCGAATCGCGTTTAACCCGAGAACAACAGGCCGCTAAAACGGAAGTTTGGGAACCTGTTCCTGAAGTGGTTTCTTTTGATAAGGCAGGCGTGCCCTCTGATGCCATCTCTTTAATTCGTGATGACTTATCTAACTGGACTTCAATAAAGAAAGGTGATGCTAAGTGGACGCTGGAAAACGGTGTTCTAACAGTGAAGCCGGGAACAGGCGATATCAAAACGAAAGCAGAGTTCTGTGATGTTCAGTTGCACGTAGAGTGGAAAGCGCCACAGCCAGAAGCAGGTATGGAAGGACAACAGCGCAATAATAGTGGTATCTTCCTGCAGCAGCGATATGAAATTCAAGTCTTAGACTCATATCAGAATAAGACCTATCCAAATGGACAAGCGGCAAGCGTATATAAGCAAACTATTCCTTTAGTTAACGCTATGAAGGCGCCTGGCGAATGGCAAACTTACGACATCATATATAAAGCGCCTACCTTTAACGGTGAAGCGCTAGCAACGAAAGGTTATGTTACGGTAATACATAACGGCGTAGTGGTTCAGAACCATACTGAAATTCAAGGGACAACAGAATGGATCGGTGCACCTAAGTACAAAGCTCACGGATGCGCGCCGCTTCAATTGCAAGATCACGGCAATTTAGTAAGCTTTAAAAATATGTGGGTAAGACCACTTTAAAAAGCAAGCCGATAGATATCTTCAATCTCTTCAATACTCAATTGCTTGGGATTATTGCGAAGAAGGCGAGTTACTTTACTCGCCTCTTCTGCTAATTCACCTACACAAGAAGGTGGAATATTAAAGTGGGTGAGTGAAGCGGGAATGTCTACGTCGCGACACAGTTTTTCTATAGCAACTAATAATAGTTTAATTGCTTCCTCTTTTGAGTGGTGGCGCTCACATACCTTTAAAAGCTTAGCCACACAATAAAGTTTGTCTTGGCAGAACGGCGCATTTACTTTCAACACATGAGGTAGCATTACCGCGTTACTCATGCCATGTGATAAATGAAAGCGCCCGCCTAGTGGATAAGCTAAGGCATGTACTGCACCCACGCCCGCGTTTCCAAACGCAAGACCGGCCATTAAACTGCCGGTGGCCATATCTTCACGTGCTGCTAAGTTCTCACCATTGTTATAAGCGTGAAGTAATGAATTAAAGATAAGCTTCAGTGCTTTCTCTGCTAATGCGTCGGTAATTGGGCTGGCATTTACACTTATATAAGCTTCAAGCGCGTGAACGAATGCGTCTATACCGCTCGCTGCTGTAATGGACGGGGGGCAGGTTTTTGTCATTTCAGGTGCAACGATCGCAACATCGGGTAGCAAGCAGTGGCTAACAATTCCTTTTTTCATCTGTGCTATCGGATCTGACAAGATAGCAATATTGGTAACTTCTGAACCTGTACCGGCAGTAGTGGGGATAACAATAAGAGGCAAACGCCGTTTTGAAAGCGTATTTTCACCGAAGAGTTCACTGAGGGAGCCAGTATGATCGTATGTAGCTGCAAGTACTTTTGCACTATCAATAGCGCTACCTCCACCAAGAGCAATAATTCCGTCTACTTGCTTCTCACGAAGTATCGCTAACTTATCTTCTATGATATTCACTTCAGGCTCTGGTGGAATGTCATCAATAATAAGTAAGGGTGAAGAGGGTAATAGTGTGAGTAGTTGATCAAGAAGACCAGATGAAGAAACGCCCTTGTCAGTAACGATGGCACATTCCTTTATGGATAATCTCGCCATTTCATCCGTGAGGGCTTTAATAGCGCCAAGACCCGTTATGAGTTTTCCAGCGGTTTTAAATTCAGAAACCTTCATGCCAACCCCTCAATAATCCACGTACACGTTCAAATACTGCTCTATTAATTTATAGTACACAGCGTGACTTACCAATTAACTAACCTTATAGATCGTGAAAAGCGCGGTGAATTAGTGGTTTTTATGAACGTATTGCGCATTGTTTATGCAAACGATCGAAAAATAAGGATTTTTTTAAAATACTTGTTGACGTGAGCGCTCATTTCCCTAAAATGCGCATCCGCTTCGGGGGAAAAGCAAAACAGCAAGCCTCCTGAAGTAAGTCTCTACTACCTTTATAGGCCAGTAAGGACGGGAGTTTAGAAGAAACGCTTTAGAAAATAAATTTTCAAAAAGTGTTGACAACGAAAACTTCCAGCGTATAATGCGCACCTCACTCGAACAGGGTGAGTCACTAAGAAGCAATGGCTTCAAGTG